>PXTN01000017.1 GCA_003022565.1 Bacteroidetes bacterium QS_3_64_15 | reverse complement strand
AGTACGACCGAAAAGACCCACGTGTCCAATCGGTGGTCCATACCGGACGCATGGCCGTCTGATGGCTATCATCGACCTCTCAACCTGCACGGACTATTGAAGGTATGAGTGAGGGTGTGTCGATCGACGTTCCACAAAAGAGAGAAGAACTCGACGGGCTTAAGCTCGAAACGGTACTCGAGAGGTCGGCCGAATAGAGAACGGCATGCTTTACCAGCAGACTGTCAGTATCGAGGTTCCTTTCCCAGCAGGAGAAAGATTCCCAGCAGGACGGCTCGAAGCTTCCAGCGCGGCGGATCGGCTTGGGCTCACCTCGCGATTTGCCCACTTGGATACGACCAGCTTCTCGTTCGAGGGCGAATACGACACCGATACAGGCTCTACCGAGTCTTCCGACGACAGTGTCATTCGCGTCCAGCAAGGCCATTCGCGCGACAATCGCCCGGATTTAGACCAGGTCGTTCTCGACATGGGTGCCCAAGCGGAAGGCCGGGCTCCCAGTCCTCATGAAGCCGCTTTCCGGTAATGTAAGCGATCCGGGTAGCTTCCCGTAACTGATCGAACGTCACGTCGATCACCTTCAGAATGCGCACGGGTTCGACTACGTGGTCGCAGATAGCTCCCTTTACAGCGCCGATCACGTTGAGAAACTCACCGAGGGCGGCGTCAAGTTTATGACGCGAGTACCTGAGACAATTTCGTTATGCAAAAACGCGGATTCAGGAGGCGGAGATCGATCGATAGGTTCCCTCACAGAAAGCTACCGCGGGGAAGAATACCGCTCTGAGTACGGAGGCGTGGAGCAGCGGTGGCTGGTTGTGTATTCGGAAGAGGCCGAGGAGCTCCTGAGGGGCTACAAGGGACAGGTCCGAGTCAAGAAGAGGCCCAGAGCTTTTTGAAGGAGCCCTGGTTTATGGCTTCCTCGATCTACCTGCAGGGCGAGAAGCGGGTCATGACCTTGCTCATGGCCTTGGCGCTGTGTTTGCTTGTCTATTCGGCCCTGGAATGGCGGATCCGAGAGGGCCTACAGGCCTCGGGCTTAGCGTTTCCTGACCAGAAGGGAAATCCGACTCAGCGCCCGACGGCCAGGTGGGTGTTTCAGGCCTTTCATGGGATCCACCTGCTACTCGTGAGGTACGAGAAACTTTATGCTTCCCGCCCGCCGTAGCCGGGTGCGGAAGATCGGTTAGAAAAACTGTCCGGTAGCCAAAAGAATCGTATAATTCAACACGCGACCAAGGTTAGATTAACGACGTGAAAGGTGCAAGACCGAAAGTGAGTGTAATAATTCCTACGTATAACCGTGCAGGCCTTGTCGGACATACAATTCAAAGCGTACGAGAACAAACCTTCGAAGGCTGGGAGCTAATTGTTGTTGATGATGCTTCTGAAGATAACACAAGAGATGTGATTTGTTCCATTGGTGATTCAAAAGTAAAGTATGTAAGACACGAAGTAAACCGAGGTGGATCTGCCGCTCGGAATACTGGGATTGAGAATGCAAACGGGAGATATGTACTAATGATAGACGATGATGATCTAATCAAGAAAAATCACCTCAGAACACTAGTTAGTGGTGCTAAAAGAATGGGCAAAAACTGGGGGGTATTTTACACGGGATTTATATTAGATAGAGGATTTAAGAAAAACAAAATATATCCGAAATGGAAAGGTTATATAAAGGAAAAACTTCTTACAGAGGGTAGTATTGGGACTACGGCTGTAGCCCTTATAGAAAAGAAAACGCTCCGGCGAGTCGGTGGGTTTGACGAAAATTTGCCTAGACACCAAGACTGGGATTTATATATACGTCTCGCAAAAAAAACAAAGTTTTATCCTTTGAGATCTTTAACAGTAATAAAAAGGTATACGGGTAAGCCTTCTCTAGAGAAAGTAGTTAGGTCAAAAAAATACATGAGGGAGAAATTCTCAGATGAGTTGAGAAACCTTCGATTTATAAAGCGAAGAAAGTTTTACTCTAGAGAGTCGCTCAGATTGGCACAGCTGAACTTCGGCGAAGGAAATTATTTTGTCGGAATAGTGAGGGTTATAGTAAGCCTGGCTCAATATCCTTTCCACTTGAAACAGTTGGTCGGAACATTATACAATGCCTTTTTGGTTAAATGATAGTAATAAGTAAAATTGAGTGCGAAAAAAAATTAGACAGGTAGAAAGTATAGGATGAGGTGGCAGATGTCCAAAAAAATAATTCTTGTTTATCATGCTTTTTGCGCAGGTGAAACTTCGAGTGGTAATGAAAACTACTTTGGGCGACAGGGAGCTGTACCGATTGCCACCTTGAGGAAACAACTAAGTTGGCTATCGGAGTTCGCAGACTTTGTAACCTTAGAGAAAATTTTGTGCTCAGGTCCCACAGATACCTGGCAGGTTGCCGTGACAATGGACGATGGGTACCGGAATAATCTTTCCCTTGCTCTCCCGGTGTTTGAACAGTTCGAGGTTCCAGTAACGTGGTTTGTGACAACTCAGTTTGTAAAAGAGGACATTCTTCCCTGGTGGGACCTTGTAGACTTTGCTGTGCGGGTTGTCCAACCAGAATTGAGCATCGATCCCGGTCCCGGCTGTGTCTCGTTCGACCTTACTGATCCTTCGGATCAAAAAGACTTTCGTTCGCGGTCCAAGCGATGGTTTCTGGAAGCATCTCCAGAAGTTGCAGATCGTGTACGGAAGGATATCGAAGCCGGGATTCCAGGAGAGATTCCCAGCAATGCGTTTGCTCAACCGTCAGAAATCAAGGATGCTTGTAGCTCCCCCTGGCTGGATCTCGGAGCTCATACTGTGACACATCCAAACTTAGCACGTCAGTCCTCGCAGGATGTACGCCGCGAGATGAAGGAAGGAAAGGAAAAGTTGGAATCTTGGACTAACCAGCCGGTAGACTGGTTCGCGTACCCGTACGGTGGACGCGCTCATTGGGACAATTGCACTAAAAAGATTGCATTTGAAGAAGGATTTGATGGGGCGGTGACAACCGTCCGTGCCTATGCTGATCAGAGGAAAGATCTGTTTGAAGTGCCACGCCTCACAGTTCCGAACACACGGGCGTTGTGGAAGACGAAAGCCTGGATTCTGGCGACTAATACCTGCCGCGAAGTCTTTCAACTGAAGCAAGAATGGATCGGGTAGATCTCGATGAGGCAAGTACCTAAGCGATGTATGCAGCTGTTGCATCCTCGGTTACAAAAGTCGAGCCTGCTACAAAAGGCGCTCACGCCCCTTGGATTTGAACCCCAACCGGAACGGTGGATCTTCATCATCGGGTGCTACAACTCTGGAACCACACTTTTGAATGAAATATTGGCCTCCCATCCGGACATTGAGGGACTTCCCCATGAGGGTGTTGTGCTTACGGATGTCCTTCCACGTCCTGAAGAAGAAGGGTGGACGCGAATGTGGCACAAGTGCCACGATGAGATGCGCATTAGGCCCAGTGAAGGACCAGAACGGGCCCGGCGCATAAAACGCCAGTGGTCTCTTTATTATGCTTCCAAAGCTGATAACCTGCTGGAGAAATCCATCGCGAACGCCGTACGAATTCCGTATCTGCAAAAGTACTTCCGTCCAGCGTATTTCATCTACATCGTCAGGGATGGATACGCCGTGGCAGAAGGCATTCGACGGAAAGCCAATCCGGGGCGTTGGGACAACCCAAAATACCAAGGGGAGTATCCTATCGACCTCTGCGCACGACAATGGCGCCGGAGTGACGATGTTGTGTCGGCGGCTCGTTCTCGCGCAGAGCGGTTTCTACACCTCCGGTACGAAGAGTTAACTGAGAATCCAGTCCAGGTGGTAGGACAAATCACCGAGTTCCTTGGTCTTCCGTCTTTGCCTGAAGACGTGCTTCGTGGAAAGTGGAACATAAACGGATACAACGAACCTATTCGAAATATGAACGACCGGTCGCTCTCTCGTCTCTCCTCCGGTGAAATGGATCGGATAGAATCCGAGGCAGCCGATACATTGAGGAAGTATGGGTATTCGGGTAGTGGGCCTCTTGCATGTGGGCGAAATCGGCGTCTCTGGCGTCTGAGAGCATAATTTTGCCACGGCACCTGTCCTACCCTTCCCCGGGAGCGCCTTTTTTGAGAAAAAATGCCGGATTTTGCGAATTAAACCGAGGTAGATTGATGAAAATCCCTCCTGACTGCCCGCAAGGGACAATATTCACCAACACGCGATAGGCCAACCACCGGAAATTCGCCAAAGAAAAAAATGATAAAAGGGTACCGCAATATGTATAAAAAAATCATAGCATTAAAAAGTATTGAGGTAAACTGTTAGCAAGGGAGTACCGCTCTTATATTCACTACCATAGGTTATTAAAGAGAATAAACAAAAATTGAAATGAAATTTAAAGAAAAACTCATAGATACCATAAGAAGGCCAAAAAAAATAGTGCAAAAAGTGGCTTACGAAACCCTTAAAAACTTCGGAAATAGAGATTACAAAAATTTCGTCGTACTGTCGAGATCAAGGACAGGGTCAACTATGCTCGTTTCACTTCTCAACCATCACGATAACATCAAGTGCTATGGGGAAATTTTAAACAATAGTAAAAGTATAAAAAGTATAGACGATATATACGATAAGCAACCAACTTTCATTAATGCATTGGGGTTTAAATTATTTTACTATCACGGTGCTAAGGAGGATAGTTTCTCAGTATGGAAAGAACTACTTAATAAAGATAACCTATTTATAATACATCTGAAGAGAAAAAATATACTAAGGACAATAGTATCGAGAAAGATAGCCAATAAAACTGACGTTTGGAATTCTGCAGAGCGTAAAACTGACTTAGAAAACAAGAAAGTAACACTAAATCCCAAAAGTGTAATGGAGAGTATAAGAAAAACAAAAAAAATGGTTAATTGGGGGGACAACCTATTCCACGAAAAAGACATGGTAAAGGTATACTATAAAAGCTTAGTAGAAAGAAAGGAAAAAGTAATGGAAAATATATTCGAAAAGCTAAATGTACCAGAAAGCAATGTTCACTCTGGAACATCAAGGCAGAACCCCGAAAAGTTAAATAATCTAATAAAAAATTATAATCAAGTTGTTGAATACTTTGAAGAGACTAAGTTTGAGTGGATGCTCCGTGAGTAATTTTTCCTGGAAGCTACTAGTAGTAATGTAAATTAAGGGTTGAGAGCAACTAGACGCATTGCCGCGGGGAACCGACCGAACACACGAACCATCGACCCCTCGTAGCCGACCTTCGATACCCGGCTCGCGAAGGAACTAACCCATTTACAGCTATAAAGGAACATATAAGTGAGGTCACAATGGCATGACTAAACCGTGGTATAATCCTATCAGAAGAAATCCAAGCGACTGATCTCGGCGAAGGAGAGCTTCCAGAGAGCAAGGTCCTTGACCACCTCGGTCTGGTCTCAGGGGGTGTCCCGAGGAACTGGAAATTGGCGACCGAATCGACGAGCATATCGCCCAGGACTTCGAGGAGCGGGAAGTCTCGGTCGGTCAGGCGGTGAAAGCGATGATCCTTAATGGATTCGGATTTGCCCAGCAGCGACTTTACCTGACGCCAAAGTTCTTTGAGAGGGTGCCTACCGAGCGTCTTATCGGAGAAGGCGTTCACCCTAAGCATCTTAGCAAAGGGGCAGAAGGCCGAGCGCTCGATGACCTTTTCGAATACGGGGTCACGGTGCTGGTTTATGACTTCGTCGATCTACTTACAGGACGAGAAGCGGATCATAGCGCTTCTAAGTCATGGCGCTGTGTTTGCTCGTCCATTCGACCCTCGAATGTCAGATCCGGGAAGGCCTAATGGGACAAAGTCAAATTTGTTGTGTAAAGCGCGCTGCCTGTTAGGCAGGTTGAAGAGTGTGATCGGAGGATTCTGATTGTCGTTCGTCAGGTGATTTCTTGGTCTGCTCCTCGCGCCATTCGTAGAACGCGTCCATCGTGAGATAGCGACGCCCAGTTGACCATTCTTCGTGTTTCTCAGTCAGCAGAGCCCTGACGAGGCGCCAGGCTGAGGTCTTGTTCGGGAAGATCCGGATTACCTTCTCGCGTCGCCGCACCTCCTGCTGAATGAGTCGTTCCAGCATGTTGGAGGTTCGGAGTCGCCTGCGGTACTTCTCCGGCAGAGCCAGCACCGATGTGGCGTCGAAGAGGCCATCTTCCAAGACTTGGAGGGCAGCTGGAGCCTCCTCTTTCAGATCCTGAGCGTTCTGTTCAAGCGCTGCTGAGCTTGCCGCTGGGAGTCGGCTTCGAGAATCTCGTCGAGCAACTCGTGCATTCGGTCGCGATAGCTGGAAGGCGTCTTGTCCAGGACATTCCGCCGGAAGTGTACACCGAGGAATCCCTCGGTATGGCATCTTTGCCAGATACAGCCCGGGAATGCCGATCGGAGGGCGGCCTCAAGCCCCTCATGTGCGTCACTGGTGGCAAGCTCCACCCGCTGGAGGCCACGGGCCTTCAGCTCCTTCCAGCTCTCTCCAGTCTCGCGCAAGGCGATTTTAAAGCCGAGAATCTCCCGATAGCCGTCCTCACTGATGCCTACAACGATCATCGCCGTCGTCGAGCGGACTGCACCCTGTCGCCGAACGTTCAGTTGCATTGCGTCGGCTACAAGGAACGGATACTCCTCCTCAAGCGGGCGCTCGGCCCAGGCCTGGACCTGCTCGTCGAGATTCTCGATCAGGTTACTTACCGTCTGCCGGCTGAATTCCCGCCCGCACAGCTCGGTCGTGATGTCCTTGACCCGGCGCGTTGACACTCCCTCGATCACCATCTGCATCAGGGTCGTCACCAGCGCCTTCTCCGACCGTTGGTAGCGCTCGAAGAGCTCAGTTTGAAACGTTCCATCTCGATCACGAGGCACTTCCAGTTTCAAGGAGCCGATCCGTGTGGTAAGACTCCGCTCGTAGCTCCCGTTTCGGTAGCCCCGACGATCGTCGGTCTGTTCACCCGGCTCTGCCCCGAGATGCTCGGTCATTTCCGCTTGCAGAATCTTGTTCATGACGGTCTGGAGGAGCACCTCAGCTCCTTTGTCGCCGATAAGAACTTCGCGAAGAGTCTCCTCGTTAAACGATACTTGAAGGGGCATCGTCGTGTTGTTGGTTGATTCGACTTTCGGTGAGTCAAACCAACCTAACAGGCGGCGGTGGCCCTTTTCTATTCCAGCTCAATCCCGGTCAGGCCACTGGCACTTTACACAACATAATTGACACAACCACCCGAAGTACCAAGGGGAGTATCCTATCGACCTCTACGCACGGCAATGGCGACGGAGTGATGAAGTTGTATCGGCAACTCGTTCTTGTGCAGAGCGGTTTCTACACCTCCGGTACGAAGAGTTAACTGAGAATCCAGTCCAGGTAGCAGGGCGAATCACTGAATTCCTTGGTCTTTCGTCCCTGCCTGAGGACATGCTTCATGGGAAGTGGAACGTACACGGACACAATGAACCCATTCGAAATATGAACGGCCGTTCGCACCGTCGTCTCACTGCGAGAGAGATAGATCGAATCGAAACGGAGGCAACCTCGACGCTGGAGAAGTACGGATATTTGCGGCCTCGTAAACCGACAGAGACATTGTCAGGGTAAGCCGCTTCGAGTCTTCTTCTGTTGTTTTGATCCGGACGATTAACGAGTTCAAACATGACTAAGCCGCGAGTAGGGCTACTTGCCAGAGATCCGATCCGGTTTAATATGGAGGCTTTCGTCTATAATCTAGGCCGGATGACTGGTGAAGAGTTCCAGTTTGATCTCATTGTGGGGCCTGTAAGTGATTTCCGTGACGGCCTTTTATCCCTTGTAGACGTGTATCGAGCGGACGTACATTCAGAACACATGAGTGGGCTCCGCTACGGCTTTCAGGCTATGCGGCAGTACTTAAACGAACGCAGTCCCGACCTAATCGTGAACGTTGCTCAACCGTTTCCACTGGGGGTTGCTGTTGTGGTGTTAGGGAGATGGTATCGTGTCCCGTCGCTCCTTCGCATTACTGGAGACTTTTTAAACGAAGTGTCTATGTACGACACTCTCCTCGGGAAGGCAAGGCGATACATTGTCCATAATCTCACACTTGCTCAAGTGTATCGACTCGCCAATCGCATTGTGGCCATCGGGCCGAATTTAGCAGAAGGGCTCGTGCATGCTGGCTTTCCGAAGAGAAAAGTTCATGCACTATACCAGCCGTTTGATGCGCGCAGGTTCTCCCCGATTTCCGAAGAGAAACAGCCGGCGTTGAAAGAAGAACTCGGACTCGATCCGGCACGAAAAACGATTCTGTTCGTCGGGCGGTTCACATGGGGAAAAGGAGCCGATCGCTTGGCTGACATTGTCGAACAAGTGCTAAGGCAGAGTGACAAATTTCAGTTCTGTCTGGTGGGGAATGGGCCGTACCGAGAGGTGTTCGCAAAGTACTCAGAAGGGGTCATCGCGCCGGGATTCGTTCCGCGTGAAGAGGTCCACCGTTACTTTCAAGCGGCTAATCTGCTCGTTCATCCATCACGCAACGAGGGATGCCCACACGTTGTTTTGGAGGCACTGTCTTGTGGTATTCCCGTCATTGCATCCTCTGTTGGAGAGATGGACAATCTTATCACGATGTTAACAGATGAACCGGAGGAGTACGTCGGATGGATTCTAGCGGAGGAGTGGGCCAGAGATCGCCTCCCGAAATCCTTAGACTGGGAGCGCCAATCCGAGCAATATAAGGCACTACTTTCTGAAGCTAGTAAATGAGGTGTAAAAGGTGAGTTGAAAATCGAGCATTACAAATGGAGACATATCCTTCAGTACGTAAGGCCGTGTCAGAGCCGTGCGAGTGCTCATCGAAGATGAAATTGCAAACATGAAGTTGTTTACGAAACATAGGATATGTTGAAGCCTTGTGAAATTATGTACGTAAAAACGAACGTAAAATACTTAAAAATTATAAACAAAACTGGTAAATGAATTTACCAGACTTTGGTGTTTTGTTGGTCGAATCGTTGATTTTACTAAGTGTAGGTGCCGCACTTGTATCATATTTTGTAAGAGGAAAGTACGCTGATAGAATAAAATACATATTTGCGTATACTTACATTTTGAAAATAATAGTAGGAACGATAATAGTAAGGATAATAACGGGTGAATATGGAAGCTCCTTTTTGTCTATAGATACACAGCGAGCCGCCCAGGTTGCTGAAAATATATCGCAGGCTGGTATACTTTCTTATGGTGATTATGTACTTTATGGTTTAGATTGGATACCCTATTACTATGCGGTAATATTTAATTTGACAGATTCGAACTCCATTTACGTAATGGCCGTCTGGTCTTTAGTGGCCTCTCTAACTGTAATACCTATATATATACTCGCAAAAAATTTGTTTGGTGAAGAAGTATCTTATACATCTTCAATATTGGTTCTGATTTATCCATCATTCTTCGTGTTTTCATTTATCCCGCACAAGGACGTTCTTTCGGCCTTTCTACTTAGTTTGTCAGCTTTGTCCTTGATAAAATCCAAGCTTTCAACGGCTAACATCTTGTTATTTTCGCTAACTATTCTCGGGTTGTTAACTGTTAGACCAGAAATGATAATAGTTTTAATATTATCGTACATTTTGTGGAGGGCCTTAATATCTGGGCGTAGGTTGTACACGTCGTCCATCACATGGTCAATAATAGTCGTATCGATAGCGTCATACTTGACATATACTGTACTACCAGACATGTATGCTGACAGCATGTTCTCATTGGAGGGTATATACGCAAGAGTAGAAGATACAAGTAACATAGGATCAAGTGGAGGTGGGATACAAGAGTCAATAATACGACAAAACATATTTATTAGGACTCTACTCGGCAGCGTATTCTTGCTTATAAAGCCATTTCCTCCTACTGAGACATTGACAGGCTTAGACTTAGCTACATTCTTAACACCTTCGGCTTTTGCGATTTACTTTATTTTACCTTTCGTATTGTACGGAGTATGGGCATCTATTAAGAGAAGAGATGACGGAACCTTCTTGATATTCCTAGCAGTACTTACATTTGTTGCCGCTGCTGCCGTAACAGGCGGTGCCGCTGTCAGATATAGAGTACAGGTAATGCCTTTCCTTCTCATATTTGCGTCCTACGGATACTGCTTGCCTGGAAACAAAAAACCTCTTTTTTTGGGGTACTACCTTTTATTCGTACTAGGCGTAATACTATACATTTCACTCAAGGCTGCAACTATTTTTTAAATAGAAATGAGGACTTATTGTCTTGTATAGCGATACCAAATATATAAAACAAATTCTAGATGGTAGATAGGAGTGTCCAATTCCTCATCATTGGAGCACAAAAATCTGCTACCTCTTGGCTCTACTACTGCCTTCGTGACCATCCCGAGATTCACCTTCCCAGAAGGAAGCGGGAAGACATATACTTGGGGGGAAATCTTCATCAGGAGCATGGGACGGATTGGTACTTCCAGCATGTCGGGGAGCCGAATGACGGACAGCGAGTCGGCGACGTGTCAACCGACTATCTGTTCGATCTCCGCTCTCCGGCAGCTGTGGAGGATGAATTGGGAGATCTCAAAGTTATGGCATCGCTGCGGTCGCCGCTTGATCGCGCTTTCTCGTCGTACTTTTGGAATATGAGAAATATGAATGTCCGTGAGTTGGATCCGAATGAAGGCTTGCGTCGAGCTATAAAAGAGTGGAAGTTGAAGCAACCAAAGACGACGTATGACCCAGAGGAGTACTACTTTAACATTATTGCCCGTGGTATGTACGCGGAGCAGTTGGAGAGGTATGTTAATCAATTTGGCCCGGAGTCGGTGTACCTCCTCTATTACGAGGACGTCCGTGAGCGTCCACTCGATACGCTCCAGCGCCTGTATCGGGCTCTCGGGGTTGATCCAAGTTTCCGTCCGTCAAGCTTGACTCGACGGCCAAAGCAAAACAGTTACCTCCGGCCGCTATTGTGCCTCGAGCGCGCGACTCCGAACAATGCACTCTTTGGTAAAGCAACCGATATCGCCCATCAAGTGGTATCTGCGATGGGTCTTGGCCAAGAGAGACCCTCCCTTTCCGATGAGGTTGCAGAGCAGCTTCGATCTCTGTACAAGCCAAGTGATGATCGTCTCAAGGAGCTCGTTCGGCGATTACCGCGCTCTAACGTTCTTACGCCTGAGAATCCGCTGCCCCCCTGGACGACGGGATCTTCGTAGCAGAATGGATTTTATGCCCTTTACCCGCACGAAGCAGCATGCATCGCTCCTGTGGTACTACACACTCGGGATTGTTGGCCTCCGGAATGAGGACATCATTTTAACCTCCTTCCCCAAGTCTGGGAATACGTGGGTCCGATTCTTTTTCTGCAATCTCATAAGCCTTCGGGAATGGGACGGACAAACGGTGACATTCCCGAAGCTGGACGCGACAATGCCCGAGCTCGGGGTAAGTAACTTGCTCCGGTCATGGCCCCACGAGACAATTCCTCGGGTCGTGAAAACCCACAAGCCCCATTGGCCATTCTTCCGCGGGGGTCGCTCTATCCTTCTTGTCCGGGACCCCCGAGATGTTATGGTGTCGTACTATCACTTCGAACGAGATAAGACACGCAGTACGTTTGAAGGAGAGTTCTCTACCTTCATTCGGCATCCCAAGTACGGTCTTGAGGCATGGTGCAAGCACTACCAATCCTGGGAGGACAAGGCGACTATCTGTCTCAGGTATGAGGAGCTCAAAGAGGATGGCGTGGCTGAGTTTACTCGGATGCTTGATGCCGTAGGGTTGGATGTACAACGAGATGTCGTTCAGCAGGCCGTCCAGCGGTCTCGCTTCGAGAAAGTGCGTGAAGTCGAAAAAAAGCACAACGTTCGGTCCTCAGGAGACTACTTCAGAGAGGGAAAGCGTTTCACGCGGAAAGGCCGAACAGGAGAGTGGGAGGACTACTTCGACAATCAGGACCTCGAATATTATCGTCGGATCATGGATGCGTACTCTATTCAGAAGTACAGAGAGCACGAATAGCATAGCAAGCTCACCGCGTATTCTCTTCTTTGCCAAGTTCCCGCCCCCTCATACGGGAATGACGATTGCGACTGACACCTTTGCAAATCTTCTGAGAGAAGAAATCGATATTGATCGTATTGATACCTCCTTCGGCCGTATTCGCCCGGACGAGATTGACCGTGAATGGGTGAAGTACCACATTTTCTTTGCGGGTCAGCTCGTGAAGGACTATGCGGTTCTACGGCGGCGCTTGCAGCAGTCAGATTATGACACGTTCTATTTCGTCGCGTCGCCGTCCGTGCTTGGGCACTGGCGCAACCGAGTTGCCCTGGAGATTGCTCGTCCGTACGTGTCTCGAGTAGTGGCGCACGTCCACAATGGAAACTTCGCTCAGGTTTTTGAACAGACGGGAACGTCTCGATCTGCCCGCCGCATGTCAGATTTGGTTGACACGTTCGTGTTCACAAGTCGCCTACTTAGCAATCGGACGGAAGGTTATATTTCTGCATCGAAGCGAACGGTTGCCCCCAACACAATTGATAAGCAGGTCCGTTGCAGCGAGGCAACAGTGAATGCCAAGATTAAGGAGCGCTCCCGCGAGCACTCTCTTCGGGTACTGCACCTGAGCAACATGATCGAGACGAAGGGATACCGCGATGTTGCAGAGGCTGTCGAACAGTTCAACATTGATGGCGGTGAAGCGACTGTCGATTTCGTAGGGGATTGGCCATCATCGCAGGCACGGGGGCGCTTCATGGGCCAACTTTCTCAGTACAGTCATGCTGATGCGATGCAGGTGCACGGGCGGATTACAGATCGGGAGCGGCTTCGTCACATGATGTTGGGAGCAGATGTCTTTGTATTGCCAACGTATTACCCGAACGAGGCACAGCCCATCTCGATCATCGAAATGCTTAACGCTGGGACACCAGTCGTTGCAACCGAGCACGCGGCAATTCCCGAATATGTATTCGACGATGAGAACGGGTACCTGGTCGGCAAACAGTCCCCTTCTCAAATTAAACGGGCTCTTGATGCGTTGAGCGATCGCTCAAACTGGGAGGAAAAGGCGCGGGCGGCCCGTTGGACCTACAGAGAAATGTTTAGTCCGGAAGCAGTGCAAGAAGCCATGCTCCGCGCGGTGCGGGAAACTGAGTAGCCGCTGGGTGATTGTGAATAGTTCGTGCCCTTCCAGAATCTGGTTTGCGTCGTGGAGTGAAGATGTTGGAGCGACTCGCCCGCCGGTATACGCCCGCCTGGCTAGCTCAGAGCACGAAGCGGTGGATTAGTGGCCTGCGGTTTCGGATGCAAATTCGCGCTGCCCGGAAGAACTATCGGCGAGACGATCTTTCGTCTAAGCATCCGCTTCTCTTCATCGCTGGTCTGCCGAAGAGTGGAACGAGCTGGATGGAGAGCATGCTTGCGAGCTACTCAGGGTATACAACGGTGATGCCTTTACAGGCAATTGCCTACGAGCAAGCACACAAGGGCAGTCACGACTTCGAGCTTCCGGAAGAGATCTTCAGTCAATTGCAGGAGGCCCTGGCGGTACTGAAACTGCACGTACACGGGTCGCTGCACAACGTGCGTCTTCTCCGGGAGGCCGGCATTCCGTACGTCGTCATGTACCGTGATTTGCGCGACGTGGCGGTGAGCCATTACTTCTACGTACGGCGCACGCCCTGGCATCCGGAGTATGAAGACTATTCCGGCCTGGACGTTGAGGCCGGTCTGCGTCACTTTGCCCGCACCCTCCTTCCAGGCTTCGTCGACTGGATGTGCTCCTGGCGCGAAAATCGAGATCCGGAGCAGAGCATTGAGCTCCGGTACGAAGATCTGCTTGCGGACACAGTCGGAGAGTTCCGTCGAGTCGCGTCTCACTTCTCACTCGACACCTCTCCGTCGACGATTGAAAACATCGTCGAGGAGCACAGCTTCGAGAGCATGAGTGGAGGGCGAACCCGGGGAGAGCAGGATTCCGACAGCTTCGTCCGGAAAGGAGTAGCCGGGGATTGGAAGCAGCATTTCACCCCAGATCTAAAGGACCAATTCAAAAAACACGCAGGACAGGTTCTGATCGACTTAGGATACGAGACCGATCAATCCTGGTGAGAATTCCCGGACTAACATGTCGGGGAATCTTGGTATTTGGTGGCATCCACAGCTGACATTTGCTGGTAACCGGCGGCGCCGGGTTCATTGGCGGACACGTCTGTCGACGGCTCGTGCACGAAGGACACATCGTGTCGGCCATTGACAACTTCGATCCCTACTACGACCGATCGATTAAGGAGGAGGGCATTCGAGACCTCCACGAGCATTCGAATTTCCACTTCCAGGAGGGAGACATCAACAATACGGGATTTCTCCTGAACATTAAGGATGGACATTCGATCGATGCGATCGTCCATCTTGCCGCGAAGGCCGGCGTGCGGGCCTCCATTGAAAACCCGGTCGGCTGTGCTCACTTCAACATCACGGGAACCCAGTCGATGCTGGAGTTTGCACGAGAGATGGACGTAGAGACCTTCACCTTCGGGTCGTCCTCCTCCGTCTACGGCAACAACGAGAAGGTCCCTTTCGCCGAGGAGGACGCTGTTCACCACCCCATTTCTCCATACGCTGCATCGAAACGGTCCGGGGAGCTGATTGCGCACACGTATCATCATCTGTACGACATGACGGTACACTGTCTGCGCTTCTTCACGGTGTACGGACCCCGACAGCGTCCGGACCTGGCGATCCATAAGTTTTCGCGTCAGCTCCTGGCGGGTCAGCCAATTGCGATATACGGCGATGGGACATCGAGCCGCGACTATACGTACATGGATGACATCGTGGATGGGGTGACGAGCAGCCTACACCGGGCGCATGCCGTGGAGACTCCCGAGTACGAGATTATCAACCTGGGCGGATCGAAGATGATGAAGCTCCGAGACCTGATTGCAGGGATCGGGGACGCGTTGGGCGTCGAGCCGGAAATCAAGCAGCTTCCCAGACCGGCAGGGGATGTAGAGCGCACCTATGCAGATATCTCCAAAGCCCGAGAACTCCTCGGATACTCGCCCAACGCTCCCATTGACGGGGGCCTGGAAAAATTCGCTGCGTGGGCAAAAGAGTATTATGCAGATCGGGAGGTGGAAGAGGTTGGCGTGTAGCTGCTTTAGTACAGAGTCAGGATTGCTAAATAGCGTAGATCGTCGGTAAGCACTCGAATGACGAGTTCATCCTCCACGCGCTGGCCTACGTTCTTAGGCATTGGCGTACCGAAGGCGGGCTCCACATGGCTTCATGAGGTGCTGAGCGCGCATCCTCGAATATGGGCTCCTCCAGACGAACGAGAGGTTCATTTCTTTGACCGGTATTATGAAAAACGTGGTTACTCATGGTATCGGAAGTTCTTTCCTGATAAAGATTCTTCCTATCGAGCTGTGGGAGAAATAACGCCACACTATTTGTACTGCAAACCGGAGCGGATTGCAGCGTTAAAGTCGGAGCTACCTTCGATCAAACGGATCATCCTTCTCCTACGAAATCCGGTTGATCGGTTGCACTCGCACTACTGGTTTCGTTGTCGCATCGATAATCTGGACATCTCTTTTCGGTCTTTTGTGGAGAATCATCCACATAGGGTAGAGTGGGGACGGTACGGGACATACCTCGACCGGTGGCTCGACCGGTTCGACCGCAGCCAATTCCTCATACTCACCACCGAGAAAGATCTTGTTGACGTGGAGTCCACTCGAAGAAAGCTGGCAACTTTTCTACAAGTCGATCCTGATGCATTTCCACCGGATGCAGGGAAGTCGAAAGAGAATTCGCGCCATATCCCCTACTTCCGTGCCGCCTATGCGTGGGCCGTCGAAGTCAATCGCGAGTTGAAACGAAGAGATATCTATTGGCCGAGAACGCTGGCTCGGACGCTCGGCGTAAAGAATTGGTTTGGCAAGCAGGAGGTTAACGATGAGATGGATCCGCAACTCCGGAAAGAGCTATCGAACTTGTACGCGGAGGAGGTGAAAAAACTGGAAGAGATGCTCGACAGGGAATTCACCGAATGGGATTTGTCCACAACGGAAGTCACGTAGACCCACCCTCAGAGTGATATAATGTCGGTGATCAACGCCGACGTACCGCTAACCGAACCGTAGTCTCAGCTCAAAACTTCATCATTTGTAATATGACGGACATTTCGGGAAAGAGTACGAACGGTCAGCTCTCATTGAACAAGGCTGCAGAACCCCGCACGGACCTTTTGTCCCCGGATCCCACAGACCGGACCCGTGCCGAACCGATCTTTCAAGGCGAGGTCGACCCTGACAAGACTGTTGTCGTCTGCGGCGCGGGCGGCTTCATCGGCGGCCACCTCGTGGCCGACCTGCTGCGGCAGGACTTCTCCGAGGTGCGCGCCGTCGACATCAAGCCCCCCAACCAGTGGTTTCAGAAATTCCCGCAGGCGGACAACCGCTCCCTCGACCTGCGGGAGAAGGAGAGCTGCTACCGGGCTTTAGAGAACGCCGACCACGTCTACAACCTCGCCGCCGACATGGGCGGGATGGGCTTCATTGAGAACAACAAGGCCCTCTGCATGCTGAGCGTGACGATCAACACCCACCTGCTCATGGCCGCCCGGGACATGGACGTTGAGCGGTTCTTCTATTCCTCCAGCGCCTGCGTCTATAACCAGGAGCTGCAGGACACCGCCGATGTCGAGCCCCTCGCGGAGGCGGATGCCTACCCGGCCCTCGCGGAGGACGGCTACGGGTGGGAGAAGCTCTTCAGCGAGCGGATGTGTCGCCACTTCCGCGAGGACTTCGATCTCACGACCCGCGTGGCGCGCTACCACAACGTCTACGGTCCGTTCGGGACGTACGACGGGGGGGGGCGGGAGAAGGCCCCGGCGGCGCTCACGCGGAAGGCGGTCGAAGCGAAGCTGTCCGGCAGCGGGGACATCGTGATCTGGGGAGACGGGACGCAGACCCGCTCGTTTATGTACATCGACGACTGCGTCGACGGGACGCAGCGCATTATGCACTCGGGCATTACCGACCCGATCAACCTGGGGAGCGATGAGCTGGTGACGATCAACGAGCTGGTGGACGTGATTGAGCAGGCCGCGGAGGTGGATCTCGAGCGGGCGTACGACCGGACAAAGCCGCAGGGGGTCGACGGACGCAACTCGGACAACACCAAGATTCTGGACGAGCTGGGCTGGGCGCCGCCAACGGCGCTGCGGGACGGGATGGAGGTGACCGCCGAGTGGATCGAGCAGCAGATGCGCACGCACCGGGAGGCGGAGACGACCAGCCGGTTTGCGGTGGCGCACTGATGCGTGGGGCGTGGCGCGTTGCATGTTAGACGTGGCGCGTTGCACGTTAAACGGTACACGTTCAACGTTGGGTAGCATGTCAACTCGACCCCCCTCCTCGCCTCGGAGGAGCCACCGCAAGATCTCGGCGCGGCCCCGAAAATGCGGAGCGCGCCCCACGTTTCATTCAGCGGTATTGAGTCGGCATGGGAATGGATGAACTCAACGTCCTCCACGATGTCACGGCCCGGCTGGAGGAGGTAGGAATCCCCTACATGCTGACCGGCTCGATGGCCATGAACTACTACGCTGAGCCGCGGATGACGAGAGACATTGACTTGGTGGTTGATCTTGAACAGAGCGAGGTTCCGAGACTGGCCTCCAGTTTTCAGTCGGACTACCACGTGTCCCGCAAGGCGGTTCGGGACGCCGTGCAACGACGGTCCATGTTCAATCTCATCCACCGAGAGAGTGTCCTTAAGATCGACTTCGTCCTCCGGAAGCGCACGCGGTACCGAGAGGTCGAGTTTGACCGGCGCTGGCGTGTGCAGCTTGGGGCCGCGGAGGTGTACGTGGTGCGCAAAGAGGACCTGATCATTTCCAAAATTGCGTGGGCGGAGGATTCTCGGTCAGAGGTTCAGAAACGCGACGTTCGAAACCTCATGGCGACCGGATGCGATGAAGACTACCTGGAGCACTGGTTGAAAGAACTGGATCTCCATGACTTTGCGGACCGCTGGCTGGAATGAACGACACCACCCCCCAGATGCAAGACCTCCATCGGGCCCTTCTCATGGCCCGATCGAATGAGGAGCGCTTCCAGATGGGCATTTCCATGTGCCAGACGGCTCGAGCGATCGTCTGGTCGTCGCTGCCCGAGGACCTGACCCCACCCGAGCGCCGCGTCCAGTTCTTTCTGCGCTACTACGGCGATGAATTGCCGGCGGACCGGTGTGACGACATTGTGGCCGAGATGCGGTCCCCCAACGAGAAGGCGACATGAGACATCCCTCCTTCTCCTCCCCCTCCGCACCCCGTTCCTGGATCAATTTAGAGTAGAGTAGTTCCGTGTATGTCCCGGAAACGCCTCGCGCTGGTTTGCAAGCACTTCTACCCGGAGATGGTGTCGACCGGGATGCACATGACAGAGATCGCCCGTCGGCTCCAGGAGAAGGGCTGGCAGATCACCGTCTACTGCGACCAGCCGGAGTACACGGTGGAAGAGGGCGAAGCCAAAGTGCCCCCGGAGCTATTGCACGAAGGCATCCGCATTAAGCGGGTCCCGGTGTGGGGGGCACACCGGAACGGGATGTTTCTCCGCGGGGTGCGGGGCGGGACCTATCTGCTGTCCACAATCCGTGCCCTGGTGCGGGACCGCGACCAGTACGATGGCCTGCTCGTGACCACCAATCCACCGTTTGCCGGACTGGCGGGCTGGTACATGTCCGCGATGCACGGCCTGCCGTACGTGCAACTCGTGTACGACGTGTACCCCGACATTGCAGAAGAGCTGGGGGCAATCAGAAGCGGCGCGCTTCCCGCCCGAGTCTGGGAGCAAGCGTCGCGCCTGATGCTGAACCGGGCAGCGAGCACCATTGTCATTGGCCGGGATATGGCCGAGCTCGTTCGACACAAGCTGCGCCGCGAGAACTGGGGCACGATGCACCTGATTCCCAACTGGTCCGACGAACGAACCGTCGAGCCGGTCCCGCGGGACGAGAATCCCTTTCGACAAGAACACGAGGTGGGGGACCGGATCCTCGTGCAGTATTCGGGCCGGATGGGCACGACGCACAACCTGGAGCCGCTCATTGAGGCGGCCGAACGACTCCAGGACGCCCCGGTGCTGTTTCAGTTCAACGGGGAGGGGGCGAAGAAAGAGACGCTCCAGCGCATGGCTGACGAGCGGGGATTGGAGAACGTGGTGTTTTTGCCCTACCAGCCGCTGGAAGACCTCGACACAGTTCTCTCGGCGGCGGACGTTGCCGTAGTATGTCTGGAGAGCCGATTCACCGGAATGTCCGTGCCAAGCAAGACGTACGGCATCATGGCGGCGGGAACCCCAATGCTTGGATTTGTCAATGCTGGGAGCGAGGTGGGCCGGACCATCCAAGAGCACGACTGCGGGACCGTCCTGGAGGATCCAACGGGCAACGACGTGGCTCAGCTCCTCCGCCGTCTCCTCGACGATTGGGACCGGCTCCGGGAGATGGGGCAGCGGGGTCGAGAGGCCTTCGAGGAGCGCTACACGCTTTCCCACGCGGCCGAGCGGTACGATTCCGTTCTGCAGCGGTACATCTACGGGGAAGGGGCGGGCACCACACCGATGCCCGTCGACCTTGAGTCCGAGACGATCTCCCCCTGAGCCGGTCACAGTACGTTTGTGATCCATTCTGCACGTCAACCAGGCTCGTAGCATGCATCTTTCAGCTTCCGACGCCAAAATTTACGTCGCGGGTCATCGCGGCATGGTCGGCCGGGCCATCTGGCAGCACCTCAAGGGGCACGGCTAGTCGAGAAGGCATTCAAAGCAATTCTAGAAGAACGCGAAGAAGAGATTCCGCACGTCCACAACCTCGTGACGCTGAATGAGCGAGCCGGAAACCCGATGCAGGGGAGGACGGTCTGGACGTGCTGCGGCCGATGTTGCCGAAACAGAGAAGCGCAAAGGAACCCGTGAGCCCCTCCTCCAGGGCGAACGGGTTTTCGCATGTGGGCGTGGGGCGATAAACGGTCCAACCTCCCAGTTTGGAATCCTCTCGGCCTTTTTGGTGGAAAACGCGGAATCCCGCCCCATCGTGGACGCCAGCCGTCGCTTCACCGCGTCCCCGAGGATCACGATGCGGTCGGCGTCGCGGTACACCATTTGCATGACCCGTTCCCATCCCCGGACGAGGGGACGGTCCTCCGGGATTATGTCGAGCGCGACGGGGAAACCCGGGTACATGTCGTAGATCAAATAGGCGTACGAGAGCCCGGTCATCCGCTTTGCGGCCCACATCACCAGCAGGAGAATGGGAGGATTTAAGAGCACCAGGGCCACGTCGGCGGCGTCCCGGGTCCGAAGGGCTCCCGAGCCGGACTCTTCGCCGTTCGAACACGGCATCCAAAACGAATTCGGAGCACTCGGTACCGTGGATCCGCAACCTCCAGCCCCCCTTCACCTTCGTGTTCCGTCGTTTTTGGCGGCGAGTTGCTCGATGAAGGCCTGGTGGGCCTCCGTTCCGGTCTGCTCCTGCAGGACCGTGAGCACGGAATCGTACCTTTTCTCCAGGAGCGCGTCTACGTCCAGGACGAGCCCCGGAAAGGCCCGGCTGCGCGCCAGGCCCTCCTCGCCCGGGGAGAGCGACAGGTATTCGCCACCCTCCAGCACAAACCAGTCGACCTGCGTCTCTTCGATCTGCCAGACGAGGTATTCCTGCACCCCGTTGCGGCGGTAGGCCCGCTTCTTGTCGTGCAGGTCGTACGCGGCGGAGCTGTGGGCGACCTCCACAATCAGCTCCGGAGGGCCGTCGACGTAGTCGTCGTCGCTGATGCGGGACTGCCCTCCGGCGTCCTCATCGATGCGGAGCAGGCCGTCGGGCTGCGGCTCATTATCGAGATCGAGACGGACGGTCGTGTTGTCGTACGAGGTCACCCCGGGCGTGGCAACGTCGTACGTGAGAAGCCAACCGATGATTGCACTATGAGGGCGACCGTGACTGTTGGCGTGGACAGGTGAGGGCATGTAGACGGTGCCTTCGATGAGTTCGGCCGTTCTGTCGCCTGGCATCGCCTCGTAGCGCCGCTCGAATTCGTCGCGCGTGAGGCGGTCGCCATTCTGCAGGGCCGGGACCGGAGGGGCGGACGAAGACGCCATGGGAAGGGGCAACTGGTTGTGAAAGGCACGAGGACAACGGTCTGGAGGGGGGTGTGGTTCGGGCTGGTAGACCGACAAGGCCCGATCTGTTCGTCGTGGATGTGGGCTGGTACGTCGGTGTTCGTTTAAAACAGGCTGCGAAGGTCCGGTCGGACCTCGTGCGGTCGCGATTTCGATGATTCCGGCAGCCATCGAACGCCGCGTGGAGGTGCGCAGGGGTTTGCATTCCCGCCTGAGCGCCGTATGTTGCATGGCACAGAAAAAAGAAAATCCTGAGGGCGAACCAGGGAGCATCGTAGACCCGATCGCCCCAAAATCGCACTCGTGTTTTCTGGAAGCGGCCCGAAAACGCGCTGAGAGACGATCTTGCCGACGTCCTGTGGTTTTTGGGCACCAATCATGCAGAAAGAGGCGTTTGACCGGCATGACATCTGATCGGCATGGCGTCGTGGACTTTCTGCGTCACGTGCTTCGCCACATTGCAGGGACGGTGATCGAGGGGAAGGGGCTGGTGATCTGAACCGGTCTGTTGGCCCCTGGCTTGCGGCCGGCGCCCCACTTGCGCAAGGCCGAGGACGTTCGTTCTGAAGCCGTCCGTGAAGCCATCCGTTCTGAGACAGGCGAGCGAGTGCATTTGGGGCAGCGTCTGGGCTACGCGCCGGACGTGAGTCCCGAGGAGGGCATCGGGCGGTACTTGAAGAAGGGGGACCGTAAAAACGGGGACCTTCAAAAATGCGCGTTGCGAGCAAATCGGGGTGCTGAAACGGCAGCGTCGCCTGGTCTTCGAGCGCCTGCGTCATGAGACCGGAGTTATCACGGGAGGCTTTGACGTAGCAGGCCTCGATCTTTCGCTCCCCACGATCGGCGCAGTAGGCGGGGTGTCTTTTGTCTTCTCCGTTCTGTCTTCTTCGTCCGCGACCCTTGCCGTCTTTTCTGAATTCGCCCGTTGATGGCGTACTTTTTGATGCTATTTGGAGCAACAAATACACAGCTCCTGCCTCATTTTCCGCGGTTCGATGCCCGACTGCTGAATGTCTCTCCTCCTCGCGTGGACACGGCCCGGCTCCGTCTCGGTCCAAAGCACTCTCCTCGCGGCGTGCCTGCTTCTGGGGGTTGGCCTTTGTGCACCGTCCTCCTCGAATGCACAGCGCCGGGCCCTTGAGGCGTACTCGCTGGAGGAGGGCCTCCCGCAGTCACAGGTCTGGGACGTGCTGCAGGGCGAACGGGGGTACCTCTGGCTCGCTATTCTCGGGGGCGGCCTCGCCCGCTTCGACGGCCACTCCTTCAAGACCTACACCGCGGAAGACGGGCTGCCCAGCAATGTAGCGACGGTGCTCCACGAGGACTCCTCAGGAACCATCTGGGTGGGGACGCGAAACGGCCTGGCTCGCTACGACGGCCGCGAAATCACGACCTTTGCGGAGGAGCAGGGACTGCGCGACGACCACGTTCAGTCCCTTGCGGAGGGACCCGGGGGACGGCTCTGGATTGGGACTCCGAGCGGCGTCTTTTCCTACGACGGCAGTACGTTTCGGCCCCTCGCCCCCGACCGCCTACAGAAGACCTCCTCCCGAAGCCTCGCCGTGCGGGGGGATACCCTGTGGATCGGAGGGCAGGGCGGAATTCACCGGTACGACGGCACTCGTCTCGTGTCCTTCGTAGACACGACGACCGCCCCCAGAGGGGCCGTGCGCACGCTGGTGCCCCGCGCCGACGGAGGACTGTGGGCGGGTACGAGGCGGGGGCTCTTCCACTACGACGGCACCCGGTTCGACCGTCTTCCCGGCTCTCGCTCGCTCACGGTGCTCGACGTGCAGGATGCGCCGGATGAACCCCTCCGGGTCGCGACGCAGGACGGCCTGTACCACCGGCCCACCGGCGCCCTCAAGCGCTTTTCCGAGCAACTGGACGGCGTCGTCATCCGGGCCCTCTTGCGGGACCACGAGCGGAACCTCTGGCTTGCAACCGACGGTGAGGGAATTTTCCGGCACACCCCCACGCCCTTCGATCACTTTACGACCGCCGACGGGCTGCCCCACGATCTCGTCTGGGACGTCACCGAGGGCCCCGATGAGGATCTTTGGATCGCCACCCGGAATGGACTCGGTCGCTACGACGGCACCTCGTTGACAGAGGTAAACGCACCGAAGGACGGACTCAACCGCGAGCTTCTGTCACTCCACTCCGATCGGACGGGAACCCTCTGGGCTGCATCCCGGACGAAGCTGTTCTCCTATGACGGGGATACGTACACGTCGCACTCGCGTGTAGAGGGCGAACCGGTGGGCCTCACGGTCGACATCGCCGAGACACCGGCGGGCACGCTCTGGTTTGCAACCCTTCGGAACGGCCTCTTTCGCTATGATGACTCTTCCTTCGAGCGGTTTACGACTGAGGACGGACTGCCGAGCAACGCTGTCCGTGCCCTCACAGTCGACGAGCAGGGACAACTCTGGGTCGGCTTTAAAGAAACCGTCACACGACTTGAAGACGACGCATTCGAGACCGTCCGATCACTCGATCCGTCTCGAGTTGGAATGCTCGTGTGTCTCGAGGTCGACGCCGACGGCTACATCTGGATGAGTACCGTGCGGGGCGTTTACGTCGATTCCCCAGAAGCCGACTCGCTCGCGGCGTTCACTCCGGAGAATGGCCTCAGCGGCTCGACGACGGTGTCGCTTTTGCTCGATCGCCACGGGCACCTGTGGGCCGGCACGGAGAAGGGGGTCAATCGCCTCGACACGCGCACGTACAAGCATACAGGCACAATGCCCATCCGGTCGTACGGAAAAGAGGATGGCTTCTTCGGGGTCGAGGCTGCTCGGCACGCCGTCACTGAGGCACAAAATGGGTCCACGTGGTTCGGGACGGGACATGGACTCACGCGCTATCATCCCAATGAAAACCGTCCCGACACCACGCCCCCTCGAGTCCACGTAACGGGGCTCCGCTTTTTCTCCGGAACGCCAGATTGGAGCCACTATGCCCGTCGGCAGACAGCCTGGGAGAACCTTCCGGCCGGCCTGAAGCTGCCTCATGACAAGAACCACCTCATCTTCCGCTTCGCCGGCCTCAACTACAAGGCGCCGGAAACGACTACCTACCAGTACCGACTGGAGGGCCTCGATTCACAGTGGTCGTCCGTTCAAACGCAGCGCCGGGCCACCTACTCTAACCTCCCCCCCGGTTCGTATACGTTTACGGTAAAAGCCGCCGACGGGACCGGAAACTGGAGCGAGCAGGCCGCCACCTACGCCTTTACGATCGAACCGCCCTTCTGGCGGACCAGTTGGTTCTACATTCTCTGTGCACTTGGCGGGGTCGGCCTCGTCGTCGGCATCATCCGCTGGCGCACGTGGTCGCTGGAGAAGCGCCAACGCCTTCTCGAGGAGAAGGTCGCTGAACGGACCGAAGAGCTGGAAGAGGCCCGCGAAGATGCGCTCGCGGCGGCGCAGGCCAAAAGCAAGTTTCTCGCCAACATGAGCCACGAAATCCGCACTCCGATGAACGGGGTCATCGGGTTCGCTGATCTCTTGGAGGACACCGACCTCACGCCGGAGCAGCAGGAATTCGTGGACGCCATCCAGCGGAGCGGAGGCACCCTGCTCTCCATCATCGACGACATCCTCGACTTCTCGAAGCTGGAGGCGGGCCAGACCGAATTGGAGACGCAGCCGATCCATTTGCGGTCCAGTGTCGAGGAGGCCCTGGATCCCCTTGCCACGGCGACCGCCGAGAAGGGCGTGGAACTGACGTACCGGGTCGACCCGGACGTGCCCGCCGTCATCCGAAGCGACGAGACGCGGCTGCATCAGGTGCTCCTCAACCTGCTCTCCAATGCGGTCAAATTCACCGACGAGGGCGAGGTCGTGCTGCGCGTGGAGGCGGCGTCCACCCCCTCTGAGCCGGGCGAGCCCTACGAGCTTCACTTCCAGGTCCGCGATACCGGCCCCGGCATCCCCGAGCAGCAGCAGGACACCCTGTTTGAGTCGTTTCGCCAAGCCGACTCGTCGACGACCCGTACGCATGGAGGCACCGGCCTTGGACTCTCCATCTCGAAGCAAATTGTCGAGGCGATGGACGGAGAGATCTGGGTCGAGAGCGAGGTGGGCGAGGGGGCCACGTTCCACTTCACCATCCAGGTGGAGGCGGGCGAGGACGGGTCCGGCCCCGCCGCGCCTTCGGCCCTGGAGGGCCATCGCAACCCGACGACCCGCGCCCTCCTCCGTCAGCAGGTCGAGCACGGCGGCATGGAGGCAACCGTCGCGTCGACCCCCGCGGAGGTGCGCGACCACCTCTGCGACGGTCCGGCCTTCGATCTGCTCCTTCTGGATGCCCGACTGGCCGACACGGACGGGCCTGCGCTGGGAGACCGTCTGCGCGAGTACCAAGACACGAGCCCCGCGCCGATTGTCCTACTCAGCTCGGTCCAGCACCACAACGAGGACGACGTGACGTGCGAGGCACAGGTCCATAAGCCCGTCAAGCAGGCGCACCTCTATGAGACGATGGCGGAGGTGCTCGGCGCGTCGTCCCCCGTCGCTGAAGAAAACGGCGAGACGGAGCGGCCTGGGCAGGCGTCCCTGCGCATTCTGCTGGCCGAAGACGATACCGTCAACCAGCAGATGACCACTCAGTTGCTGGAAAATGAGGGGCACGACGTGGAGGTTGCTCCCACTGGACTCGATGCCCTGGACGACCTTCAGGAGCGGTCCTTCGATGTCGTGCTGATGGATGTGCAGATGCCGGAGATGGACGGGCTCGAGGCTACGCGCCGCATCCGCGAAGAGTGGCCCGCCGACGAGCAGCCCTACATCATCGCCCTGACGGCTGCGGTGACGGAGGAGGACCGCCGGCGCTGTCGGGAGGCCGGGGCCGACGACTTCCTGAGCAAGCCCATCAAAGGCGAGGCCCTCGCCGAGGCGCTCCCGGACCAAGCCCACACGCCGGCACGCTCCGATCGTGATTCGTGATTCGCGATGCGTGATGAATTTACGGGTCCTGCCTTACGCCACAGTCCTTACGAGTCACGCTTCACACCGTACCGACGACTGCGTCGCGGTTCGCTCGGCCCGCCAGGACGCGACGAGGGCGTTGAGCGCGTCGAGCTCGATGAGAAACGAATCGTGGCCGTGCGGGGCCTCCAGCACCTCCAGGGTGGCGCAGGGTAGATGCTCCACGAGCTCCCGCTGCTCAGGGATCGGGTAGAGCACATCGGAGTCGATGCCCACGACGAGGCTCGGCTGCCCGATAGAGGCGAGCACCGCCTCGTAGTTCCCTCGATCCCGGGCCACGTCGTGGGTGTCCATCTCCTGCGTGAGGGCCACGTAGCAGTTCGCGTCGAAGCGGTCGACGAGCGTCTCGCCCTGATGCCGCAGGTAGCTTTCCACCGCGTAGGGCGTTCCGTCTTTTTCCGGCATTACGTCGCGCCCGAACCGCCCCTCGAACGACGCCTGGGACCGGTACGACACCATCGCCATCATACGGGCCGTGGCGAGGCCGTCCCGGGGCGGGTCGTCCGGGGGGTATTCACCGCCGCGCCACTTCGGATCGGTGTAGATGGCCTGCCGCTGCGCCTCGCTCCAGCCAATCTGCCAGGCCGTGTGGCGCCCGCCCACGGCGATGGGCACGAGCGACTGCACGAACGGGGCTCCGTCCGTGGTCGTCTCGAAGGCCCACTCCAGCACGTGCATCCCGCCCATCGAGCCGCCGAGGGCGCAGGCCACCTCCCGCACGCCAAGACGCTCCAGCGCGCGACGGTGCAGGGCCACCGTGTCGCGGATCGTGAACGCCGGAAAGTTGGGACCGTAGCGCTCGTCCGTGCCCGGATCGGCCGTCACCGGGGACACCGAGCCGTACGGCGAGCCCGGCACGTTCAGGCACACCACGAAGTCCTCCGCGGGGTCGAGCGCCCGACCGGGACCGAGAAGCCCGCTCCACCACTCGTCGACATCCGTGCCGCCGGTGAGGGCATGGCACACGAGGACGGCGTTGTCCGCCGCGTCGTTGAGCGTGCCCCACGTCCGGTACGCCACGGGCACGTCCCGCAGCGTCGTGCCGTTTTCGAGGGTGAATGTTGAAATCGTCAGCGCCTGCGACATCGGTGGAGAACGGGAATGGACGCATCAGTGCGAGCAGCAGATGATGCGTGAAACGTGATACGTGAGAATACCGCTCTGCTGACCATTACGTATCACGAATCACGTATCACGCTCTGATCATGCAGCAGCCGGAGACGGAAGCGCCGCAAACGCCTGCTCAAAGTCGACCTTGATGTCGTCGATGTGCTCGATGCCGACGGACACGCGCACCATGTCGGGCTCCACGCCGGAGGCCTTCTGCTCCTCTTCGGTCAGCTGCTGGTGGGTGGTGGAGGCGGGGTGGATGACGAGCGTCTTCGCGTCGCCCACGTTGGCGAGGTGGCTGGCCAGGTCCACGTTCTCGACAAAGCGCTTGCCCTCTTCCGACCCTCCCTCGACGCCAAACGCGAGCACCGCGCCGTAGCCATTCTCCAGGTAGCGGTTGGCGCGCTCGTGGTAGGGATGGTCGTCCAGCCCGGGGTAGCTCACCCATTCGACCGCGTCCTGTGTCCGGAGCCATTTCGCGAGCTCGAGCGCATTGTCGCAGCTCCGCTGCACGCGCAGGGAGAGCGTTTCGAGCCCCTGCAGCAGCAGGAAGGAGCCGAACGGATTCTGCGCCGGGCCGAAGTCGCGGAGCCCCTCCACGCGAGCCCGCATGGCGAAGGCCACGTTCGTGTCGAGCACGCCGTCCGGGCCGAACGTCTCCCAGAACTGGAGGCCGTGGTAGTTGGGGTTCGGCTCGGTGAATTCCGGGAAGCGGCCGTTGTCCCAGGGGAAGGTGCCCGCGTCCACGATCACGCCGCCAATGGTGGTGCCGTGCCCGCCGATCCACTTCGTGGCGCTGGCCGTCACAATGTCGGCCCCGTAGTCGATGGGGCTGCACAGGAAGCCCGCCGCGCCGAAGGTGTTGTCTACGACGAGGGGCACGCCGTGGTCGTGGGCGATGTCGGCGATCCGCTCGAAGTCGGGAATGTTGAAGCGCGGGTTGCCGATCGTCTCCAGGTAGACGGCCTTCGTGTCCTCGTCGATCAGGCTTTTGATGGAGTCCGGGTCGTCCCCGTCGGCGATGTGGACGTCGAGGCCGCGGCGGGGGAAGGAGTTCTTAAACTGGTTGTAGGTCCCGCCGTAGAGGTAGCTCGTGGAGACGATGTTGTCGCCGTGCTCGCAGAGCGTGTTGAGGGCTAGGAACTGGGCCGACTGCCCGCTGGCGGTGGAGACCGCCATCACGCCGCCCTCGAGCGCCGTCACCCGCTTCTCGAAGACGTCGTTCGTCGGGTTCATGATGCGGGTGTAGATGTTGCCGAACTCTTCGAGGGCAAAGAGGTCGGCCCCGTGCTCCGCATCGTCGAAGGTGTAGGAGGTGGTGGCATAGATGGGCACGGCCCGGGCGTTGGTGGCCGGGTCCGGCTCCTGCCCCGCGTGGAGCTGGAGGGTCTCGTAGCGGGGCGACTCGGTGGGATCGTGCTGTCCGTTCTCGGTGCTCATAGCAAAATCGGCGCTCTGAATGAAGAGGAATGAGAGCTCATCCAGAAGAGCCGAGCGAGCATGAGGGGCCGTGCCGACCGGACCGGCGCGCAACCGGGGATCCATAGAAAAATCCCCAGCCGCAAGGAAAGCGGATGGGGATCAACAACCTGACGGTCGCGATTCCCACTCATCTTTCCTCGACAGCAGTCGAGGCAGGATGGGGCACCTTTCCGTCAATGGACACTGACGGCGGTTGCCAGGGCTTCAGAGGGCCTGCTCCCTTCACCCTTCTGGATGAATGTGATGCTAACAACAACAATATGTCACGATGCAGGCTCAACAGTATCCGCTGCTCCGCTCAATGTCAACGCTCCTTTGTGAAGAAGCGGAGAGGGCCCGAAAACGTCGGCCGGTCGTTGCGCGTTCGTTACTGCTTTTCGACCGTCACCGTCTTCAGCGTATCGCCCTCTTCAATGGCATCGACCACGTCCTGGCCGCTCGTCACGTCGCCGAAGACGGTGTGCTTGCCGTCGAGGTGCGACTGGGGGGCTCGCGTGATGAAGAACTGGCTGCCGTTCGTGTTGGGGCCGGCGTTGGCCATCGAGAGGACGCCCGTCTTGTGCGTGAGCGGATTGCCCTCAATCTCGTCGTCGAACTCGTACCCGGGGCCGCCGCGCCCCGTGCCCGTCGGATCGCCCGCCTGCACCATGAACCCCTCAATGACGCGGTGAAACGGCGTGCTGTCATAGAAGCCCTCGTCGGCAAGGAAGGCGAAGTTGCTGACGGTGTTCGGGGCGTGCTCGGGGTAAAGCGCAATCTCGATGGTGCCCTTGCTGGTTTCGAGAGTTGCGTCGTAGACGGCGTCCGTGTCGATCTGAAGCTCGGGGGGCGCGTCCCATTGCGGATGATCGGCCATGGCGGAACGGAGGGGGCGGCGGAAAGAGCGAGTGCGAATGCGGCGGTCCGACGGAGAGGGACGGACGTGGTGTTTCGTTTGATTTCTGTTCGTGGGCCTCCGGGAACGAAGACCCGCCCGACCCGCCTGCAGTACGATGATCTCTCTGCTCCCGCCCCCTTGCCCACACGCCCGTTCCCCACGCAAACGGGACCGCGTCCGCCGACCGAATGATGTCCACCGCCCCTCCTGAAAGAGGAACTTGTCGAGCAACGGAGCCGTCCGTGCACTGCCGCAGACATCCGCATCCTGCGCGGCTCCTCATTCTCTTCGCAGCCCCCCGACGCTGCCTGTCCTGCAACGGATCAGCGGACCCTTGAGATGAGGACACCGGGTGGAGAACGACCGCCGATCCCCCTACCATCCGCTCCCCCAATGACTCACCGGCAGGATCAAAACTCCTCGTCCGAGACCCCTTCCTCCAGCACCGGCACGCTGGCGGATCCCCAGCGCATCGTGGACACCGTCCACGAGCCCCTGCTCGTCCTGGATGCCGACCTCACGGTGCGCCAAGTCAACCCGGCGTTCTACCGCGTGTTCTCGACCGAGCCCGACGACACGATCGGAGCGTCTCTCTACGAGTTGGGGGGTGGGCACTTCGACGCCCCCGTTCTGCGGGAGGCCCTCGATCGGCTTCTCGAGCAGGGCGAGCCCTTCGAGAAGGTCGAGCTCGATCGCGCGTTTGAGGGATTGGGACGGCGGGTGCTCCACATTAACGGCCGGATGCTTCGGGCCAAAGCGGACGAGTCGGACCGGCTTCTCCTGGCCATCAACGACGCCACCGACCGGCGACGGATGGAGGAGACGCTCCGCCGCCGCACGGAGAAACTGGAGCGCTCGAACGCAGATCTGGAACAGTTTGCCTACGCGGCGTCCCACGACCTGCAGGAACCGCTCCGGATGGTCTCCAGCTACCTCCAGCTCCTGGAGCGCCGCTATGAGGAGGATCTCGACGAGACGGCCCGGGAGTTTATCGAGTACGCCGTCGACGGGGCTGAGCGGATGAAGGCGCTGATCAACGGGCTGCTCCAGTACTCCCGCGTGGGACGCAAGGAGGACGAGTTCGAGGAGGTGGACCTCGGCGAGGTCCTCACGGACGTGCTCGACGACGTGGCCCGGGAAATCGATAGGCTAGGCGGCACCGTCACCCGAGAGGCCCTTCCCACGACCTACGGAAGCCGCGACCAGCTCCGGCGCGTCTTTCAGAACCTGATCGGGAACGCCCTCACGTACCGCGGGGATGCCCCGCCCCAGATCCACGTGAGCGGCTGGACGGAGCCGGACGGGGCCGCCCACGTCATCGTTCGTGACGAGGGGCCGGGCATTCCCCCGGAAGGGCAGGACAAGATCTTCCGGATCTTCACGCAGCTCGACCCGCACGGGGCCGGGCAGGAGGGTTCTGGCATGGGGCTTGCCCTTAGTCAAAAAGTTGCGCAGCGCCACGACGGCGCCCTCTGGGTCGAGTCGGAGCCCGGGGAGGGCTCGGCCTTTCACCTGACCCTCCACCTAACCCCCAACGCCTCCCGTGACGACGTCGCCTGATGGAGATGCACCCGAAAAAAATGCCCATCCCGATTCGGAGCGGGAACGCCCGGTCCGGATTCTTCTCGTCGAAGACAACCCGGCCGACGTGCGCCTGACCCGCGAGATGCTGCGCGAGTCGAAGGTGCGCAACGACCTGCTGGTCGCCCACACCGCCGAGGACGCCGAAGAGATTCTTGGGCTCACTGAGAAGGACGCGAGGCCCCGACCCGACCTGGTGCTTCTGGACTTGGACCTTCCGGTAAAGGACGGGCACGACTTGTTACAGGAAATGAAGGATCACCCGACCCTGCGACGCGTGCCGGTGATTGTTCTCACAAGCTCGGAGGCGGAGGAGGACGTGGTGAAAAGCTACGACGAGCACGCCAATGCCTACGTGACCAAGCCGGTCGACCTCGACGAGATCACGACGATCGTGCAGTCGATCGACGAGTTCTGGTTTCAGGTGGTCCGTCTGCCCGAGGAGTAGAAGCAAAAGCAATCGGCCGGAGAGAGCCGTCGCTTTTTTCCCGGCGCATAGCTTAACCCACGGAATTCCACAGTCGATGACGGACACTCAGCCTAACTCTAGCGAGGCGGCTTCCCTCCGCGTTCTCCTGATCGAGGACAACCCCGGGGATGCCCGTCTCTTCGAAGAGTACCTCGCGGAAAGCCGGGTTGACGCGACCCTTCGCCACGAGGGAACCCTGGAGGATGGCCTCTCTGCGCTCCGGGAGGGGGAGGCGGACGTGGTGGTCCTCGACCTCGGGCTCCCCGACAGCCAGGGCCCGGGCACAGTCGCCGCGGCCATGTCGGCGGCCCCGGAGGTCCCCATCGTCGTGCTCACGGGACAAGACGACTTGGGCGCCGCTCTCCAGGCCCAGCAGGCCGGGGCGGCCCAGTACCTGCAGAAGGGAGAGCTGACCCCTGCGCTGGCGGGGCGGACCCTGCGCTGGGCCGCCCAGCGGAGCCGCATGCAGCAGAAGCTGCGGCAGCGGGACGCCTGGGTCCGGTCGATCACCGAGGGCCTCTCGGCAGGAGTCTTTCGCGCCGGGCCGACTGGCCGCATTGAGTATGCGAACGAGGCGCTGGTGGACCTGCTTGGTCTCGAGTCGAGCGAACAGCTGATCGGGCGGGACCTGACCGAGTTTTACGTCGACCCCTTCCAGAAGGGCCGAATGTTGGCCGAAGAAGGGGCCGAAGACATTGAGGTTGAGCTTGGGCGGCCCGACGAGTCGACGGTCGTCGGACTGCTATCCGTGGAGCCGGCCTACGACGCCAATGGGCGGGTCCTCCACTACGACGGGACGATCACCGACATTACCGAGCGAAAAGAGAAGGAGGAAAAGCTTCGTCTCCTGTCGGAGGCGGTCGAGCAGGCAAAAGAGTCGGTGCTGATCACCGAAGCGGAGCCCCTCGATGAGCCGGGCCCGCGAATCGAGTACGTCAATGAGGCCTTTGAGGAAATGACCGGCTACTCGGAGAAAGAGGTCCTCGGGGAGACGCCCCGGATCTTGCAGGGGCCGAAGACGGAGCGGGAGGTCTTGGATTCGCTGCGGGCAGCCCTGGAGGCGGGCGAGGAGACGGAGGAGGAGACGGTCAACTACAGAAAAGACGGGACGCCCTACCTCGTGCAGTGGAACATCTTTCCGGTTCGAGGCGAGGAGGGCGAGATCGAGCACTGGGTCTCCGTCCAGCGGGACGTGACCGAGCAGCGGGAGCAGGAGGCGGCGCTTCGTCGCCAGAAGAACCTCCTGGAGCAGACCCAGCGGCTGGCCGGGGCCTGGGAGGCCGACCTCCGCACGGGCGAGGTGTCCCGGACCGATGAGGTCTACCGAATCCACGGCGCCGAGCCCGGGGCTGATCTGGGCGATGTAGAGGAGAGTCTCGAACGTTTCACGCCGCAGGCCCGCCCGAAAATCCGGGAGGCCTTCCGGCAGTGCGCCGAGGAGGAAGAGCCCTATGACCTGGAGCTTCCGATCGAGACGGTAGAGGGCAACCGGCGGTGGGTGCGCACGGTGGGGGCACCAGCCGAGAAGGAGGGCGAAGAGACCGTGAAGGTCGCGGGGGCCCTCCAGGATATCACCGAGCGGAAGGAGTCCGAGGAGGCCCTCAGAGAGCAGGAAGCGCGGCTCCGCGGCTTGGCCAACAGCATTCCGGGGGTTGTCTTTCAGTTTTTTGCCCGCCCGGACGGGACCTTCGGAAACTACTTCGTGAGTGAGCAGGCCGGATCGTTGCTCGGTATTTCTGCCAGCCCGGAGGGCTTCCACCAGCGGTTTGTCGAGCGGGTGCCGGAGCCCCACCGGGAAACGCTCACCCAGTCAATCGAGGAGGCGGTGCAGGACGAGGAGCCCTGGGAGTTCGAGATGCCTTTTGAGAAGCCCAGTGGAGAAGAGATCTGGCTTCTCGGGGCGTCTACGCCCGAACGGCGTGAGGGCGAGCTTGTCTACAACGGGGTCTTCCTCGATATCGACGAGCGGAAGCGGGCCGAGAAGTCCTTGCGAGAGCGGGAGGCCCAGCTCCGGGGCCTTACCAACAACCTGCCGGGCGTAGTTTTTCAGTGGTATGCCAAGCCCGACGGTGGGTACGGCAACACCTTCGTGAGCGACCGTGCGGAGGAGATCCTGGGGATTTCCGCCGACACAGAACGTTTCCATGAGCGATTCGTGGAGCGGATTCCGCAGTCGTACCGGGAGGACGTGATGGCCAGGGCGGATCACTCCGTGGAGAAGGAGACTTCGTGGGAGTCTGAAATGCCGTTCGAAAAACCTTCGGGCGAGCGGATCTGGCTGCGGGGCATATCGACCCCTGAGCAGCGCGAGGAGGAGGGGCTCGTGTTCAACGGGGTTCTCCTCGACATTACCGAGCGGAAAGAACAGGAGGAAAAGCTCCGGCGATCAAAAAAACTGCTCCACATTGCCGAGGAGATGACCGGTGTCGGGGGCTGGTCGGTTGATCTACGGCAGGAACCGCCCTACCGGGCGGAGTGGACGGAGAAGCTCTACGACATCTTCGGCGTGCCGAAGGAAAAAAAACCTCCGACGGAGGAGGTGTTCGAGCAGTTCCATGCGGAGGACCGAGACCGCCACAGGGAAGTGGTCATGCAGGCCCAAGAAACCGGAACGGGCTGGGACAAGGAGCTCCGCCTGGCCGGAACAGAGGAGGGGCAGGCCCGCTGGGTCCGAGACATCGGCCGCCCGACCCAGGAGGAAGGAGAGATCGTCGAGATCCACGGCGCCGTCCAGGACATTACCGAGCAAAAACGGCGGGAGCAGGCGCTCCGCGAAGCGAAGGAGGAGGCGGAGGCAGCCGACCGGCTGAAATCGGCCTTCCTCGCGGCCATGAGCCACGAGATACGGACGCCGCTGACCTCGATTTTGGGCTTCGCGGAGGCGATCGGGGAAGAGGCCCGCGGAGCCTCCGCCGCCGAAGAGGTGGACCTAGCAGCGCTAGCGCAGTTTTCCGCCCTGATCGAAAAAAGCGGAAAGCGCCTGATGGACACGCTCACGGGCGTCTTGAACCTCTCGAAGCTGGAGGCTGGAGAGATGGACCTGGGCGCTGAGCCGGTCGACTTGGCGGAGCAGGCAGAGCAGATCGCCGAGGAGCTCCGGCCTCAGGCTGAGGGGAAGGGGTTGTGCTTGCAGGTTCAGGCCGGAGAAAAACCGATTTGGGCCCAGGCCGACGCGGGGGGCGTGCACATCGTGCTCGGCAACCTGATGTCCAACGCCATCAAGTACACCGAGGAGGGGGAGGTGCGCGTCCGTGCCTCACAAGCGAAGAACGAGGCCGTCCTGGAGGTCGAGGATACCGGCGTCGGGATGGATCCCTCCCGGGCCGAGGACCTTTTCGAGCCGTTCCGGCAGGCGTCGGAGGGCATGAGCCGTGAATACGAGGGCACCGGGCTCGGACTGGCGGTGACGAAGGAGGCGGCCGAGCAAATGGGGGGAACCATCGAGGTGGAGACCGAGAAGGGCGAGGGGAGCCGGTTTACCGTGCGGCTGCCCATTCCTTCACGGACGAACGACTGAGCGGCCCCAGCCCGCTTCCTCGGCAGTGCGTAATTCCGCACGCCCATCCGGCGCCACGCGGACGGACACGAGGGGCGAACCGAATGACGTCCACCGGTGACCCTCGACATCAGCACGTCCATTCTGGAACCCGCCCTTGTCACCGGCGCCTCCCTCTTCGGGAATGCCTCGACCATGACGCCCGAAGCAGTCGCCGAGACGGGTCACGACGCGTTCCGCGACGACCGGACACTCGTCGTGCCCGGCTGACCCAGTAAGGCTGGTCCAACAAGATTGGGACCTTCATGGTGCGGTCCACGCCCCGCTCCATCGCCCGCCGTGCCGCTGGGGGATTCAACAGTTGATTGCTATGTGCTTGCCGAGCGTTGGCCCTCCAACAATGATCTTTGCGTAACGGTTAACCATTTGGTTGAACCAGACGGTTGTCCTCCGATTACACTGGTCGAATTCTCACTATTGACACCGTCCATGCCCGACGCCTCCACTCCGCGCTCCGACTATTCCGACACAGAGCGTCAGATTTTCGACGCGGCCCTCCAGGTATTTGCCCGGGAGGGCCGGCACGGGGCGCGCATGCAGGCCATCGCCGACGCGGCCGACATCAACAAGGCGATGCTGCACTACTACTTCCGGGACAAGAAGACGCTGTACGAGGAGGTCTTCGCCCACACGGTGCGTCGGTTCATGGCGTCGTTCGGCGAGTCGCTGGAGGAGGCACCAACCTTTGAGGAGACGCTCCGCGTCTTCATCGACGGGTACGTCGAGTTCGTGCGGTCCGATGAGGCGGCGATGCGCTTGATGGTGCAGGAAAACCTGGCCGGAGGCAGCCTGCTCGGCAAGCACCTGCGTGAGGCAACGAAATCCGGGGAGGCTCCGCCTCAGATTCTGGTCGACACCATCGCGGCCGCGAGCGAGGCAGGCGAGATTCGGTCGGTCGATCCCCACCACACGGTCCTTTCCGTGATCTCGACGTGTCTCTTCTTCTTCGTGGCCCGGCCGACGGTGGAGATCATGCATCCCGACGCGGCGGGCGACTGGGGGGCGTTCGTGGAGGTCCGGAAGGAGCACCTGTTCGACCTCATCTATCACGGCCTTGCGCCCTGAAGTTAGTCGTTCAACGTTCTAACGTTTAACGTTAAACGTTTTCAGATGAAGATTCTTCATCTCACCGCAGCCACCGTCCTGACGGTCCTGCTCACGATTGCCGGCTGTTCGATGACGCCGTCCATGCCGACGCCGGAGGCGGAGCAAGAGCTCCCGAGTCGGTTTGAGGCCGCGCCGGGTGACACGACGCTGCCCGCCGAGACCGCCGACACGGCCGCCTACGACGCCACCCGGTGGTGGGCCGCGTACGACGACCCGGCCCTCACGGCCCTCGTCGACACGGCCCTCGCCGCCAACCTCGACCTCGAGGTAGCCCGGTCTCAGGTCGAAGAACTGGCCGCCCAGTTCCGCATCGCACGGGCGCCACTGTTTCCAAGCGTGAGTGCCGACGGGCAGGTCAGCTATCAAAACCAGCCGGCCAACACCGGCATCGGCGGCGCCATCGGCGGAGGGCAAGGCCCGGACCGCTTCGAGTTTGCGGACTACCAGGCCACGCTCGGCTTCTCGTACGAACTCGACTTCTGGGGCCGCGTCCGAAGCGAGCGCAAAGCGGCGCTGAGCCAGTACCTCGCCACGGCGGCGGACCTGCAGACCGCCCGCCTCTCGGTCATCAGCCAGACGATCTCGACATACGCCCAGATCGCCTCCCTGCGGCGACAGGTGCAGCTCGGGCAGCGGACCATCGACCTGCTGGAGCAGCGGCTCGAGACCACCGAGGACCGCTACGACCGGGGCCTGATCCCGTCGTTCCGGCTCTACAGCGTCCGGCAGAGCCTGCAGGCCGCCCGGGCGGAGCAGCCGGACCTGGAGCGTCGGCTGTACGACGCGCAGAGCCGCCTCGCCACGCTCCTGGGCCGCTTCGCCGGGGAGCAGCGCGCCCTCCTTCCCGACTCGATGGCCGTTCCTCTCGCCCCCGAGCCCATTCCCGCGGGCCTTCCCGCGGACCTCCTCATGCAGCGGCCCGACGTGCGGGCGTCGGCGCGGCGACTGGAGGCCGCCCGCCAACAGATTGGGGCGGCGCGCGCCGAGATGTTGCCGAGCCTGTCGCTCACCGGCCAGGGCGGCACACAGAGCAGCGAGCTGGCCGACCTCGTGGACCCCGGGCAGGTCTTTGCCAACTTCGTGGGCCAGCTCACCGCGCCCCTCTTTCAGGGCGGGCGCCTGCGGGCCAACCTTAGCGCCGTGGAGGCCCGCTACAAGCAGCAGGCGGCCCGCTACGAGCGAACGGTCCTCACGGCCTTCCGCGAGGTGAGGGCCGCCCTGGTGGCCTACGACAAGCAGCGCCGGCGCTACCGCGAGGTGCAGCAACAGGTGGACGCGGCGAACGACGCGTTCCAAGCCCAACGCGACCGCTACGAGCGCGGTATTGGCGACGTGCTGTCGCTCCTCGATGCAGAGCGCACCCTCGTGCAGGCCCGCACGCGACGGGCTGGCGTCCGGCTGGCGGTCGTCAACGCCCGCCTCGCCCTTCACCGCGCCCTCGGCGGCGCGTGGACCGAGGTGCCCGCGCCCGAGGATCCCCGGCTGTTCCCGTAATCGCGTTCTTGCCCTGTCGGCTTCGTACTTCCGACCTACTGACTCGACTCATGGACCGTAGCGACCTTACGTGGTACTTGGTGGGCGCCGGCATTCTCGTCGGCGCCGCCGCGATCATGTTTGTCCTATACGCCTTTGCGCCCCAGGCAGAGACGAGCGAGCCCCCCCCGCAGTCGCCCCGCGTCTCGACGACGCCGGTGGAGGTGCGAGCCGGCAGCCTGCTGGTGCGCGGCACCGGCACGGTGCAGCCCGTCCGCGAGATTCAGCTCACTGCCGAGGTGGGGGGCCGCCTCGCAGACGTGTCCGATGCGCTCGTGAGCGGGGGGCGGTTCGCGGCCGGCGAGACGCTCGCCCGCATCGACCCGTCCGACTACCGCAGCGCCCTGAAGCAGGCGGAGGCGCAGGTGACGCAGGCCAAGTTCCAGCTCCTCCAGGCCCGCGAGGAAGCCGGGGCCGCCCGGGCGGATTACGAGCGCGTCCAGGAGCGCGCCGGGGCAGCCCCCGCCCCCGACAGCACCGAGTTGGGCCGGTTCGTCTTCAACGAGCCGCAGGTGGCCCGGGCGGAGGCCAACCTGCAAAGCGCCAAGGCGTCGCTGGAGACCGCCCGAACCAACCTGGAGCGCACCCGGCTGCAGGTGCCGTTCGACGGGATGGTGCGCCAGAAGCAGGCCGACCTCGGGGCGTACCTGGCCCCGGGCACGCCGGTCGCTACGGTCTACGGCACCGAGGCGGCCGAGATCGTCGTGTCCCTTCCCACCCGCAAGGCGGCCCTCATTCGCAACCTGTGGGCGACCACGGGGCAGCAGTCCGGGGCCAAGTTGCCCGCGACCGTGACGACCACGTACGGCGGGGAGGAGTTCGCGTGGCAGGGTCGTGTCCACCGCGTCGAGGGGGCCGTCAGCGAGCAGACCCGCACCGTCGACGTGGTGGTGCGCGTGCCCGACCCCTACGACCAAGCGATGCGCGTCCCGTCGCAGCGGCCCGAGCGTCCTCCGGCGGCGGAGCGCAGCTATACGCCGGAGCGCCCGCCCCTGGCCGTGGGCACCTATACGGAGGTGGACATCCAGGGCCGCCAGGACGGCACATACCATGTGGTCCCCCGCCGCGCCGTGCACACGCGCACCCCGGATCAGCCCCCCGTGGTCTGGACCGTGCAGGGCGACTCGATGCTGGTCGAGCGGCCGGTCGAGCCCATCCAGACGGTGGAGGAGCAGACCTACCTCGCGCCGACGCTCGATCCCGACACTCGGGTAATCACCACTGATCTGCGGGTGCAGACCGACAGCATGAACATTCGCGTTGCACGTTGAACGTTGAACGTTTTGACAGCGGAGCTTCCCTTCTGACCTGTCCTCCACTCCCGCAACGTTCCAGCGTACAACGCAAAAACGTTCCAACGCCCAAACGTTCTACCACCATGGCCACAATCGAGCGCTTCGAAGAGTTGGATGTCTGGCAGACGGCTCGAACACTGACGAACCGGGTCTACGAGCATACCCAACAGGAGCCGTTCGCAAGCAATTTTGGGCTTCGCGATCAGATTCAGCGGGCCTCGGTGTCGGTCATGAGCAACATCGCTGAGGGCTTCGAGAGCCGAACACAGAGCATCTTTGTGGATCATCTCGGTCGGGCACGCGGATCCGCAGGCGAGGTGCGCGCACAGCTTTACGTTGCCTGCGATCAGGGCTACCTGTCAGACGCTGAGTTTGAGGCCACCTACGACCTCGCCGATAAGGCCTCTCGACAGCTGTTCCGACTGATTCAGTACCTGGAGTCGAAACCCAACGCCTCCCGTGTCCAGGAGAGAGGCGTGGAGTACGAAATCGACCTGGATGCGCCGGAGTGATGTTCTCCGCCCCAACGTTCCAACATATAACGTACCAACGTTCCAACGATGAATAGGGTAATCGACTGGTTCGCCCGCAACGGCGTGGCGGCCAACTTGCTGATGCTGGTGCTACTGATCGGCGGGGGGGCGGCGGCGTACACGACCGTGCAGGAGGTCTTCCCCGAATTTAGCCTCGACCAGGTGCAGATCGAGGTGACCTACCCCGGCGGCTCGCCCGAGGAAGTGGAGCAGTCCATCGTGCGCCGCATCGAGGACCGCATCGAGAGCGTGGAGGGCATCGACCGCATCCTGGGCACCGCCACCGAGAACGCCGGCGTGGTGACGGCCGAGTTGAAGCGGGGAACGGATCTCGCCCGCGCCCGGACCGACATCAAGTCGGAGGTGGACCGCATCACGGCGTTTCCCGAGGAGGCGGAGGAGCCCATCGTGACGGAAGTCACGAATCGACAGCAGGCCCTCCAGGTGGCCCTCTACGGCGACGCCACCGAGCGCACGCTCAAGGAACTGGCCCAGCGCACGAAGGACGACCTCACGCAGGACCCGCAGATCTCGTTCGTTCAAATCGGCGGAGTGCGCGACTACGAGATTTCGGTAGAGATCTCGCGTGCAGACCTCCGCAAGTACGGCATGACACTCGGGCAGGTGTCCGGGCTGGTGCAGCAAAGCAGCCTCGACCTGCCCGGCGGCAGCATCGAGACGGCGAACGAGGAGATCACGGTGCGCACCGAGGGCCAGAACTACACGAAGGCGAACTTTGAGGACATCGTGCTCCTCTCCCGCGAGGATGGGACGAACGTGCAGCTCGGCGACGTGGCGCACGTCAAAGACGGATTCGCCGAAAACTCCGACCTCATCACCCGCTTCAACGGCAAGCCCGCCGCCATTCTCAACGTCTTCCGCACCGGCGACGAGCAGGTGCTGGCCGTGGAGGAGACCGTGCAGGAGTACCTGAACGACGAGCTTCGCCCCGCGCTCCCGGCAGGACTAAATGCGGCCATCTGGCAGAACCAGGCCCAGAACCTGCGCAGCCGGCTCAACCTGTTGATTAAGAACGGTCTCCTCGGCCTGCTCCTCGTCGTCCTCACGCTCACGCTCTTCCTGGCGCCGCGGCTGGCGTTCTGGACCTCGGTGGGCATCTTCCTGTCGTTCACCGGCACGTTCATCGTGATGCAGTACCTGGACGTGTCGATCAACCTGCTCTCCCTCTTTGGCTTCATCCTGTCCATCGGCATTGTGGTGGACGACGCGATCGTGGTGGGGGAAAACGTGTACGCGGAGCAAGAGGCGAAGGGCGATCCGCTGGAAGCGTCGATTCGGGGCACGCAGCGCGTCGGCATCCCGGTCATCTTTGCGGTCCTCACGACCGTCGCGGCCTTCAGCCCGCTCCTCTTCGTCGGGGGCACGATCGGCAAGTTTCTTGGCGACATTCCGTTGATCGTCATCATTGTGCTGGCGCTGTCGCTGGTGGAGGTGCTCTTCATCCTGCCGTACCATCTCTCCGAGCGCCCCAACCGCGACGACGAGCCGAACCGGCTGATCCGAACGCTCAATCGCGTGCGACAGTGGGTGGCGACTCGGCTACAAACCTTCGTGCGGGGCCCGCTCACGACATCCCTCCGGTTTGCCACCCGTCGCTACGGCGTCACGATCTGCGGCGGCGTGGCGATCCTGCTCATCGCCTTCAGCTTCGTGGGCAACGGCTACGTCAGCTTCGAATTTTTTCCAAGCGTGCAGGGCAAGCTGGTGACGGCCCAGTTGGAGATGCCGGCTGGCACCACCCCGGAGCGCACCGAGCGCATCACCGGCCGCCTGCAGGCGACGGGGTACGAAGCGATCAACGAGCTGGAGGAGGAGGCCGGGCAGCGGCTCGTCGAGAACGTGTACGTGACGGTCGGCCAGCAGCCGCGCGCCAACAGCGGGCCCGATCAGGCCGGGTTCACCGCGACGAAGGCCAATGTGGCCGAGGTGAGCTTCGAAATGATCGACCCGGAGGAGCGGGACGTCACGTCCGCGCAGTTCGAGGAGCGATGGCGCGAGGCGACGGATGCCATTCCGAGTGCCCGTTCCCTTTCGTTTACGGCCAACGTCGTATCGGTCGGCAAGCCCGTGTCCGTAGAGGTCTCCGCTCCCACTGAGCAGCGGCTCGACCGAGCCGTGGGGGCCGTGCGCGACTCGCTGGATCGCTTCGCGGGGGTGTACGACATCAAGTCGGATCAGGAGGAGGGCAAGCGCGAGATTGAGCTGTCGCTCAAGCCCGCCGCTCGGTCGCTCGGCCTTACCCTCAGCGACCTGGCCCAGCAGGTGCGGGCCGCCTTCTTCGGGGTCGAGTCGTACCGCCTGCAGCGCGGCCAGAATGAGGTGCGCGTCTATACTCGCCTTCCTGACGACCAGCGAAACGCCCTCGCGGACCTGGACGACTACCGCATCCGCACCCCTGCTGGGGCTGACGTGCCGCTGGAGGAGGTCGCGACGACGTCGCTCAGCTACGCCCCCTCCCAGATCAACCGCCAAGACGGAAGGCGCGTGGTCACCGTTACGGCCGACGTAAATCCGTCTGTCACCACGGGAAACGAGATCAAGAATGCCCTCGAAGCCCGCGTGCTTCCCAGCATTCAGCGGGCCGTCCCGGAGATGACCTACCAGTTCGGGGGGCAGCAGCGCGAGCAGCGCAAGGCACAGAGTGCACTTATCATCGGCTTTCTGCTTGCGCTGTTTGCCATCTACGCCCTGCTGGCCATCCCCTTCCGCTCCTACCTCCAGCCGTTTGTGATCATGGGCACCATCCCGTTCGCCTGGATTGGGGCCATCATTGGACACCTCCTCCTCAACATCTCGCTGGGCCTGCTCAGCATCTACGGCATCGTCGGGCTCAGCGGCGTTATCGTAAACGACGCGCTCGTGATGCTCGACTTCGCAAATGAGGAGCGCGCGGCGGGGCGCGATTGGCCCGACGCCCTCGTGCGGGCCGGGCAGGTGCGCTTTCGTCCCATCCTGCTGACCTCGCTTACCACATTTCTCGGGCTCTTCCCCATCATCATCGAGCAGAGCGTGCAGGCGCAATTCCTCATCCCGATGGCTGTAAGCTTAGGGGTGGGCATCATTTTTGGCACCTTTGTTCTCATGCTGATAGTGCCCTCGATCGCGATGCTGCAGGACGACGCTGTCGGGTGGGTGCAGACGCGCCTTCTCGGCTACGACGAGCCCACGAAGCACTACGGGCCGTACGAGGGGGAGGCGTCGGACTGAGAAGTGTGCGCCTCTTGCCCCAGCCGGTTATTCCGTCCCCGAGTGCCCGCCGCGCCGCGTCAGTTCGTAGCGCACCACCGGGTCGTCCGCGGTCCCCTTTGGGGCTCGTGCGTCTCTGCGACGGCGGTGAAGCCAAGCGTTTTCAGTGCGACGGCCCATTGCGTTTGAGGGGCCGGGCAACCCCCGACGCCAGTCTCAGGTCGTCCAACGCGAATGACGGGAGTCGGCGCGTTCCCGCTGTGGCGTACCCGCGACTCCCGCGCGGCCTGCTGATCCAGACTCCCACCTCGGCCCGCTCGTCGCCTATGTCCACCAATCCGGTGATGCCGATGCGCGTGAGGGGGCTTTTGCTTTCCTCGCGTCAGACTGTTGAGTAGTTCGTCGGATCCACCAGATCCGTGCGCGACCGCCTCTTGACAATATGGGTTTTTAAAGCACAAAAATGTTGGGATTGCTAGAACGAACGACCAAACAGGGACCGTCTCTTCCGTCTGCAGAACCGACACGTCGCCCTCCACGCAGGAGCAGCCTTTTTTCGGGACGAACAGCGGGCGCGCACCGACATCCAATCGTCGCTCAGTCCCGAATCCGTATCGGTTGTTCTCGGATTGGCACCCGCCCCTGCCCCAAAACCGGCTGCCATGGCGAACACGCCGCGTAGGGACACGGCCAAGCCCTCCTGGTGATCGCATTGCTGGAATCAATCCACCGATCCGTTATTTCACCATCGCACCCCGAGGGAAATGGCCCTAGCCACGTTCCGGAGCGGATCAAGGGTAAGACTGGTTCTGGTGCCGCCCTCGTCCACAGGCGCCGTGATGTCGCGGTGCTGCAGCGCCTCCGCTGTGATCATAACGTCCCCAATGTTCACCCCGATGCCCACCCCGCCGGACGCCCCGAGGGTGATTGTGCTGTATCGGTCGGCCAGGTCCGCGGGCACCTCCTCATCGGGAAACGAGAACGTGCCGCTTTCGCGCCCGACCAGCACGTCGATGCGCGGACCGAGAAAGACGTAGGCGGAGACGGGCGACTCGCCCAGGGACCAGCCCGCCGTCACAAACGCAGGGACCGACAGGTAATGCAGGCGCGTCTCCGCTTCGGCTCGCTCTAGCAACCCGTCGGCGGCGACGCCGAGAACCTCTTGGCGAACCCCACGGGGATTGTAGGCGAACTCCAGGCGCGCCGAGATCGGGCCCGTAAGGGTCTTCTGCGCGTATGCGGCCACAGCGACCCCCCACAGCGGATTCGTGATTCCGGCGAGCCTGTCGGTCACTGTCGACGATACGGCCGACACGCGAGCGCCGTAGTCCAGCGCGGACTGTGCTCGTGCCGTGTCGGCCCGTATCCCGACGACGAGACACAGACCGATGATGAGGCCGGCAGCCCCGGCACGCGAGAGGAAGCGGACGGTGGACATATCGAAACGCGAAAGCGGTGAGGACAGTCCGAGAATGGGACAAAGGGTGGATGCTGCAGAGGGAGGATCCTGACGTTACGGCCGGTAGGGCTCATAGGCGACGAGATGCCCGGACGACTGTGCGAAAATGCGGCCGGCCCCGGCGTGGATGGTCCAGAAGTAGCCGCTCGGCGAAGGTTCCTGGTGGACGGTAGTGCCGTCCTCGGCGTCGAGGACGACCAGCGCTCCGCCCCGAGGATGATAGACGTAACCGTCGTGATACACCACACCGCCGAACCCGCTCCCCCCTGGCATGTCGGTCTTCCAGAGGGTGCGGCCCGTCTCTTTCGATACCCCCATGACCTCTGCGCTGGTGTTAACGTACACGGAGCCTCCGCCGTGATCGGCGGCGAAAGTGTAGGCCTGCTCGTTTCGCCAAATCTCCTCTCCGGTTTCGGCGTCGACCGCGAAGAAGCCCCCCTTCCCTTCGCGGGTGCCAGCGTAAACACGGCCCTCCTCGACGATGGGCCGCATGTCGTAGAACCCGCCCCGCCTAGTTGTGAAGGTCCAGAGCGTGTCCCCACTGGACGCATCGACCTTCGTGAGTCCGCCGCGGGCCTGTCCCTCGGCTCCTTCCGGCACCCAGGCCTGACCGAGATACAGGAACCCGTCCTGGTACCGGGCCCCGAAAACGGGTTCGCTATAGTGCCAAGTGTGGGCACGGTCTCCGCTCGCCCGTTCGACGCGGAGAATCTGCCCTCCATTCCCGAACAAGAACACGTGATCGGGACTGAGGGCGTAATACCCGAGGTCGTACAGCCCGGTGTCCGACGGCCGCTCGAACACCCATCGGTGCGATCCGTCACGCAGGTTCCAGGCGTGGACGTTGCGGACGTGTGCGGCGTAGACGATCGAGTCACCAGCAAGGAGATCATATCCCTTGATTTCCAAAATACTCGGAGAAACCGAGGGGCTTTCCCAAACGAGTGCCCCGTCGTCGACGTCAAAGGCCTGCAAGCGGGCTTCGGCCCCGAAAAGAACGAGTGAATCACCGATCGTGCTGGGAGGCAGGCGAACCTCGCCGGCTGACTCGTATGGTTTCTCCCAGACAGTCGTCAGGGTCGTCGTCGAGTCCGAATTCGAGGTCGATCTGCTGGTGCTGCTGTCGCAGCCCCCGGTTCCGGCCACCACAACGCCGATTGCAAGCAGGACGAAAAATGTACTGAGCAATTCATTCATTCTACGGGGCAGTGTGGGACGATTTTGCGAGCTAGTTCCCTCACTTCAGAAAGGACTGTCGCACCCAGTCCTTTGCGTTTTGCATCGGCGGGTTGTCTTGTCCAGCAGAGAAGCTCACAGTGTAGGAAGCGGGGTCCGAGTACGAGCTAAAGCGGCGCTCATTATGAACCACTTCGGCGTGATTGAATCCCGTTTGGTTTTGGCTTCCTCCGTCGTTTCCAAACAGAAAGTTGTGCTCCCGATCGTTGGGAGAACCACGTTCGCTCCATTTCCCCGCCTGTACGGTCACGATGCCGTCGTTCTCGTCGGGCACCGCCGGGCCGGTGACCACAATGCTGTCGTCATGCGCGACGATATCCGTCCGAGAACTGGCCAGGGCCGAGGACATGGTCGGCTTCATCGAGAACGGGACGACTAGGCGGCTCCCGGCTTCCCCCTCCGGATAGATGAGCAGTTCGTACGTGCTTCCGATGGGGTACTCCTCGAAGTCGTTTGTGAGAAAACCACCCTCCAACGAGACTGGCCGCCATCGGTTGGACTTTGGCGACTCGACGAGGAACTGGTCCGAAGGCGGACGCTCGTCGGTCTTGTCTTCGAAGCCGACGTTGAGCAGGACCGACCGGTCGGCCATCGGCTCGTTTTGCTCGGCGGAGGCCTCCTCCGAGGCGTCGTCGGTCTCGCAACCAATCGGACCGAAGTCGATGGCAACCGCGCCAAGCGCAAGAGCGAGCGGGACGAGCAGGGAGCGAGTGGGAGAGCGACGGGTTGCAGTGGCGGGCACGAATGGATCTGGTACTGTTGCGGTGAGGAAAGAGGGCGGAAGGAGGAGATTAGGGACGTGCGTCCGGCGGTGCAAGCGAGTCGGGCGAGACCTCAGGCGCCGGAACGCGGTCCTCACGCAGCACGCGAGCGGGGCTCCGGAAGGAGATGCCCTGGGTCGACTCGGTCGTGATCATGACCGTTTCCACGATGGGAGGGTACACCGGCGTCTCCGCGTGCCAGCGCACGAGGAAGTTTGCGCCCACGCCTCCTCGAATATCGCCGACCTCCACAACGACGTAGGTGGAGGCGAGGGGATCGAGCACGCGCGAAGTGTCCAGGTAGCTGCGCACGCGATCGCCGCTGCTGTCGTAGTATTCGATGGCCGACAGCTTGATAGACTCTTCGGGGCTTGCGTTGCGGAGGCTGAGGGTGGTGGCGAGGTTCATCGAGCGCGTCGCGTCTTGGATGTAGATGTGGGAATAAGCCGGCACGTAGAGCGTCTGGCTGCGCACGAGCGTAGGCGGCGTCCCCGCCTTGGGCGGCGCGGGCTTGGCGGCCGCAAGGCTGTCGAGGTGCGAGGGTGGGGGCCGGGTGTTCGGGGGAGGCGGTTCGGGTGATTCACAGGCCCCCGTGGCGCCTCCAAGAAGAAGGATACCTACGAGCAACGGCAGGAAGCGGGGGCGGAGGGTGGTCATGTGAAGCAAAAGGGCGGCCGGTCGAGGAGGATAGCGGGACAGAAGAGAGTGCGCAAAAAGAGACGAACGTTTCCCTGGGGGAAGACCGTTTCGAGAGGTAGTGAACGTGTTCCGTGAGGCGGGAGGATGCTTCAGTTATGTGAGATCCGTCTGATCCGTTCGGAAGTCTGACGCCTCTTATCCCGGCCGATCGCCTGCGGAGAGGATAAAATCGGCAGACTCACTCCCGAACTCTGTCCTTGAATTTGGGCCAACCTCCTCTCGTCCGTGTTGGGCGGTGAGGCGTTGTGTACATCGTTGAACCGCAGATTCCACCCTCTATTCCTACTCCCGACCGTCTCGACGCGCTTCGGGCCGAGGCCGACGTGCTTACCCACGAAGGCGACGGCGCCAAGGTCGAGGTCCTCAAAACGGCGGAGGTCTCGGACGCAGATTTCATAATCAGGAGCACGAGCGACGACCGGAGCAACATCCTGATCTGCAGCACCGCCCGGGCGCTCAACCGGGGCGGCGGTCATGCTGTGGCGTCAGCTCACGCAATGGATCGCCGGCATGGGCATTCTCGCCCTGGCGGTGGCCATCCTACCCCGCCTGTCGGCCGGGGGCGCGCAGTTTCTCGATGCCGAGGTGCCCGGACCAAAGCTGGAGCGTCTCACCCCCCACATCGTCGAGACGGCCCGCCGGCTCTGGCTGCTGTACCTCGGGTGCTCGGGCGTACTCCTGGTGCTGCTCCTCGGTGCCCACTACGGCGGCCTCGCCCCCAACATGACGCCCTACCAAGCTGTGGCGCACGTCTTTACGACTGTGCCCTCCGGCGGCTTCTCGCCGGAGGCCCGGAGCATTGAAGCGTGCCCGCCTACGGTCCAGTGGCTCCTCATTCCGTTCATGTCCGTGGCCGCGACGAACTTCACGCTGCTCTGGCAGACGATCTTCTCGAACCCCACGGCCCCGGCCCGCGACACGGAGTTCAAGGTGTACCTCTCGATCTTTGCAGTCGGGAGCCCCCTGGTGAGCGTGATGCTGTGGGGCGACGGGCAGTTCGCCACGATCGAGGAGACCCTTCGGCAGGGCACGTTTCAGACGGCCACCTTGCTCATCACCACCGGCTACGCGAGCACCGACTTTGCCGTGTGGGGCAGTGAGGTGATTGTGGTTCTCCTCATACTCATGTTTGCCAGCGAGTGCGTAGGCAGCACCTCCGGTGGCCTTAAGGTGATGCGGTGGGTCGTCGGCTTCAAGGTGATCGGGCGCGAGCTCTTCCAGATGATCCACCCGTCTTCGGTGCACCCGATGTGTCTGGGGCGCCGCATCGTGAAGGAGCCGGTGGTGCGGGGCATCCTCATCGTGATTCTGGCCTACCTCGTGCTGGTCGTCGGCGGGGCCGGGTTCGTCGCGGCGGATGCCCACCGCGTGGGACTGGACCTCACGCTGAAGGAATCGCTGTCGGGCACGCTGGCCGTGCTGGGCAACATCGGGCCGGGCTTCGGGACGCTCGGTTCCATGGGCACCTTCAAAGTGTTGCCGGTCCCGACGAAGCTCCTCATGTGCCTGCTAATGGTGGCCGGGCGGCTAGAGGTGATGACGTTCCCGGTGGTGGCCGGCCCCGAACTACTGGCGGGGGTCGCTCTCGATTAGCGCATGGCCGAATGCCTCTGACTCGAATGCAACCGTCTCCCCACGCCTCCTCGATCACGGGGATTCTTCGGCGGTCTCGCTCGCAATCTCTGCCAACCCGCTGAGCGCCTCGTCCGGGCCCGCCAGGATGAGGGTATCGGTCCGCTCGAGCGGCTCGTCCGGGTCGGGGGGCGTAATCATCTCGTCGGTCCTCGTGTCGTGGATGCCGACGACCGACACGCCAAACTCCGAGCGCATCTGCAGCTCGCGCAACGTGTGGTCCTGCCACATTTCGGGCACCACCAGTTCCTGCACGCTCAGGTTGCGCCCCATCCGCACGTAGTTGAGCACGCCCTTCTCGGAGATCCGGCTCGCGAGGTTGAAGCCCGACTCGCGCTCCGGAAAGACGGTTTCGGCGGCCCCCAGTTGGCGCATGATGCGGGCGTGGTTGTCCGAAATCACCTTCACGTACACCGTGTCGACCCCCAGGTCCTTCAGGGCCATCGTCGCCAAGATGCTGGCCGTGAGGTCGTCGCCGGTACTCACCACAGCGGCGTCGGCCCCATCGGCACCCACCTCGTCCAGCATCTCCACCTCCCGCCCGTCCCCCACGGCGGCGCGCGAGCAGTGGGGGGCAATGTCGTCGACCGCCTGCTCGTCGACGTCCACGGCGACGACGTCATGCCCGCGGCTGTAGAGCGCCTCGGCCACGCTCGATCCAAAATTCCCGAGGCCGACGATGACGAAGCGTTTCATGAATGCAGTGCGTCGCGTGAAAACGATAGTGAGCGATGAAGGCCGAGCGAATCGCCTGCGACCCTACGCGTATTTCGTAGTGCGTGTTGCGTCCACCTGTGATGTTCATCGCGCTCCCAGGCCCCCACACTCTCTTCCTCCACGTTCCCGCGGTCCCCTCCTACCCGACCGACACGTCTTCGTACGCGTAGCGAAAGCCCCCCGCGATGCGCTTCGGCGTCCGCGCCATGGCCGCGACGAACGTGAGCGTGCCCACGCGACCGATGAACATGAGCACGACCGTGATGAGCCGGGCGGGATCCGACAGGTTGCCCGTCGCCCCCATCGAGAGGCCCACCGTGTTGAAGGCACTGACCGCCTCGAACATGTACGTTAAGAACGCCGCTTTTCCCCCCGCCGCGGGCACCTCCAGCCAGCTGAACAGGAAGATGCCTGCCGTCACGATCCCGAACGCGACAATGAAGAGCCCCATCGCCTTCTGAAGGGTATCGTCTGGGATGCTGCGTCCAGAAATGCTCGTTGTGGGGCTGCCCCTCAGGCGCGACCACGCCAGGAGCCCGAGGAGGGCGAAGGTCGTCGTCTTGATGCCCCCCGCCGTGGAGCCGGGCGAGCCGCCAATCATCATGAAAACAATGGTCAAGAAGTTGGTGCCCGACGTCGTCTCGCCGTAGGGGATGGTGTTGAAGCCGGCCGTGCGGGGCGTAATGCTGGCAAAGAGCCCATTCACGAGTCGCTGAGGCAGAGTCATCCCCGCAAGCGTGTTATGCCATTCGAACGCCGTGAAGGTGATCCATCCGGTCACGATGAGGAACGCGCTGGTGCCGAGGACGATCTGGGAGTGGATTGAGAGCCGGAACCGGTCCTGTTCCTGGTGCTTCCGGCGCCAGAGATTGACCTCCTCCAGGGTGAGGAAGCCGAGCCCACCCAGCACGATCAGGGTCATCACCACGCCCAGCAGCGGCAGGTTGGCCTGAAACGCCTCCAGCGAGGTCGTAAACGTCGAGAAGCCCGCGTTGCAGAAGGCGCTCACCGTGTGAAAGATGGAGTGCCACACGGCCCCGCCCCACCCGAAGCGGGGAATCCAGAACACGTAGAGCAGCACGCCCCCGATGAGTTCCGCCACGAACGTGAAGCGAAGGATGGCCTCCGTCAGGGCCTGGTAGTCAACCTCCCCCACCATCTCGGCCGGCTCGCCGGCCAGGGCTTCGTGTCGGAGGGACAGGCGCTGCCCGAGCGTAACCAGGATCGCGGAGGTAAACGCGATGATGCCGAGCCCACCAATCTGAATGAGAAGAAGGATGTAGGCCTGACCCCAGGTCGTGAAATACTCGGCGGTGTCCACAACGATGAGACCGGTAACGCAAACGGCGCTGGTGGCGGTGAAGAGGGCGTCCACCCAATTCAGCGGCGGCCCGGCGTAGAGGCCCGGCAGCACCATGAATCCGACCGTGCCGAGGCCGATAAGGAGAAGAAACGAACCAATGAAGAGCCGGGAGGGGCTCAAGGCCCGCCACCATGAGCGAAGGATGAAGCGAGGACGGGCGGGGAGGTCGTCAATCGTGGGGGAGTCCATCAATTGCGTGGCAGCGATGCGGGTCTGCGTACTGGAAGGAGCGCCGAGGATCGTAAGGTAGGACCGCTGAGGCACGAGGAGTGATTCGTGACGCGTGGTGTGGCGCGTGTTTCCCCTCACACCTTCATGCGTCAAGCATCACGAAGCTTCGGACTCATTCAACCACGGGGTCCATCGACGCCACCGGCAGGGTGAACGTAAACGTGCTCCCCTCCCCCGGCGTGGAGTCGACCCAGATGCGCCCGCCGTGGGCGTGGATGATTTCCTGCGAAATGGCGAGTCCGAGGCCCGTGCCGCCCGGGACGTGGTCGCTGTCGACCTGCACGAATTTGTCGAAGATCTTCGACTGGTACTCGTAGGGAATGCCCGCGCCCTCGTCCTCGACGGAGACGTGCACCGACCCGCCGACCGCCTCGCCGGAGACGCGCACCTGGTCGCCGGGCTCCGAGTAGCGGAGGGCGTTGGACAGGAGGTTGTTGAGCACCCACGTCACCTTGTTCGGGTCGACGTGTACGTCCGGAAGGTCTTCGGAGAGGTCAAGATCGAGGGTCGCGTCGTTCTTCTTTACCTCTCCCCGGAGGGCCTCCGCGGCCTTCTCGCACAGCAGCGACACGGGCGCCGCTTCCCGGTCCATCTCCATGCGCCCGGACTCAATCTTCGAAAGGTCGAGGAGGTCGTCCACCAGGGCCCGGAGCCGCTCGACATCCTCGATCGCGGCCTCCAGCAGCTCGCGGTCCCGCTCCTCGAGGTCGTCCCCGTGCCGATCGCTGAGCAAGCGAACGCTCATGCCGATGCTCGTGAGCGGCGTCTTGAGCTCGTGGGAGGCGGTGGCCACGAACTCGCTCTTGAGGCGGTTGAGCTCCTTGAGCTTCGTCACGTCGCGAAGCAGCAGGATGGCGGCGAGCATCTCGTCGTCGGTGTCGCGGACCGGGTTCACGACGAACTGGAAATGGCGCGTGTCCCCCTCCCGCTCTACGGTCAGCGTATCACTGGGCTCGCTCGGGGCCGACGTCTCCCCCGACTCGATCGTCTCCCGGATCTGCTGAAACAGCCGCTCGTTGCGCAGGGCGTCGAGCACGTGCCGCCCTTCCACCTCGTCGCGCCGGACGCCCAGCGCCCACTCGGCCGTCGGGTTCATGTTGATCACGTCGTAGTCGCCGTCCACCACCAGCAGCCCGTCGTCGATGCTCTGGAGGATGGCCTTACTCTTGCGCTGCTCCGCCATGATCGTCTCGATGTTGAGGTCGCGGTAGGAGCGCAGCTCCGCGGCCATCTCGTTGAACTGAGTGGCGAGCTTGCCAAGCTCGTCGGTGGCGTCCGTCTGCACCTCCACGTCGTAGTCGCCGGCCGCGATCTTTTGGGTGGCGGCCTGCACCTTGCGGATGGGCTGCACGATGCGTCCGGCCAGCACCAGGCTCACGACGAGTCCAAGAACGACGGCCCCCACACCAATGCCCCCCACCGACCAGATGGCCCACGTGGCGACCGCTTCGGCCCGGTCCGAGGCCTCGACCATGGTCCTCTGATTGAGGTCGCGCAGGTCGCCCGCAGCGCTCCGGACGTCTCGAAATGCAGGCAGCAGGGCGGTCTCGTAGGGACGGTCGCCGTAGATGTCCGGTCGCTGGAGCAAGGAGTCGAACTGAACCGTGTATCGGTCAAACGTCGAATCGATGCGTGCGAGCACCTCTTTCTCCCCCTCAATGGTGATGTTGTCCTGCGCCCGAGCGAGCCAGCGGGACACCTGGTTTTGGTTGCGTTGAAACTGCCGGAGGCCCTGCTCACGATTCTGAAGATGCAGGAGCACGGCGCTGTCCATCCGTTCCAGGCCGTTGATCATGTTCTCCGCAGCGATGATGCTGCGGTAGTTCTCGCTCAGAATGGCCGTCGAGGCACTCCCGAGGTTCTGGAGGTTTACGAGGGCCCATCCCAGCACGAGGGCGAGTAGAAGCAGGACGGTGCCGTTCGCCAGGAGAATTTTTTTTCGTACCGTCCAAGTCATCGGAAATAGCAGTTGACAAAAACGATGGCGACCGATTCAGAACGTATGGGCGTCTGGGCGTATTTGCGTATGGGCCTCTGAGAGTGCGGGCTTTCGGGCATCTAGGGCAGCGAGGCAAAAATCCCTGGACAGCATGGGGGATGGTCGCGAGGTGCACCTCGTGACCTCGAAATCACTGGCTTCCAGGTAGATACATATAACCGATTTCGTGCAACAAGCCTGTCGAAATATTTCCGAAAATCTGCACGAGCGAGAATCGCTCGTACCCCCATACGCAATCACGCCCACACGCAACCACGCCCGTACGCCCTCACGGCCCTGCCAGGCGACGGCCGAGGTCTTCGAGGAACGAGCGGGGACTGGGCTGCGGGCCCCGAACGAGGGCAATGGGGCACTCGGTCGACGCTGCAAGGTGCTCGGGGAAAGAACCGAAGACGGATTCGGCCCACGCCGAGCTCCGGCTGGCCCCAACGCAGATCCGATCGCACGCCCCTGCACAGCGCGCCGCGACCGCGGGGATGTCGTCCGACACGACCACGCGCCCCTCGTACTGCTCCTCTTCCAGGCCCGCCCGGTCCGCCACGTCCCAGACCAGACGCCGTCCCCGGTGTTGAAGCTCCTCCGCGCCCGCGGTTCCGTCGTCGGGCTGCAAGGTGAGGAGGGTGAGGGACGCCACGCCGCTGCCCTGCGCCCACTCCAGCGCCCGCCGCGCCACGAACGGGGCGTATGGGCTGTCGCTGACGAAGGCCGTGACGTCCGCTCCGTCGTCCGACGCCGGGCCCGCAGGGGACCGGAGGAGCGTGACTTCGCAGGAACGATCGTCCAGGGCGGACATCCAGCCGACGTCCTCGTCCATCCCGGCCCCGCTTGTTGGGGGCCATGCCCCGACGACGTGCTGCACCGACTGCTCGACGATGATATTTTCGAGCACCGAGGCCGTCTGGTGCGCGACGACCACCACGGGACGTACGTCCAGCGTGTCGCCCTTCATTTCGTCGGCCAGGGCCTCGAGCTGCCACTGCACTTCCTGGAGGCGATCCTCGTGCGCCACCTCGGCCTGCGAGAGGGAGAGCTGTCGCGGCACCTCGATGACCGTGAGGAGGAGGAGTTCTCCCGACGGCTGCTGGGACCGTGCCGACGCCGCGGCGAGCTGCACCAGGGCCCGGTCGGCCGCCGCCTCCCCGTCGGCGATGCGCTCTGGGAGGACGGTGAGCACGCGGTGTGGCACGTCTGTGCGGTCGGCCCCTGGTCGGGACGAGACCGTTCGCATCTTTGGAACAGAATCGGGATCCTCGCCCGGGACCGGGGCGGAGAGGAGGGCCTCCGGACGATCAGCGGGGAACGGATGGGCCTCTTTCCGGAGCCGGTCGAGCAAGAGTTGGGCCGCCGTGGCGTTGGGATCGCGGCCTACGGCAGCCTCCAGGTGCCGGCGTGCAGCCTCGAGATCTCCGTCCGTGCCCTCCAGAATTCCGAACAGAGTGTACGCCTCGGACCGCCGGTCGTCCTGGTCGATGGCCTCGCGCAGGCAGTTGCGCGCGGCGTCGGTGCGCTGGTGGCGGACATGCCATGTCGCGAGCCGAACCCACTCGTCGTACGGGGCCGTCCCGGCCTCGACAGTGGGCCGCTGGAGCACCCGGTTCACGAGCTCGTGGAGCGAGTCGAGGCTGATGGGCTTCAGAAGCACGTCTACGGCCCCCCGCCGCATGGCCCGGACGGCGCTTTTGACCGTGCCATGCGCCGTGACGATGACGACCGGTAGATCCGGCGCCTGCCGACGCGTCCGCTGCAGTACCTCCAGCCCGTCGAGGCCCGGCATTCGGAGATCAAGGAGCATCAGGTCGTACTCCGTGTCCCCGATCCGATCGAGCGCCTCCTCTCCGCCCGCGGGCGTGTCCACCTGAAGGCCCAGGTCCTCCAGGGCCTGTCGGAGGGTGAGGCGGACGTTTTTTTCGTCGTCGACGACGAGGACCGTCTGGGGATCGGGCTCGGAATCCGTCATGTCGGGAAGGAGATTGAGGCAAGATATGCCGAAGCATTACTCAAGGCGGTAGTCGGACAGCTTCCGGGTCGAGGGGGACTGAGCGAGGTTATCGCGGTTGTAGACAGCCGGCTCGTAGCCGGGATGGAGCGCGAGGGCCGACTGGTAGTAGCGCTGGGCCTCCTGAAACTTGTTCTGAATCTGCATGAGAACCCCCAGTAGGTTGAAGGCCTCGGGCCGCGTGGCGTTGAGCGCAAAGGCCCCCTGAATGTGCTGGCGGGCTTTCTCGAAATCCTCTTCCCGAATGCCGACCCGGGCCGATTGGACGTGCTCGTTGTACGTGCGATCCGTCGCGTCGGGCTCCTCCGCCAGTGCCTGAGCGACAACCGATCGAACTTGCTCGGGCGAAAAGGGCTTGTGGATGAAATTCTCGGCGCCCTCGCGAATGGCCTCCGCGGCCTGGTCGACAGTGCCGTGGGCGGTGACGATCACGACGGGCAGATCGGGACGTTCCTCGTTGAGCCGATCGAGCACCTCGAAGCCGTCCAGGCC
>PXTN01000016.1 GCA_003022565.1 Bacteroidetes bacterium QS_3_64_15 | reverse complement strand
CTGGAGACCTGTGTCCAACAGGGGCGTTCGGTCATCGATTACCTCAGGGCAACGATGTCCCTCGGGATGGAGCCCCTGCCACTTCGCTAAACAGGTACGTTGGAGTCCAACGGCGCCACGGGAGGAAAACGAATTCGGCAAAAGAGAGTGCACCCCGAACTTTCGTAGATGGTATTATGCTCGTCGAGCGGCGAGCCCCGTCACTGCCCACGATACCCAGCAGCAGCCGCCCCTGATGCTTTTCACCGTTCTCAGTTACGTCGTCGCGGCCGTCCACGTCCTCTTCCCGCCGTACCTTCTCTACCGACTGTGGCGCATGCGCTTCCGAACCGTGGGCGCCTGGCTGATAGAGGCGGGGTTCACGGTCGCCGCCCTGGCCGTCCTGTACCTGTTCGGGCGGTGGGACGTGGTCGGCGTTCCGCTTCGCTACGGGATCGGGGCGGCCGGTTTCCTCGGGGCGCTCCTGTCGGTCGTCCGGGTTTACGATCGTCCCTTCGCGACCGACGAGAGGATTCGCTGGCGGTGGGGCGCGCTCATCGAAGGAGCGCTCTTTGTTGGGCTTCTGATTTGGGGCGGAGCCGGGTGCTGGCCGGGGCGGTCCGCAGTCGACCTTGCAGCGCCCCTGCACGGTGAGACGTACTACGTGGCGCACGGCGGCGGTACGCCTCCGCTCAACTACCACGGCGCCGCGTCCACGTCGCAGCGCTATGCCCTGGACGTCAATCAGCTCAACGGCTGGGGCCTCCGCGCCGACGGCCTCACGCCAGACTCACTCTCCGAGTACGCCATCTACGGCGATACGGCCTACAGTCCCATGTCGGGCCGGGTCGTCGAGGCCGTCGACAGCCTCCGCGACCAGCGATGGCCCGACGAGGACCAGCCTGCCGCCGGCAATCACGTCTGGCTCCGTCGCGACAGCCTGTACGTCGTCCTGGCCCACCTGAAACAGGGCAGCGTCCGGGTAGAAGCCGGCGAGCGGGTGGAGGCCGGAGCCCCGCTGGCGCAGGTGGGGCACACGGGCAACACCACCGAGCCGCACCTCCACCTCCACGCCGTCCGGGGGCCGGCGGGGGCTACGTCTTCGCCGGACTCGCTGGCCGACGGCTCCCCTGTGCCGGTCACGATTGGCGGCCGGTTCCTGACGCGCAATGACATGCTTCCCCCGCGCTGACGAGGCACCCGCACGGCGGCTCCAGCCTACTACTCCCTCGCGGCCGGGGCCGTCCGGAGACAGGCCTTGTGCGAACAGATTCAAAATCACGTAGAGTCGAGGGAAACGCAACCCCACAGGAGCGCTCTCGTTGGGCTCGTGTGCTTCATTGTTTGTTCGCCTCCCCGCTCCTGTGTCCCTGCTGCCCACGTCTCTGCGCCGTGAACTCCGTGCCACGCTCCATCTGGCCGGACCCGTGGTGGCCGCCCAACTGGCGCACATCTCCATGGGCTTCGTGGACACGGTGATGGTAGGGCGGCTGGGGCCGGAGGCGCTGGCGGGCGTGGCGCTGGGGAATACGGTCTTTTTCTTCTTCGCCATCATGGGGATGGGCATGGTGCGAGCGGTGGGGCCGATGGTGTCGCAGGCGGTAGGGGCGGAGGACCCGGCGGCCGTCGGGCGCAGCGTGCGGCAGGGGCTCTGGCTGGCCGGGGGGCTGGGCCTCGTCATCCTGCTGATTCTGAGCAACGTGGAGCCGGTATTGCGGTGGACCGGGCAGGAGCCAACCGCCATTGCGGGGGCCACGGCGTACCTCAACGCCATCCGGTGGGGCATTCTGCCGTTTCTGGGCTTCGCCGCGCTCCGCAGCTTCGTGGAGGGCCTCTCCCGGCCCCTGCCCGTCACGATCATTTCCTTCGTCGGCGTGGCGGTCAACATCGGCGCCAACGAGCTGCTCATGTTCGGCCGCTGGGGGGTCCCCGCTCTGGGACTGGCGGGCACCGGCTGGGCCAGCACCATCGTCTTCTCCGTCCTCTTCGGGGCGCTGGCCATGCTCGTACACCGGGCCGCGCCGTTTGCGGAACACGGCGTGTTCACGCGCCTCCGGAAGCCGGTCTCGTCCACCCTGCGCGAGCTTGTGTGGGTGGGGGCGCCGATGGGGGCCTCGCGAGGGATCGAGTCGAGCCTCTTCATGGGGACGACCGTCATGATGGGCACGCTGGGAACCACGGCGCTGGCTGCGCACCAGATCGCAATACAGTGCGCTGCGTTCGCGTTCATGGTGCCGCTCGGGATCGGCATGGCGGGCACCGTACGGGTGGGACAGGCCGCCGGGGCGCGCGATGAGTCGGGAGCACGGCGGGCCGGGGGGGTGGCGATGGGCCTCGCCACCCTCTCTATGGTGGGCACGGCCGTGCTCTTCTGGACCCTGCCGCGGCCCCTTACAGGACTCTACCTGGACCTGTCCGACCCCGGCAACGCGGAGGTCGTTGCTCTGGCGGTGCAGCTGCTCGGTGTCGCAGCGGTCTTCCAGCTGTTCGACGGCCTGCAGGTGGCGGCCCACGGGGCGCTCCAGGGCCTCAAGGACACCCGCGTGCCCATGGGCATCGCGGCAGTCACGTACTGGGGCATCGGGCTCGGCACCGGGTACCTGTGGGGCGTGCGCGGCGGCGGGGGTCCCGAGGCGCTATGGTGGGGCCTGGTGGCGGGCCTCGCCGCGGCGGCCGTGCTGCTGGTGGCCCGGTTTCATCGGCAGGTGGAACAGGCGGTCCAAACGGACGGTGCGCCCGCGGCGTCAAATGGGACCCCCGCTACGCCCCCCGCTGCGGACGTATCGCCGACGCCGGCCCCGGAAGAACGTCCGGGCTAACGCGCGACGGTCGTGGAGAGTGAGGGCGCCTGCCTGTTCGCAACGGACGCGTGACGGAGCCCGCGACGACGGACAAATTATACCGATTGCCATAGGTTCGGTGTACATTTCTGCCCCAGACCTGACAGGTCTTTTCTGGCAGAATCTGTATAACGATTCGGCGCAGATGGTATTATAACCTCATGCACAAACTGCAACGATAACGATGCACGTAGAAACACTCGGCGACGGCCGTCCGAGGTACACCGTCGTCGCCTGCGTCCACGGCGATGAGACCTGCGGCTGGCACGCGTTCAACCGACTCAAGGCGAGCGACGTGTCGCTCCACGAACCGGTCAAATTCGTGCTCGCCAACGAGCGGGCCTTCAAGCTGGGCTATCGCTTCTGCGACGCGGACCTCAACCGCGTGATGCCGGGCGATCCGGAGAGCGAACAGCACGAGGTGCGCCTCGCCGCCTCCCTACAACGCGAGCTGGAGGGAACGACGGTGATCGACTTTCACTCCACCGAGTCGCGCGGATGCCCGTATGCGATCGTGGCGGGAGGCGATGCGGCCTCCCGTCGCCTTGCGCGGTCGACGGGGCTCGACCGAATGGTCGACATGAGCCCCCTCGGCGGGGGGGCGACGGAGCATGTGACGGGTGTGGCCGTCGAGTGTGGGTACTACGACGACGAGGACGCGGCCTCGGTGGCCCATCGCATTTTGCTTCATTTCCTGGCCGCCGAGGGACTTGTTGACCGCCCCTACGCCCGTTCCACGCCCGAGGTCTACGAGGTCTTCGACGACGCTCCGGGCCGCGGCTTCACGTTCGTCGCCAAGAACTTCCGGCGGGTGGAGAAGGAAGAGGTCTTCGCGGAGAAAGACGACACCGTCCGACGGGCCGAGACGGCCTTCTATCCCGTGCTCATGTCCACCCACGGCTATGACGACCGCATCGGGTTCAAGGCTCGCCGAGCGGGGCGGGTGGAGGAGGTGTGAGGCCGCTCATTCTCCGGACGCGTTGCCGACGGACCGACCCCCGGAAGACTGTGAGCAAGCACGTCTGGCGTGCCGCTGAGAAGCTGCGGACCAAGGGCCTCGTAGTCGGGCATCTGGAGGTCTTCATCGAAACGAAACGGTTTGGGGCCCACTGCACTACACCACACGGCGGAGCGATCTGTCGGTGGCATGGGCGGAAGATTGGAACGTGGCGAATGAGGAAATTATGAGGGGGCGCTGGGAAGGAGCGCTCGATTCAAGGGAATATCCGAATCATCTGGCGGGGCTTCGGGTACCTTCACAACGGTTCGGCAACCGCTGACAAAACGAGGAGATTCTTCCATGATCGTCCGCCCGCGCATCGGACGCGCCGCCCTCGTTATTGCGACGTGGGCCGCTGCCCTCCTGTTTGTGCTTGGGGACGTCTCGTCCGCATGGGCTCAAACGACGGCCTCCGACGACCCGAGCCCCCACAGTGAGGCAACACTCGTCAGCGAGCAGACCGCCGTCACGCCGGGCGAGCCCTTCACGGTGGCCCTGCGGCTGGAGATGGAGGCGGGCTGGCACAGCTACTGGAAGAACCCGGGCGCCTCCGGAGAGCCGACCTCGATCGACTGGTCGCTGCCGGAGGGGTACGAGACGGGATCGATTCAGTGGCCCTACCCCCACCGGATCGAGTTCGGGTCCCTCATCAGCTACGGCTACTCCGACGAAGTCTTTCTCCTCACCGACATTACGCCGCCCGACACCCTGACGCCGGGCACCACCGTCTCCCTCGACGGAAAGGCGAGATGGCTGATCTGTGAAGAGATCTGTCTCCCGGCGCACTCGGAGGTCGAGCTGTCCCTCCCGGTCACCGAGGACGCACCTGAGCAGACCAAGTGGGCGGAGGCCTTCGCGTCGGCTCGCAAGAAGCAACCGAAAGCGGTGACGGACTGGTCGGTCGGGGCGGGGCGGAGCGACGGAGAATACCAGTTGCTCCTGCAGGCCCCGGACGGAGTGCGCCCGGACCTGGACGGGGCGTACTTCTATGCCTCGGAAAAATCGGTCGTCGACCCCGGCGCGCCCCAGCCGGTGACGCGGGACGGAGGCACCTACGCGATTGCCCTCCAGCAGTCGGAGTACGCTCAGGAGCCGGCCGGACGGCTGCGGGGGGTCCTCGTGGCGCCGGAGGACGAGACCTGGGATCGGGAGGGAGAGGTGCGTGCCATGCAGGTGGACGTGCCGGTCGACTCCACGCTCTCGTCCCAACAGCTGTCGGGGGCGATGGGCGCCGCCTCCTCCGCGGGCGGCGGTCTCTCGCTGCCCTGGGCGCTCGCGTTTGCCCTCGTCGGCGGGCTCTTGCTCAACTTGATGCCCTGTGTCTTCCCGGTCCTGTCGGTCAAGATTCTCGGATTTGCTGAGGAGGCCGGGGGCGAGGCGAGTGCGATGCGGCGCCACGGGCTGCTCTTTGGCGCCGGTGTCCTGGTCTCGATGTGGATCCTGGCCGGGGGGCTCCTGGCGCTTCGGGCCGCCGGCAGTCAGATTGGCTGGGGCTTTCAGCTTCAGTCGCCCGTCTTTATCGCCCTCATGACGATGCTCTTCTTCGGCATCGGGCTGAACCTGCTCGGGGCCTTCGAGGTGGGCACGACGCTGATGAACTGGGGCGGGCGGATGCAGGCGGCGGCGTCGGGCGGCGGCAACGTAGGAGCCTTCCTCACCGGCGTGCTCGCCACGGTTGTCGCGACGCCCTGCACCGCGCCGTTCATGGGGGCGGCGCTCGGGGTCGCCCTTACGCTCTCAGCGGCAGGGGCCCTGCTCATCTTTACGGCCCTGGGGGTGGGGATGGCCATGCCCTACGTGGTCCTCTCGACGACTCCTGCACTGCTCGATCGCCTGCCCGAGCCGGGCGCCTGGATGGAGACGCTCAAGCAGGCATTTGCCTTCCCGATGTTCGCCACGGCCGTCTGGCTCGTGTGGGTCTTTGGGCGACAAACGAGCAACGGCGGCGTCGCCTTCCTGCTCGCGGGCCTGCTCCTGCTGGGCGTAGCGGCCTGGATTGTGAACCGCTGGTCGGCCCCCCAGCTCTCGCGGACGGCCCTGCTGGTCACGCGGGGCCTCGCCGGGGCCGCGCTGGTCGGTGGCATCGCGATTGCAGTCATCGGGGCCGGCTCGACGCCCGTCGACGAAGCCTCGGCCGCCTCTGCCGATCCCTCCTCCGACGCAGAGACCGAGTGGCGATCCTATTCGCCAGAGACCATCGAGTCGCTCCGGGCAAAAGGCCGTCCGGTCTTCGTGGACTTCACCGCGGCTTGGTGCCTCACCTGCCAGGTTAACAAGCGCCGCGTGCTGAGCACGGAGGCGATCCAGAACGCCTTCGATGAGAAGAACGTGGCGCTCGTGCGGGCCGACTGGACGAACCGAGACCCCGAAATCACAAAGGCCCTCCAGTCCCACGGCCGGAGCGGGGTGCCCGTCTACGTGCTGTACGACGGCAATGGCTCCGAGCCCACCCTTCTGCCCGAGGTGCTCACGGAAGACATGATCCTGAGTGCGCTGGAGAACCTCCCATCCTCCTCGTAGGACCTGCTCTTGTCACGATTGTCGCACGGCGGTCACAACCTGTCCCTGTGCATCCAAGTTCATCCCTCCTCACTTTTCCAACAACCAACGTCTCAATCTCATGACTTACTCTTCCCTCCGACCCGCGTGCGCAGCGCTCGCCCTTGCTCTGCTCACGGTTGTCGCATTTGCCGCACCGGTCGCGGCTCAGACCGATCAGGCCGACATTGGCGAACCAGCCCCCGACTTTACGCTAGAGGCCGCGGACGGGGAAACCCACAGCCTCTCCGACTTCGAAGGGAAATACGTCGTGCTGGAGTGGCTCAACTTCGAGTGCCCGTTCGTCGGCAAGCACTACGGCAGCGGCAACATGCAGGCGCTCCAGGAGAAGTACACCGACGAGGGCGTCGTGTGGCTCTCCATCGTCTCCTCGGCGCCGGGCAAGCAGGGCTACTATCCGCCCAAAGAGATGATCGAACAGAAGAAGAGGCACGACGGAAACATGACGGCCATCCTAATGGACCCGGACGGCACGGTCGGTAAAACCTACGGCGCGACGGTGACGCCGCACATGTACGTCATCAATCCGGATGGGGAGCTCGTCTACCGCGGCGGCATCGACGACAAGCCGACCACCGACGAGGCCGACATTGAGGGGGCCACGAATTACGTCGACCGGGCCCTCACCGCGGTGATGAACGGGGAAGAGGTGAGCCCGAAACAGGCCAAGCCCTACGGCTGCACGATCAAGTACGCGTCGAAATAGCGTCTTTCACACTGGGGCGGCGAATTCGAGCCCACAGCTCGGAGGAGCGACCCACCGGTGGATCGTTGCTTTCCTGAGTGGCAATCCTGACCTTGCGGAGGCCGTTGGTACGTCTTCTTGCAAGCCCTTTTGGCCCAAGGGACGCTTCACGTCATGTTTGTCTCACAATTCTGATTGCTTCTGTTCCGATGAACATCACAGTGATTGGCACCGGCTACGTGGGGCTCGTCTCCGGCACCTGCTTTGCGGAGATGGGCCACGACGTGACCTGTGTCGATGTCGATGAGGAAAAAGTGTCTCAGCTCTCTTCGGGAGAGGTCCCCATCTACGAGCCCGACCTCGACCGCTACTTCGAGCGGGCCCGCGAGGAGAACCGCCTCCACTTCACGACGGACCTGGCCAAGGGCGTCGCCGACGCGAAGATCGTCTTCTTTGCCCTGCCGACGCCGCCCGGCGAGGACGGCTCCGCCGATCTCTCGTACGTGCTGGATGCGGCGGGGGACGTCGCGGACCTGCTCGTGGGAGAGACAGATTCAGAGTACCGCATCGTCGTCAACAAGAGCACCGTTCCGGTCGGCACCGGCGACCGAGTCGAATCGGTCTTCGCGGACCGGGGACTCGAGATTGGGACGGAGGTGGACGTCGTCTCCAACCCTGAGTTTCTGCGTGAGGGGGCGGCGGTGGAAGACTTCCTAAAGCCGGACCGCGTCGTGATTGGCACCGAGAGCGATCGGGCCGCCGAAAAGATGGAGCGGCTCTATGAGCCGTTCGTGCGGCAGGGCAATCCCATCCTGGTGGTGGACCGCCGCTCGGCGGAAATGATCAAGTACGCGGCCAACTCCCTGTTGGCCACGCGCATCTCGTTTATGAACGAGATTGCCAATGTCTGTGAGCGGGTCGGGGCCGATGTCGACAAAGTACGACTCGGGATTGGCAAAGACCACCGGATCGGGCCGAATTTTCTGTACGCCGGCATCGGGTTTGGGGGCAGTTGCTTCCCCAAGGACGTGAAGGCCCTCGCCCGAAAGGGGCGCCAGGAGGGCTACGACTTCCAGATCCTGGACGCGGTCCTCGACGTGAACGACCAACAGCGACGGCGCCTGGCCGAGCAGGCCAAGGACTACTTCGACGGCGACCTGGCGGGCCGCCGGGTTGCCATCTGGGGCCTGTCGTTCAAGCCGGGGACCGACGACACGCGGGAGGCGCCCTCGCACGTCATCATCGACGAACTCCTGGACCAAGGGGCCGACGTGGTGGGCTACGATCCGGAGGCGATCGAAACGACGAGGGGGACGTTCGGCGACCAGATCGACTACGCCGACGGCAAGTACGAGGCGATCGACGACGCGGAGGCGCTCCTGATTTGTACGGAGTGGCACGAGTTCCGACGGCCGGACCTGGGAACGGTGCGAGAGCATCTGGACAACCCGCTCGTGCTCGACGGGCGCAACCTGTACGACCCCGCCCGGATGGCCGAGATGGGCTTCGAGTACCATTCCGTGGGCCGACCCAGCTACGCGCCGGAAACCAATCGAGAGGCCATCGAAGAGGCCATCGTCGAAAACGGCCAGCCGTAGGTCTTCTCGAGAGAGGTCCTCTTGCAAAAGCGCCGTTGGAGTCCAACGGCGCTACAAGCGGGGGCGAATGAGCAAGCCCGCCCCTTGCCTCTCGCCCATGTCCAAACGCAGAAACGCCCAAACGCCCACACGCCGAAACGCATCCTCACCCCCGCGCTCCCACGCCCCCCAAAATCATGCCCCGCACCCTCATCACCGGCGGCGCCGGCTTTCTCGGCTCCCACCTCTGCGACCGCTTCATCGAGGAAGGCCACTCGGTGATCTGCATGGACAACCTCATCACGGGCGACACCGAGAACATTGAGCACCTGTTCGAGCTCGGGCAGGGCCGGTTTCGGTTCGTGGAGTACGACGTGACCGACTACCTCCACGTCAACGGCGAGCTCGACTACGTTCTCCACTTTGCCAGCCCCGCCGCCCCGGACGACTACCTGCAGTATCCGATCCAGACGCTGAAGGTCGGCGCGCTCGGCACCCACAAGGCCCTGGGGCTGGCGAAGGCGAAAGAGGCCCGACTCCTACTCGCCTCCACGAGTGAGGTGTACGGCGACCCGCTGGTGCACCCCCAGCCGGAGGACTACTGGGGAAACGTGAATCCGGTGGGCGAGCGGGGTGTCTACGACGAGGCCAAGCGCTTCGCCGAGGCCCTCGCCATGGCGTACCATCGCTACCACGGCGTAGAGACCCGCATCGCACGAATCTTCAACACCTATGGCCCGCGCATCCGGATCGACGATGGGCGGGCCCTGCCGACGTTTATGGCGCAGGCGCTTCGGGGTGACCCGCTCACCGTCTACGGCGACGGCAGCCAGACGCGCGCCTTCTGCTACGTCGACGACCTGGTGGAGGGCATCTACCGGCTTCTGATGAGCGACGTGACCGAGCCGGTGAACATCGGCAACCCCGACGAGATCACGATCAGAGAGTTTGCCGAGGAGATCATCGAGGTGACCGGCAGCGACAGCGGCATCACCCACGAGCCGTTGCCGGAGGACGACCCGCAGGTGCGGCAGCCGGACATCACGAAGGCAAAAGAGCACCTCGGATGGACGCCCCAGGTGGATCGGCGCGAGGGCCTCCGCCGCACGCTCGACTACTTCCGAAAAGAGGTGGAGGCCGCGGCCCCGGTGGAGGAGTGAACGTGCGGAGGTCGGGGGGCGTGTCAGTTACGTATTCGACGAGCGGACCTGCTTGAACCGCTGGAGGGCCTTGATCAACGGGTCGATCGGCTCGGCGGCCTCCCGAAGGGCGCCGGTCTGAAGAAATTCAGACGTGCCCTTCTCCCCGGAAACGGCTCGAAGGTCTTCCAAGCCCATTTTCCAATCGGGGAACGTGCGGCGAGTGACGGGCGTGGCGTGAAGCGTTTCGACGTGCGTGTGGCGCGGGTCGTCCCGGATGGTGGCGTACAGGCTGAGGACGGCCACCTCCGGACCTTCCAGCACTTGCAGAAACCGATCTTGGGCGTACAGAAGAAGGCCCGTGATGCCGAGGCCCTCGTTTTTCGACCGGGCCTTTCGAAGCAACTCACGGGTGTCTTCTTTGCTCATGGGAGCGGTCTTCTCGCTCTCGTAGATCAGCTGAAAGAGGGAGCGGGCATCAGCATTCCGTGAGCCCGGCGTGTCCGGGTCGATGGTCGATCCGGTCTTCCACTCAGCAAACTCCCGGATGTGATCGGCGAGGTCGGTCGCACTTCGGCCCAGGAGGCCGTTGTCCGCCTGCTGGAAGGACGCCATGTACAGGCTTTTGTTTTGAAGCACCTGTCGGACCGCTACCCAGGGCGCGATGAGCGTTCCGGACGAAATCGTCAGCCCGGCCGCCCGGGTGTCCGCCACCGCGGCCTCGATGAGGTCTTGTTCTTCGGGGGGCCAGGTTCCTCTGAAATCGATAAGGGAAGAAGCGTCTACGTCCATTCAATTTTCGATTGTGAAAGATGTCAGAGTGAGAAGCTGTCGGGGTTGAAGCTCCCGTATGCGAGACAACGTTCTGGAGCTCAGGGGACAATCAGGCAACGCTATGCTTTCGGGGACGGCTCGTTGGCTTTTGGCAATCGGACGGTAAAGCGGGTGCCGACGCCCTTCTCTGTGGCCACCTCGATCGTGCCGTCCATCTGCTCGACGGCCTGCTTGGTCACCGCCAATCCCAACCCACTGCCTTCATACTTTCGTCCCATCCCCTCGGAGGCTTGTTTAAAGGCCTCAAAGAGCCGGTCCACCTGTGCCGGATCCATGCCTTCGCCCGTGTCTTCGACCTCGAGCACTGCGGTCTGTCCGTTCGCCTCTTCCCGTTCGTCCACGCGGACCCACACCTCTCCACCCGTCCCGGTGTATTTGATGGCATTGCTGATCAGGTTGCTCATTGCAATTTGCAGGCCCCCTTCGTCCGTTCGTGCCCAGACCGGCGCTCCGTTCGTTTCGACCTGTAGGTCTACCTCGGCCTCCTCCGTCTTCGGCCCGAACTGCTCGGCCGCCTCGTGGGCCGCTGCCGACAGATTGATCGGCTCCGGCGACAGGTCCATCTCCCCCGCCTCCAGCTTCGAAAGGTTGAGCACTCCGTTGAGCGTGTCGAGCAGGCGCCGCCCGCTCTGTTCGATGAGGCGCGAAAAGCGGGTCAGCGGAGCAAGGTCGATCCCGTCCACGTCGGCCTCGTGCAGGTCGGCCTCACGCAGCGCCTCGCGCAGGCCCTCGGCCTCCTCCCCGATCGCCTCGGCGAAGCCAATGATCGAGGTCAGGGGCGTTCGGATCTCGTGGCTCATGTTTGCCAGGAAGGCGCTTTTCAGGCGGCTCATCCGTTCGGCTTCCTCCTTCGCCGCACGGAGGGCCTGCTCCCGCTCCCGGCGATCGGTGATTTCTTGGAAGGCGCCCCGAACACACGTCGTCTCACCGTCCTTGGTTTCCGGATCGCCGCTGACCCGCACCCAACGCTGGTCCCCCTCTGCGGTAATTATGCGCAGTTCGGTGTCGTAGGGCTCGGCCTTTTCGACGGCCCGGTCAAACAGTGACTCGATCGTGGACTGGTCCTCCGGATGATAGAAGCCGATGGCTTCCTCCGGGGTGACCTCGTGATCGGTGGGAAGGTCGTGGATGCGATAAACCTCCTCCGTCCACCTCACCTCCTCGGCCTGCGGGTCGCACTCCCAGGCCCCAACGTTGGCAATCTCCTGGGCCCTCGCGAACAGGTCGTTCTGGCGCTCCAGCGCACGCTCGGCCTCCTTCCGGTCGGTGATATCAATCGTAACCCCGTGGTACACCAGTTTCTCCCCTTCGCTCGTCTCCCACCGCTCCAGTGTCGACCGGCCCTGGATCCAGATGTGCTCTCCACCAGGCTTTTCGAAGGGCATCTCCATGCTCCATGCTTCGTTCTGCTCCACCGCCTCCTCGATCGAGGCCAGAAGCGCCTCCCGATAGGGCTCGGGCACCCGCTCAACGAAGCGTTCGAAGAAGGAGTCCGGGGCAGACGGGATGCCGAGAAGATCCTCGATCGAATTACTCACGAAGCCGAACGTGTACGTCCCGTCCGGCAGCACCTCGAACTGCCAGATGCCCCCCGGCACGCTGTTGGCCAGTCCCCGTAGACGGGCCTCGTGCTTTTGCAGGGCCTCCCGGGCGCTCTTGCGCTGCCGCTTCAGCGTGATTTTCTCCGCGCGCTCTTTCGTCACGTCCCGCTGAATGGACACCCAGTGGCTGATCGTCCCGTCCCCATCATGGACCGGCGCTACGTTCCACTCCACGGCGTACGTGCTTCCATCCTTCCGGTAGTTGATCGTTTCCCCGGACCAGCGTTGTCCGGCTTCCAGGGCTGTCCGCAGTGAGTCGAGCGTCTTGCGGTCCGTGTCCGGTCCCTGCAGGACCCGGGGCGTCTTGCCGATGATCTCCTTGCGGTCGTAGCCGGTCATCTCCTCGAAGGCCGAGTTGGCGTAGACGATGCGCGGCCCCGATTCGCTGAGCGGCTCTGCATCAGTAATCAGTACCGACTCGTCGGCCTGCGCCAGCGCCTCGGCGAGCAGGCGACGGTCCCGCGCAAGCCGCCGGCGATACTCTTCCTGAGCGGTCACGTCGCTCAGCACGAGCAGCTGGCCGGAACGCCGGGGCCCGGCCCCAAACCGGCTGGCCGTCAGTTGGTAGTACCGAGGGGGATCGGCCTCCCCGAACTGAGACACGTCGCCGTCCTCGTCCAGCGCCTCGGCGAGAGACGGAAGGATGTCCGTTAAGGGCACCCCGATTGCCTCCCGACGCGTAAGCTCCGGGAAGAGCGCCGCTGCGCTTTCGTTGTAATTCTGAAGCGTTCCGTCCGCCCCGAGCACCAGGGCGGGGTCGTCGTTCTGCCCCGACCACCGTACGCCCTCGAACCGACGGGCATAGACGAAGAGCACGCCCAGGGCAAAGACGGCCACCCCCAGGGGTTCGTGGCTGACGTTCAACAGCCGCGGACTCGCGTATCCCACGCCGTTGAGCACTCCCGGCAGGGCCGTCAAGCCGAACAGGACCCCGAGGGTTCCGGTCGCCGAGCGGACCTCCGCCAGCAGCTCGAACAGCATGAAGTAGCCGACCGCAGCCAGCGCGTAGGAAAGCCCCAGGCTGAGCCAGTAGAGCTGGTGGTGATCGATCTGAAGGTGCGGGAAGGGGGCGGACGCCGGCGCGGCCGCAAAATAAAGGCCGTGCCACGGATTAGTGAGCTTGGTCAGAGCGACGACCGAAAACACAAGGACGGCGAACCAGCGGGCGGTCGGGGTTCGGTGAACTGAGCGGCTCGTGTACGCGGAGCAAAACCAGAGCCATGCCCAAACCGCAGCGAAGCCGAGAACGAAGCCGACCATGTAAAACCCGGCCTGCGCCCGTGGAGTCGGGGCCCAGAGGTACCCGACGTACGCACCGGCCCACCCTGCGCTGGTGAGCAAAAGCGCCTGCAGCCCACGACGCGTATCCGGGTCCGACAGCTGGCGAGCGTGCCAGGCCCCGACGAGGCAAGCGAGGGCCGCAGCCCCGAAGGCTGCGAGATAAGAACTGTGTAAAAGAGTCATCGAAATGAAAGTGGTCCAAAGAACCAGGACGCTCGACCAGTCGCGGACTTCACGAGAGCAGTCCGGGGACTTTTGACCTCACCCCGACCGTCTGTGCTGCTCTTTCAGAGATCTGAGCTTATATTTTCGCTACATATAAAAGAATTAAATTTGTTAACTGTACGGGGTCGCTACCCCGGTGTTCCCACGAGAGGCGTAGCGAGGCACAAGAGGCGGTCCACGATGCTATTTGCGCATGCCGTGTGCGCACCGCAGGCGAGGCTCCGCATCGCCGAGGAGGAAACGTGAGCAGATGGGGCTGCCTCTGGCGCCGCAGTCGCGTCCCGTGAGAACTCCGGGCTAAAACCGGACGAGCAGGCCACTCTTAACACTGTAGAGAGAGGTCGTACTACCCGCCGAGAAGACGGGTGAGTACTGGGCCTCCACGAAGGGCCGGACCGATCCGAAAAGAAATTCAGCACCAAACATTGCATTGATGCCGGGGTCGGTGGGGGCGTCCCCTCCCTCCACGGGCAACCGGTAGAGCCCCACCCCGGCTCCACTGTAGGGCGCGAAAAGCCGGTTGTCCACGCCGAACCGGTACAACGCGTTGGTGGACACGGACCAGTGTGTGCTTGGATCGTCCGCGAAATAGTAGTCAAACGTCGGATTGATGGTAATGCGGGAGGCCGGCAGGCCGATGCGCACATCGGTCCCAACGAAGGGCTCCCCAATATCGCCGGCGTCGATGCCGACGCGCGGCCCGACCGTAAGGGAGGGTTGTCCTGTCGCCTCGGTCGGAACCGAAACGGCGAGGAACAGCGCGGTGACAATGGCAGCGAGGCGTCTCGTGAGGATTGAGTTCATAAGAACTGGGTCAGTGTAGAATTGAGTCAGTAGGATTCGGGGGACGCGAAACGCGGAGCGGTACGGTCGCAACGGAGGGCTGAGCCCTTCCCCTGCGGTCCAGGCGTGGTGGAGGTCTCGAACCCACAGGGGACGAGCCCCTCGGCTATTTTCCACCGGAGCGCTCCTTGACGCGCTCACGGTACTCCTCGCTGGCATAGATGGCTACCTCAACACGTCGGTTCTGCTGGCGCCCCTCAGAAGTCTCGTTCGAGGCCACCGGCTCACTCTCCCCTCGCCCCACCGTCTCAAGGCGGGACGAATCGAGGCCCTGCTCCTGCAGGTACTCGGCCGCCGAAGAGGACCGGCGCTCGGAGAGATCCTGGTTGTAAGACGCCGATCCTTTCGAGTCGGTGTGCCCCACGATAAGAACTCGCGTCTCCTCAAACTCCCTCATGCTATTGGCAAACTCGGCGAGGTCGCGCTCGGCCTCTGGACGGAGGTTCGACGAATCAAAGTCGAAGAGAAGTCCGCTGTCGAACGTCACCTTGATTCCCTCGCCGACCCGCTCCACGTCGGCACTCTCCAGTTCCTGGTCGAGCTCCTCGGCCTTCTTATCCATTCGCTGACCGATGATGGCGCCCGCCGTGCCGCCGATGGCCGCGCCGAGAATGGCCCCCTCGGCCGTGCCGCCCGCAGCCTTTCCGACGGCCGCACCGGCCGCCGCACCAGCGCCCGCGCCTACGGCGGCGCCCTTTTCGGTGTTGCTCAGGCTCGAGCACCCTCCGGCGAGCAGACCGACAATGACCAGTATCGAGAGAGAGTAGCGTGCCTGTTGAAACATTCGCATGGCCGTTGGGAAATGGTGAGAAGGAATCGCAAATGTGATGCATACAAGCACCACGCCACACCATCACGCGAGAGGGAATCTCGCCGCTCGAGAGAGGCTGTCGCGCGCCTAGAGTTCCAGCCAAGCGGCCGGAGAGAAGCAGGGAGGAATTCGTCTTCCCAACCGCCTTTTGAACCTGCGGACCCGCCAACTGCTCGGTCCCGAACGCAACTCACCATCCGCCTCAGAATCCGCTGAGGCCAGCCCTTCCCCTTTCTTCGGGGACCCGTCGTCTCACTGTCCCAGCATCGACGATGGCCGTCTCGCAAATAAACCTCCCCTTTCCCCAATCTGTTCTTATTTTTTGCGTCTCTTCAACTGGGCGGATGCGCCCCAAGCGCTGCCCTCCGCCCTCGCCGGAAAAGTGTTCAGTGCTGTACACACCGCGTCCAAACAGCGAAGAGGCCCGTTGATGGTGGGCGTCGTGTCGGCCCAACTGCAAACACATGCCGTTCCGCCTGATCTCCTTCGATTGAACGCAGGCTCTACGAACTGTCCTCACCCTCCAGCTCGTAGCAGCGCGGCCGCCCGCCGGACGGCCCCAGATCGAGGCCGGCGAAGAGGTTGTTGAGTGACTCGGCCAGCGTGGGATGCGCGAAGGGGGCGGCCTGGAGGCGATCGACGGGCAGGCTGCCCATCATGGCCGTCTGCAGCACGGACATCACCTCGCCGCCCTCGATGCCCAGGATAGCCGCGCCGAGGAGCTGGTTTGTCTCTGAGTCGATCACCGCTTTCATGAGGCCCCGCGTCTCGTCCACTTCGAGGGCGCGGGCCACGTGCGTCATCGGCATCTGCGCCACCGTCACGTCGAAGTCGCGCGCTCGGGCCTGCTCCTCCGTGAGCCCTACGCGCCCGAGTTGGGGATCCGTGAAGAGGGTGTAGGAAATGAGCCGGTCTTCGGTGGTGCGATCGCCGTCGCGGAGCCAGTTGTTGGAGAGCACGCGGTAGTCGTCGTAGGAGACGTGCGTGAAGGCGGGGCCGCCCGTGACGTCCCCGATCGCGTAAATCCCATCGGCGGTGGTGGCGAGGCGATCGTCGACCTGCACGTAGCCGCGCTCAGTGGTCTCTACGCCCGCGGCGTCGAGGTTTAGATCGTCGGTGTTGGGGCGCCGGCCCACGGCCATCAGCACCTCGTCGCCCACCACTTGGGCGGGGGCGTCATCGCCCTCCAGGTGGGCCGTAATCGTCTCGTCGGTGGACTCTACGGCTGTTGCGCTCGTCTCGGTAAGGATGCGGATGCCGTCCTCGCGCAGGATGTCTTGGAGGGCCTCGGCCACGTCGGTGTCCTCGCGGTCGAGAACGTGCTCGCTCCGATCAATGATTGTCACCTCAGCCCCAAACCGCCGAAACATCTGTCCGAATTCGAGCCCGACGTAGCCCCCGCCGAGGATGAGCAGGTGCTCCGGGATGGCTCCCAGTTCCATAATCGAGGTCGAGGTCAGGACGTCGATGTCGTCGATCCCGTCGATGGGCGGGATGACGGGACGGGCACCCGTGTTGATCGCGATGCGGTCGGCGGTGAGGGTGCGCGTCTCGCCGTTGCTGAGGGGGACCTCGACGGTATGCGCGTCGACGAACCGCCCGTCCCCGTTGATCAGGTCGAGGGAGTCTTTCTCCTCGATACTGCTGCGGCTCCCGGAGCGAAACGACTCCACGATGTCGCGCTTGCGCCGGCGCACCGTCTCCAGGTCGACGCTCACGTCGCCGACGTGCACGCCGTAGTCCTCAGCGCGGCGGGCGAGGTGGGCCACCCGCGCGCTGGCGATCATAGTTTTGGTGGGCGTGCAGCCCTCATTTACGCACGTGCCGCCCACGTGCTTGCGTTCGATGAGGGCCACGTCTTGGCCGTCCTCGGCGACGGTGCCCGCGAGGGGCCCGCCGCCCTGACCAGCCCCAATGACGATGGTGTCGTATGAATCGGGCATGTTTTGAGGTTGGTTTGTGCAAAAATGAGCGGGGCAGAGGCCCCCCCCCGCGATACATGGTTCTTGTCCTGTCTTTCCACCTGTAGCGCCTCCCCCAGTCAATCGCCGCCGCGATCCCCCGGCCGGGCGGCTTGGTCCACGTACCAGAGGCACTGGTCCCGCGGCTGCACATGCGTCGCGGGCAACGACGGATCTTCGTGGTCCAACACGCCACGAAGAGCCTCGCGCTTGCGTTCGCCCGCCACGAGGACACAGGCCCGCCGGGCGCCGTTCAGTACGGGCAGGGTACACGTGAGGCGGGTCGTCACATCGTGCCGGGGCGGGGCTGTAACGACGCGGACCCACCGGTTCCTGTCTGCATCCCGGTCCAGAGTCTCGGGAAAAATCGAGGCCGTGTGGCCGTCGCTGCCCAGGCCGAGGAGCACAGTGTCGAACGTGGCCGTCCGGTCCGGGAAGTGCTGCTGAAGGGTTTCGGTGTACGTAGCGGCGGCCGCCTCAGGGCTTTCCTGCTGCGTCGGGATGGGGTGGACGTTCGTCTCCGGAATCGGCACCTGATGGACGAGGGTCCTCGTTGCGAGGCGGGCGTTGCTTTTGGGGTTATCGTGCGGGACGTACCGCTCATCCCCCCAAAACAGGTGAATCCGATCCCAGGGGAAGGGGCCGCCCGTGCCCGCCGCCAGCAGCTCGTAGAGCCGCTCCGGCGTGCCCCCGCCGGCGAGCGCGAGGGTGTACGTCTCCTGCGTGCGTGTCGCGGCCTCGATGTCGGCACCGAGGTCCCGCGCGGCTGCGCGGCTCAGAGCCTCCAGGTCCGGACACTGGCGAACGATCGGCGTGCCGTTGTTTTCAGCCATGATGAGGGGAGTTGAGAATGAGACCAGCACTGGCAGAACGGAGGACGCCGCCTCCAATCCAGCGTCTCAGGAGGCAGCGCTCGCCGCGAGCCGCCGGTCTCCCGAGGTCCAGTCCGCAAGAATCTGGTCGGTGGCGCAGGGGCCCCACGAGCCCGCCTCGTAGGGGTGCACAGGAACGTCGGCCTCCAGAAGGGGACCGTAGAGGGCCCAGGAGGCTTCCACCTCATCGGCCCGCACAAAGAGCGTCTGGTCCCCCGTCACGATGTCCCGCAGAAGCGTCTCGTACGCATCCGGCACGGGCCCGAAGGCATTCTCGTACGAAAAGCTGAGGTGCTGCGATTCGAGCGCGATTTCCCCATCCGTTCCAGGGGCCTTCACTTCGAACCGCAGGTCAAAGCCCTCATTGGGCTGAAGCGTGATCAGCAACTCGTTCGGGGTGGCTCGTTCTCCGTCCGGCTCGGGACGGCCAGGCTGACGGCTCATCTGGAAGAGGGAGACCGGCGCGCTTTTGAACCGCACGGCGATCTGCGTCAGCTTCGTAGGCAGGCGCTTGCCGGTCCGCAGATAGAAGGGCACGCCCTGCCACCGCCAGTTGTTGACCCGAAGGCGAAGGGCCGCGTACGTCTCTGTGTCGGAGTCGTCCGGCACGTCCGCTTCCTCCCGGTAGGACGAGACCGGTTCCCCGTCGATTGTCCCGGCCCCGTACTGGCCCAGAACGAGATCCTCCGCGGGATCGGGCCGCTCCACGGCGTCAAGGATCTTCACTTTTTCCCGCCGGATGGCGTCGGCCTCCATCGCCGCGGGGGGCTCCATCGCCACCAGCGACAGAAGCTGCGTCAGGTGGTTCTGAACCATGTCGCGCAGGTGACCGGACTGGTCGTAATAGCCGGCGCGTCCCCCTACGCCGAGCGACTCGGCTACCATAATTTCGACGTGGTCGATCCGGTCCCGATTCCAGAGGGACTCGAAGATGGCGTTTCCGAACCGGAAGGCGAGCAGGTTTTGGACCGTTTCCTTGCCGAGGTAGTGATCGATGCGGTACACCTGCGACTCGTCGAAGTGGCCGTGGACCCGCTCGTTCAGGGCCTGGGCCGACTCCAGGTTGTGCCCGAAGGGCTTCTCGACGACGACTCGGGTCCAGCCTGGGCTCGTGTTCAGCCCCACCGCCCCGAGCCCATCGATCGTCGGCCCGTACGCACTCGGGGGAAGGGACAGGTAGAACGTCCGGTTGCCAGGTAGATCATAGTGTCGCTCGATCTGGTCGATGCGGTCCCGCAGCGCATCGAATTCCTGTCCGTCCTCGCCGAGTCCCTGATAGAAGAGGCGTCGGCCACACCACTGAGCTAGCTCCTCCTCCGAGAACCCATTCTCGCGGAGGGCCTCTTGGGCCGTCGCCCGAAATTCCTCGTCGGACCACTCCGAACGCGCCGTGCCGAGCACGTAGCACCGCTGGGCACTATCCTGGTCCTGCATCAGGTGGTAGAGGGCCGGCAGGAGCTTTCGCTTCGTAAGGTCGCCGGTGGCGCCAAAGATGACGAACAGGTGCGGCTGGATGTCAGGCATGTCCGGTTGCAGGTTGACGGTTGCAGATTGAAAGTTGGGTAGCATTTCAAGTCTGTGAGCTGATGTCTTCGGGATGTGCCCACCTCGGGAAAGACGGCGGACGGTGGACCGCAGACGGCCGCTTCTCGGTGTTTTTCGGCGGTCTGCCGTCCGTCGACTGCGGTCGTCGCACATGAAGGCAGCCACGTCCGCGCCCAACTCACAGTGTTGAAGTGCGACCGAAAGTTGAGGGTCGGGCCGGAGGAACCTGCTGCCTTCACGGAGGACTGCTCCAAACAATACCTGGACGCTCCGGAAGCGTGGAGGCCTGGATGCTGTGAAGGCCTGGGCGTGCGGATGCACGGAGGCTCTGGAAGCATGGGCGCTGTGGAAGCTTCGGAGGAGGGAAGCCGGGGTGCCACGTCCACACGTCCATACCATCCGGGAAAGCCGACTGAATCCGGGCACGGTGTCGCCCCCGTTCCGGCGGGCAACGTCGCTACTCGTCGGCGTCCTTCACCGCGTGGCCGCCAAACTGGTTGCGCATGGCGGCGAGGAGCTTGTGGGTGTAGGAGTCCTCCACGCGCGAGTCGAGCCGGGAGATGAGGGCGTCGGTGATGACGGGGGCCGGCACGTCGAGGTCGATCGCCTCCTTCACCGTCCAGCGGCCCTCCCCGGAGTCGTCGACCCACGGGGCAATGTCGGGCAGGTCCTGGTCCTGATCCAGGGCGCGGGCCGTGAGGTCGAGCAGCCAGGAGCGGATGACGCTGCCGAAGCGCCACGTCTCGGCCACCTGCTGGAGGTCGAGGTCGAAGTCATCCTTGTTCTTCAGGATGTCGAAGCCCTCGGCGTAGGCCTCCATCACGCCGTACTCGATGCCGTTGTGCACCATCTTGACGAAGTGGCCCGAACCGACCTCGCCCATGTGGCCCCACCCCTTGTCGGGGCCGGGCGCGAGCGTGGTGAGGGCCGGGCGCAGCTGGTCGACGGCCTCGTCGGCACCGCCAACCATCATGCTGTAGCCCTCCTCCAGCCCCCATATGCCGCCGGAGGTGCCCACGTCGACGTAGTGCTGGCCGTTCTCCTCTGCACGGTCGGCGCGGCGGAGGGTGTCTTTGTAGTTGGAGTTGCCGCCGTCCACCACGATGTCGCCCTCGCCCAGCAGTGGGAGCAGGTCGTCGAGGGTCGCGTCCACGGGATCCCCCGCAGGCACCATCATCCAGCAGACGCGGGGCGGCTCCAGTTCGTCGACGAGGTCGTCGAGGGCAGCCGCCCCTGTCGCACCGTCGTCCTCAAGTTCCTGCACGGCGCTCTCGTCGAGGTCGAAGCCGACGACCTCATGCCCGTCGCGCACGAGGCGGCGGCTCATGTTGGCGCCCATCTTGCCGAGTCCAATCATTCCGAGTTTCATAGAAGAGGGGCGTGTTGTTCGTATGAAAGATCAGTGCGTGGCGTTAGGAGGCGTCCGCTTTGGGGAGACGTGATGCGTGAGGAGTGATGCGTGAGGAGTGATGCGTGAGGAGTGATGCATGCGTGAGGCACCCAAAATCGGCAGTCACGAATCACGTCATCACGTTTCACGCATTACTTGCCCTGCGCCTCAATTGCCTCGACGACCCGCCCAAGCTCTGAAGAATCGACACGCACTCGAAGAACCGTGCGACCCGCCTCCCGGAGCGCCTGGTAGTCGCCCGTGGCCTGGGCGGCGATGAGCTCTTTGAAGGTGTAGTCAGTCTCCGGCACGGGGACCTCGCTGCTCGGCGTGTCCACGAGCTGCAGGAAGAGGCCGTTGGGCGGGCCGCCCTTGTGCAGCTGGCCGGTGGAGTGGAGAAAGCGCGGGCCGTAGCCGAGCGTGGTGGCGAGCCCGGTGCGGTCGCGGAGCGCGTCGACGAGGTCAGTTAGCGCCGTCGTCGTCTCGTCGGTGGGAGCCAGGTACGCCTGCACGCCGAGGTAGCTCGTGTCGTCGGCGTCGCCCAGCCAGTCGCCGAGGGCCTGCTCAAGGGGCCCCGTGTCGTCGGCGGAGATAGTGTGCGTCTCGCCGTCGGTCCCTCCCGACGACTGTCGGGATTGCATGGCCTCGCGGGCAAGCCGCTTCGCAGCCTCCACGTTCGGCTGGTTGAAGGGATGGATGCCCAGCACGGCTCCAGCGGCGGCGACGCCCATCTCCCACCGGTACATCTCGCGGGCGAGGTCGTACCGGTCGTTGAGCCGGATGCTGATGACGGGATGCCCGGCCTCGTCGAGGGCGTCAAGCGTTCCAATTGTGGCCCGGTCCTGTTCGCCGTGGAGGTAAAGGTAGACGAAGGCGCGGTCGTCGCCGTAGTGGTCAGGATCGGCAAGCGGCTCGTCGGCGACGGGGACGATGCCGGTGTCGTCCTTGCCGGTACTCTCGGCGATGAGCTGTTCCTGCCACGCGGGGAGGGAGTCCAGCGTGGGAGAGGTGACGAACGTGATCTTGTCGCGCCTCGCTTCGGCCAGCTCGCCCAGCGCCGCGCCCAGCTCGAGCCCGGAATTGTTCGGCGCCTCCACGCAGAAGTCGGACCCCGCCTCGGTGGACCACGCCCGGTCGAGGAGCTGCTGCAGGTCGATGCCCATGAGGGCCGCCGGCACGAGGCCGAAGGGCGTGAGCGCCGAGTAGCGCCCGCCCACGTCAGGGGGGGCGAGGAAGACGGCGCGGAAGTCCCGTTCCCGCCCCAGTTCCTCCAGGTTCGAGCCCGGATCGGTGGTGGCCACGAAGTGGTCGCCCGGCGTGTCGGTGACGCCCGAGACCCGGTCCCAGAAGTAGCGGAAGAAGGAGAGCGTCTCGGTGGTGGTGCCCGACTTGCTGGCGACGACGAAGAGCGTGCGGGCGAGGTTCAGGCCGTCGGCGAGGGCCGTGACGGCGTCCGGATGGGTACTGTCGAGCACCGTGAGCTCCGGATAGCCGTCCGCCGCCTCGAACACCGAGCTGAACACGTCCGGGGCGAGGCTGGAGCCGCCCATGCCCAGCACCACTACGTCGTCGAAGTTGGCATGCACGTCGTCGGCGAACGCCGTAATCTCCTCGGCCTGCTCCTGCATCGAGTCGGGCAGGCCGAGCCACCCAAGGCGGTTGGTGATCTCGGGCGTGTCCTCGTCGGCCCAGAGCCTGGGGTCGTGACGCCACATTCGACATGCAAAGTCGGTCTCGCGCCAGGTGTCCAGCCGCTCCGCCACGCGATCCTCAACGTCGTGGAGGTGAAAGGAGACGGGGTCGGGCTTCTGGCCGCGAATATCCTCGCGCTTCTGTTCGAGGGTCTCCATCAGCTCATCGAACGGGTTCGCAAACTTCTCCACGCCCCGAGCCTGGAGCGTTTCGGTCACGTCGTCGAGGTCGATGCCGGCCTCGTCGAGCCGCGCGAGCACCTCTTCGGCGCGGTCAAGGTCGGACGCTACGGTCTGTCCCGCTACGGTGCCGTGGTCGCGGAACGCGTCGAGCGTGTGGGGCGGAATGGTGTTGACCGTCTCCGTGCCGATGAGCGACTCCACGTACAGCACGTCCGAGCGGGCCGGGTCCTTGGTGCTGGTGGAGGCCCAGAGCGGACGCTGCACGAAGGCGCCCTGCTCGCGCAGGTCGGCAAACGCGTCGCCGTGGAAGATCTTGCGGAAGCGCTGGTAGGCCCTCTTGGCGTTGGCGATGGCCACGTCGCTGCCGTCGAAGTCGACCTCGTCGGTCAGGCCTCGTTCATCGAGCCGGTTGTCGACCTCCCGCGCCACGCGGCTCACGAAGAAGGAGGCCACCGAGACAATGCCGCTCGGATCGTCGGCCCGGCGGAGGCCGTCGAGGTAGGCCTGGGCCACCTTCTCGTAGTGGTCGAGCGAGAACATGAGGGTGACGTTGACATTGATCCCCTCGCTCAGCAGCTGCTCGATGGCAGGGATGCCCGCGTCGGTGGCCGGCACCTTGATCATGAGGTTGGGCCGGTTCACGGCGTTCCAAAGACGGCGCGCCTCCTCGATGGTGCCTTCCGTGTCGTGGGCGAGATGGGGAGAGACCTCCAGGCTCACCACGCCGTCGACTCCCGTCTCGTCGTAGACCGGGCGCAGAATGTCGGCGGCACGGCGGATGTCCTCGATGGCCAAGCGCTCGTAGATTTCACTGGGCTGCATCGACGGATCCTCGTCGAGGAAGGCGGCAATGGCGTCGTCGTACTCATCGCTCCCGCCGATGGCCTTCTGGAAGATGGCGGGGTTGGAGGTGAGGCCGCGGAGGGCGTCCTCCTCGATGAGCCGGTCGAGCTGGCCGCTCGTCATGAGGCTGCGGCGGATGTAGTCGAGCCAGAGGGACTGGCCCTCATCGCGGGCGGCAAGAGTCGGAGCTTGAGCAGTCTGGGTCGTGGACATGTCGGCTGTGTAGATTGGTGGAGGTGTTGAGGCGTCCCGGGGGCCGAAGGTCATGCCTGTGGTGCGGGACGCCTGTACGCATTGTTGGATTCTAGGCTGTGGTTGCACGCCCGGAGGCTGGTTCGGGGACCTCGCGGATAACGTCGACGATGCGGTCGACGGTGAAGTCAATCTCTTCGCAGACCCCCTCCCCAGACCCCGAGAGGCCGAAGCGGTCGAGCCCGACCACGGCCCCGTCGTCGCCGACGAGGTGGTGCCAGCCGTGCGTCGTTCCGGCCTCCATGGCCCCCACCGGTACGTCCGGCGGCAGCGCGTCGCAACGATACGACTCGGGCCGGGCTTCGAGCCGATCCGTCGACGGCACCCTGAGAGCCTTCGGGACACGTGCGGCCACGTTCCCATCGTCTAGTGATCTGAGCCCGGTGGCACCGAAGACAACGTCCAGCGCGCGGTTGAGGTCCTCCAGCACGTGCGCCCCACGCTCGACGGTCCACCTGACTGCGTTGTGGAGTCTGCGCTATCGTATTGGAAGAGCGCGAGGGGGCAATAGGACTCTCGGCTTTAGCCCGGTTTTCTCACGAGAGGCGTAGCGAGACACAAGAGGCGGTTCAAGATGCCACTTGCGCACCGCAGGCGATGCCACGCATCGTCGAGGAGTAAAAATGAGCAGATTGGGCCGTCTCTGAAGTCGCAGTAGCGTCCCGTGAGAAATCCGGGTTAGCCGGGGGAGTGTCGAGTCTCACCCGATGCGCCGACCCGAGACGCGTGCTGCTTTACGCCGTCGAGGCGGCGGGCTCGGTCGTGCCGGTCTCGTGCTCCTGAATCCGCGTCAGGGAGGCCTCCAGCGTGTCGCGGTGGATGACCTCGCCGGTATTGGGCTGCACCTGCCCGAACTCCAGCACGCCAGTCGGGCACGTCTCCACGCACGCCGAGCACCGGACGCACTGCGGGTCGTTCATCGGCTCGCCCTTCTGCGCGAACGACATCACGTCGATGCCCTGGTGGCACACGCTCGTGCACTCGTTGCAGGAGATGCACTTCTTCTTGTCGGCCAGGATGCGAAAGCGGCTGAAGCGGGCGTAGATGTGCATGAGCGCCGCCAGGGGGCAGAAGAAGCGGCACCAGAAGCGCCCGCTGAGCCAAAAGTATACGCCGAACGCGATCATGCCCGCGAGGAGCACGTCGACGAACCAGGCGTAGTTGAGGAACGGAACGCCGAAGGCCCGTCCGAAGAGGACGGCGTCGTACGTCGTTTCGGCCCATCCGCCCGGCCAGATCCAACTGATGATGCGCAGGCCGAGCAGCACGAACGCCACGACCATGATGATCTGCCCGGCGAAGTTGAGCTTGTTCCAGCCCTCACCGTGGGGCATGGTGTCGCGGTATTCGTCCCCCAGCGTTTCGGCGAGGGCCCCACAGGAGCAGATCCACCCGCAATAGGCCCCCTTGCCCCAGAAATAAATCATGCCGGGAATGAGAACGAACGTCTGCACGAAGCAGATCCCGAGCCACCACCAGAGGGGATCCTGCGTGAACACGTTGTAGACCATCAGCGGCCAGGCCAGAATAAAGCCGTAAGCCCGCCAGTACTCCCGGCCGTGGGCGGCCCACTCGCTGGTAGGGAAGAGGCCGTTGAGCATCGCTTCGGGAAGCAGGCCGTTGCCTCCCAGGTAGGGCAGGATGATCTCGGGCAGGAGGAAGAGCGGCACCACCTGAATGGCCGCGAGCGTGATGGTCTGCCACCGAATGTAGGGGGTTTTGCGCCGCACGATCCGGCGGTAGCCGAAGATGACCACGATGGCCGAATACGCGAACGTGTAGTAGAAGGAGGGCGACTGCATTGAAGTGAGCGTCACGCCCGCTAGACTGTGGGGCGCCACTCCGGAGACGGCGTCCTCGAGCCGAAAGGGAAGCGCATTGGCCGACTGGGCGACCTGGTAGAGCCACCCACCGCTCTCTTTCCAGCTGAAGATGGCCGTCATGAAGGCCAAAAAGGCCGCCAGCGCCCCGATGCGGCTCCAGTTGAGGCGCCCGAGCCAGTCGAGGGACGACAGGGCCTCCTTGATCGAGTCGGGGGCCTCCCCCCAGTCGTTGCGCAGTTCGATGCCGGAGCGCCGGAAGAAGTCGAGCGGCGCCTTCCGCCCGATCATGGCGAAGACACGGCTCGCCTCGATCGTTTCTGTCTCGTCGTCTTCGTCCGAGAGCACCACCTCGTCGTCCCCGATCTCCTCCACATCGGTCGGCATCTTGAGGGTGAGGCTGCCCGTGTCCTCGTGGTAGGTGGCCAGCTCGTAAAGACGCTCCACGTTCTCCTCCTTCGGCCGCACAAACTCGTCGCGCCGGTAGGAGAGCGTGACGTCGGCCCCCTCCTCCACCAGCGCAATGGCCGCTTCCGCTGCCGAGTCGCCGCCGCCGATCACCACGGTCGCCTCGCCCCGGCTTCGGGTCGGGTCGTGCAGGCGGTGGTG
>PXTN01000015.1 GCA_003022565.1 Bacteroidetes bacterium QS_3_64_15 | reverse complement strand
GGCGGGCGCGTGCAGCCGTATCGCTACAATGGAACGACGGCCCCGCCGTTCACCACCTTCAACGGGCTCTACGACCGCTACTTCTCGCACAACCAGGAGGCATGGTCGCTCCCCGCGCGATGGGTCACCGCCGCCGACTCTCTGGACCTCGAGACGCCCCTCAATCTCGTGTCCACCGTCGACATTTCGGGGGGCAGCTCGGGGTCCCCGCTCCTGAACGAGGACCTGGAGGTCGTGGGGGTCGTCTTCGATAGCAACATGGAGGCGCTGCCTAACGAGTATCTCTACCGAAACCAGTCGGCCCGCGCGGTGGCGGTGGACGCGCGGGGCATCCTGGAGGCGCTCCGGACGGTGTACAGCGCCGACCGTCTCGTCCGGGAACTCACGTCCGACGAGCAGGCCTCGGGGGGCTCGGAAAACTGACCACTGCGCGTCAGTGGTCGTCGGGAACGAGATCGCCCATGCCGGTGGCCCATCTATCCGCATGCTCTCCATGCGCCGGATCGGCTCGGCGAGCGCACTCGGCGCTCCGCCGGGGCAGGTTGGCGAGGCGGCGGATGCGAGACGCTTCGTCCGGAACTGTTCGCAGGATCTGAGGACGTCCACCACCGGTGGGACGGGCCTCGTGGTGGTGAGCCCGTTTTTGAGGTTGGACCCTGGATCCATAACCGCAAGCCCGCCCTCAGCGATGCTGAAGGCGGGTGTGCGGGCCCGGGAGGATTCGAACCCCCGACACTCGGCTCCGAAGGCCGATGCTCTATCCAGGCTGAGCTACAGGCCCGTTTTGAGCTCGTCGTCCATACATGTGTTCATCGCCTTGGATCCGCGAATTTTCGCGGTACGCCCGCCGCAAAGGACGAGAACGCGTGAACACGACGCGCTGGGTGGACCCCGGAACGTCCCGACTCCTTCCCACCGTGCCGGAGGAAGCTTGCGAATGCGACGAGCACGTGATCGGCGTCGCGAGCAACAGCCCGAGCGAGGAGAGCGGCATTGGCGGCGGACAAGGGTCTGTGACGAATCGGCATGACAGTGCGACGATCCCTGCACCACCACGCGACCCGGTCTCGTTCCGCACCTCGCCTCACGTACTCCGGCCCTCACGCCCTCTGACAACACTGGCAGGGGGCTCACTTCGTCGCCGTGCCCACGATGTGCGGCGACACCGGCGGCATCCCGATGTGGAAGCGGTCGATTGCGACCGAGGAGAAGCCGGCCCGTTGCAGGTGTGCGCCCGTGCGGCGGTCGGGGCGGCAGCCGTCGGCCACGGCCTTCCAGAGGGGGCGGATGCCGTGCTGAAACCAGCAGAGCGGGGTGTGCGTCTCGGCCGCCACGTGCTCGATGAAGAGAAGGCGCCCGCCGGGCCGCAGAATGCGGCGCAGTTCAGTGAGGGTGGCCGCCACGTTGGGCACGGAGCAGAGCACGAGTGTGCTGATGACGGCGTCGACGCTGTCGTCCGGCAGGTCGGTGTCCTGGGCAGGATCGGTGCGGAGGGTGGCGTCGAGGTCGCGGTTCTCTAGTCGTTCCTGGATGTAGCCGTGCATGCGGGGATTCGGCTCCAGGCCGATCCAGCGGAGGCCACCGGGCAGGTACGGCAGGTTGACGCCCGTCCCCGGCCCAATTTCGACGACCGTGCCCTCCAGGTCCGCGAAGAGCTGTCGCTTGCGGTCGCCGTAGAGGCGGTGCTGGGCATCGTCGCCCCAGGCGAGGGTGTGGGCAAAAAAGCGCTGGGAGAGGGACATGGTTGCGTGTGGGCGTGGGGGTGTGACGACCGGCGAGTCCTGGTTCACATGGAGTTCCAGGTTCTCAAACTCCTTCTCTCCCACTCCCAAACGCCCACGCGCTCTTACCCTCCGACCGCCCCCCAGACCAACCGTCCGGCCACCGCGACGGCGAGCAGTGCGAAGCTCCACCACGCCCACTTCGCCTGCCCACTTCAACGCTCGTCCGTCGGCATCAGGAGCTGCGCGTACCGGTCGGAGTCCCGGAGCAGACCCATCGCCGCCGTCACTTGCTCGTCGCCGGGCAGCAGGGCGGCTACCTGGCGGTCGGCCGAGACATAGCGGGCCAGGATTTCGCGCTTCAGATGCCGCTGGAGGTCCGAGGCATGACGGGGGAAGGCCGCCGCCTTCGACTCCTGCAGGGCCTCCTTGAGCGCCGCCGCCTCGTCCGTCACGTCTTCGTAGCCGTGAGCCGCGATCCGTGCCCGGAGCGAGTCGAGCGACCGCTCGGCCTGGATGGGGTACTGGAGGTCCTCGCGGTTGAGCCAGTCCCGGAACGCCGTCAGCTCCGCGTCGTCGACCGAAAAGTCGGTGGCGAGCGTGTCGTGGGTGGCGGCGTGGTGATTGGCGTAGCGGAAGAACGCGGCACGTCGCGTCAGCGCCTGCTCCAGGGGGCTCGGCGAGGGCGCCGGAGCCCGCACGTCGGGGCGAATGCCGTTGCCGTCGCGCACCGTACGCCCCCGGTCGGTTTCGTGGGTCCAGTTCGCCGGCGCGGACGTACTGGTGTCCCGGGCCGCCGACCCCAAGGCCTGAATGGTGCGGCCGCTCGGCGTGTAGTACTGGGCCGTCGTCAGCTTAAGCGCCGTATTGTGGGGCAGCGATCGAACGTTCTGCACGAGGCCCTTCCCGTAGGTCGTCGTCCCCATGACCACGCCCCGGTCGTGGTCCTGAATTGCCCCCGCCACAATTTCGCTCGCCGAAGCGCTCTGGCCGTTCACGAGCACGACGACCGGGACGTCGGGCAGGAGGGGGGCACGGCTGCTCGTGTAGGTAGTGCCGACACTATCCTTCCGCCCCCGGGTCGAGACGACGACCGAGCCCTGAGACACGAACAGCTCCGTAACGCCCACGGCCGCCCGGAGCAGCCCGCCGGGATTGTCGCGCAGGTCGAGCACGACGCCCTGGAGCGGCCCCGTCCTCTGGAGATCCGTCAGTGCTGACTCGACGGCGCCGGGCGCGTCGCGGGTAAAGCGTTCCAGCTTGACGTACCCGAAAGCATCGTCGGCTCCAATCCGCCCCGAGTACGTGACGTCCGCCACCTCCACTTGCTCGCGGGTGAGGGTCAACGTACGGGGCGTCGGGGCGCCTTCCCGCTCCACGGTGATGCGGACGGTGGTGCCGGGCTCCCCACGAAGCAGCGTCTCGACGTCCTCGATCGACAGCGGGGCCGTCGCTTGTCCAGCGACCTCGGTAATGACGTCGCCGGTCCGCACGCCCTGGTCGTACCCGTTGGCCCCGGCCACAGGCGAGATGACCGTGACCTCGCCGTTCCGGCGGCCCACCTCGAGTCCCACGCCTCCGTATTGCCCCTGGGTAATGATGTCGAGACGATCACTGTCCGATTGGTCGATGAACGAGGTGTAGGGGTCGAGGTCCTCCAGCATGGCATCCACGCCCACCCGCATGAGGTGGCTCGGGTCCACCGGCTCGACGTATCCGGTCACGACCTCTTCGTACACCGCCCCAAAAATGCGAAGGCTTTTCCGGAGCTCGAACAGGTCGTCGTCGGACGCGGAAAATCCGACGATTACGCCGAGTCCCATCGACGCCGTGAGCGCGAGTCCTAGGAGCGACGTTCTCACGCGTGTGCTGTTCATGATCGCTCCACTCAATACTGATGTGACATGAAGAACGTAAGGAGAGGGCCGTGGTGGGCGCGTCCGGGGCCGCGCCTCGACAGGCTACTCATCCGCCATCCCGAGCTTCTGGGCCCGGCGCCGCGCCACCCATTTGGCCACGTAGATCGAGAGCTCGTATAGGCCCAAAAGCGGCACGGCCACGATGATCTGCGAGATGGGATCCGGCGGGGTGAGAAACGCCGCCACACCGAGCACCACGAGGAGCGCGTACTTGCGGTAGGTCCGCATCGCCTCGGGCGTCAGGATCCCCACCTTGGCTAGGAAGTAGACCGCCACCGGTAGTTCGAAGAGTAGGCCCGTGCCCAGCGTCCAGAACGTCACCATGCTGAAGTAGGTCATGATGTCGAACTGGTTGATGATTTGCTCCGAAAGGGTGTACTGGGCAAAGAATTGAAGGGCCAGCGGAGTGAGGATGAGGTACCCAAACGCTGCGCCGAGCAGAAAGAAGAACGTTGCAAACACCGCCGAGAAGCGCATCCCCTTCTTTTCGCTGGGGTAGAGGGCCGGCTCGATAAAGCGCCAAAAGTAAAAGACGACGACCGGTGAGCCGGCGATGAGACCCACGACGACGATGGTGCCAATGTCCGCAAAGAACTGGCCGGTAATCGTCCGATTGAGCAGCTCCAAGCTTTCGGGCTGTAGGGCCAGCACGTCGTACATGAAAAAGCTCGGCCGCGTGGGCCCGATGAGGACGCGGTCCACGATCCATCTGCTGAAGAGCGCACACCCGGCGATGGCGATGAGGACCCCGATGCCACTCTTGATTAGGGTCCACCGGAGCTCCTCGAGATGGGCGAGGAAGGGCATGACGCCCTCCTCATCAGGGGGGTCGCTCGGCGCCCCGTCGCCCTGCACCCCGGCAGGGGTCTCTGTCTGTGACGAAGGGACCTCCGGCATACGACTACGACTGTGATCTAATGGGACTCAACAATCTACCGCCACGCTTTCCCAACGCCTAACGCAAACCTACACGCTGTCCGAGCTGCTGCTCGTTCCCTCCTGCAGATTGAGGTCGAGCAACGAGTCGACCCAGAGCCCCTCGGCCTCGACTCGGGACTGGCCGCTGCTCCAGGTAAAGTTGAACAGCGTCAGGAGCCCCTCGACCGTGAAGCCGGCCCCGCGCAGGAGGGTGAGGGCATCGGAGGCGCTGCGACCACTGTTGATAATGTCGTCAACCATCACGACCGGTTCGTCGGCGTCAATGGGGCCTTCCACGAGTCGCCGGCGCCCGTGCTCCTTCCGCTCCTCCCGGACGAGCCCCCCCTTGAATCCGTCCCCGTCGTCCACGGACAATACACTACACACGAGAGGATGCGCGCCAAACCCGTATCCCACAATCTGGTGCGCACGGCGCTCCCGCAGGCGATCGGCGAGCACGACTCCCACCTCCGTGAACAGCTCTCCGTCCAGCATGGGCATCCGCGTGTCCAGGAGCCATCCGATCGGCTGTCCACGCGGGTCGGTGATGAGTTCATCCTCGCGGCGCACGAGGGCCCGCTCGTAGAGGCGGCGACCGATCTCGATGAGCTCGGCCCGGGACGAGGAGCTAAATGTACCGCGGTCCATCGACGGCATGGGAGCGCACGAGAATCAACGGTGAATAGGACAGGGCGAGGGCCGAAGAGTAAAACACGAAACATGAACCGCCCGACGCAGGGGGGCGTTCCCTTCTACGCCACGGCGACATCGTACAGCGGAAATTGATTGCAGAGGGCGTTGACCTCCCGCTCGACGTCCGACTGTACCTCCTGGTCCTCCGGATCCTGAAGGACGCGGTCGATCATCTCCGCCACCCGGATAAATTCGTCCGGGCCGAAGCCGCGCGTGGTCATGGCCGGGGTGCCCAGGCGCAGCCCGCTCGTTACGAAGGGACCTTTGTCGTCGAAGGGGACCATGTTCTTGTTGGCCGTGATGCCGGCTTCTTCGAGGGCCTGCTCGGCCGTCTTGCCGGTAAGCCCTTTGTTGCGCAGGTCGATGAGGACGAGGTGGTTGTCGGTGCCGCCGGAGACGAGGTCGTACCCCCGCTCTCTGAGGGCCGCCCCCATTGCCTTTGCGTTCTCGACGATCTGCTGCGAGTAGTCGCGGAAGTCGGGACGGAGCGCCTCCTTGAACGCCACGGCCTTCGCGGCAATCACGTGCATAAGGGGGCCGCCCTGCGTGCCGGGGAAGACGGCCGAGTCGAGCAATTCGCTCATCATCTTGGTGCGCCCGCTCTTGCGGGCCGTCTTGCCGAAGGGATTTTCGTAATCTTCCCCCACCAGGATCATGCCGCCGCGTGGGCCGCGGAGCGTCTTGTGCGTGGTCGTGGTTACTACGTGGGTGTGCGGCATCGGGTCG
>PXTN01000014.1:6167-6907 GCA_003022565.1 Bacteroidetes bacterium QS_3_64_15 | reverse complement strand
CTCCTCGCCCACCTCCGCCAGCAGGTGCTCCCCTTCCGTAGGCAGCGTTTGGAGCAGGGCGATCGAGTTCTTGTAGGAACAGTGCTCGCTCCACATCACTGAGTAGACGCCCAGCTCCACGAACGAGGGCGTGCGCCCGAGCCGATCCAGAATCTCGTCGTACTCGTCGTCGGTGAGGCCGTGGTCGAGGGCGAGGTCGCGGTCGACATCGGGTGTCCTCGAAAGCGTATCGGGCATGGGAGCGTGGGCGTTAAGGGTGATGGGTTCAGCGTTCGGTAGGGGGGGCGTTTACGGGGTCGAGTGCCGGGGTCGCGTCATGAGTTGTGAGTCATGAGGGATGAGTCATGAGGGATGAGTCATGAGGGTCTGATTTCGATTCGAGGGGCCGTTCTGGGGTGATCTGCAGTCGCGGATATGAGGGGGGCGGGGGATGGATCCTCCCTTTGCGGAGAATTGGGACAGGCCGATCCCGTCGGCGGTCTCGGGGCGGAACGGGCTACGGTGACTTCTCTCCGGGCCGCGTCTCAATACGCGGATCGAGGTTGAGCGGCTGAGGTTCGTCCACCTGCACGGCAGCGTCGAACTCAGGATGAGCGGAGTTGAGGACGTAGTTGCGGGCCTCGGTGGGGAAAAGGGCGGACGGCACCTGGAGGGCGGGCGAGCGCTCCGATTCGAGCCAGTCGGTGCCGAAGTCCCGGGACGCCGCGGTGGGGGGGCGCTGGTCCCAGCCGTCGGGCAGG
>PXTN01000014.1:0-6151 GCA_003022565.1 Bacteroidetes bacterium QS_3_64_15 | reverse complement strand
AGGCGGTCGAGCACCGGGATCCAAAGTGCCTCCTCGTCGAGGTGGGCCGGGACGTAGACCATCGCACGGAGCCGCTGTAGGTCGTTGATGGCCACGATCTTTTCCAGGGTCGCGAGGGGGAGCGATTCCGCCGCGTACGCCACGAGCCGTCCGCGGCGATGCCAGCGCCCGGCGGCGTAGAGCCCCACTTCCCCCGAGTACGCCTCTCCGGCGTATTGGCGATGGGTTACGCGGACGATGCGATGGGTGGCCACGGGACACTGAGGGAGACGAGTAGGGGCAGTAAGCGGCACAGTGGGACCCTACGGCTCCGCGTCATAGCACGAATCCATGCTGCACGCCGAGCAGAAGGTCCCGGACAAGGGTGGCACCGGGATCCGTCTCGGCTACCTCCAGCGGCGTCTCTCCGTCCAGGGCCCGGTTCGGCTCCTGCATCCACGCCGCGGCGTCGTCGAGACGGTCGAACGTTTCGGCCGCCAGGGCCAGGAGACGCGCGTAGCGCACGGCCCGCTCTGCTTCGGAGACCCCAAGCTCGGTCTCCTGTTTTCGATGGCGGGAGTACGTGCTCCGGGAGCGACCGATGAGACGGGCCGTCTGCTCGTCGGTGAGGTCCAACAGCTCCTGGAGACGCACCACGAGGGCAATGGGGAGACCCTGTCGAATCTTTGCGTTCGCGGTGGCATCGTCCCAGTCCGCCACGCGGCGCACCCAGTCGTCCTCGGTCTTGGGCGGGAAGGTCTGCTGGGCTGTCGTAGACATAGGTAGATTTCGGGCAGTGAGTCAGTTGATGTCCTATACGCTACATTCTATCGTACTATCTGCACACACTGAGATCGAGGCTGGTTCCACATTCGTCCTCGCGGAAGAGAGCCGTGGCACCTCTTCCGGATTCTAGCGTATTTTGTAGTCCGGGATTCTCTGTCGCAGAGTGCAGCCGCCTTGCCGCGGTCCGCGGTCGGCCGTCTGCGGTCGCCTTGAGCCCTAGCACCAGGGCTCTCCGACACCCAGGGTTCCGGGACGCTGTTTTGTCGTCTTACGTCATTTTCGGTTCTTCCCCGCATGACCTTCCTCACCGGCGTCCCTGGCTTCCTTGGCACGCGGCTCCTGCGCGCTTTGGCCGTGACAAAGCCGGAGCAATCGTTTCTCCTGCTCGTCCAGCCCAAGTTCGAGGCCCGCACCCATGCGCTCCTCGCCGACCTCGAGCTGGACGACCGGGCCTCGGTGCTGCCCGGCAACATTACCGAGCCGGATCTGGCCCTCGGCGATCAGTACGACGACGTGGCGGACCAAATCACAAACGCTGTCCACCTCGCCGCTGTGTACGACCTGTCGGTCCCGCGGGACGTGGGCTGGCAGGTCAACGTCGACGGCACGCGGCACGTGCTCGACCTGCTCGCGGAGAGCCCCAACCTGGAGCGGTTCGGCTACGTCAGCTCCGCCTACGTATCGGGCACACGCACCGGCACCATCTACGAAGACGAACTCGTCCACGACGCCGGGTTTAAAAATTTCTACGAGGAGACCAAGTACCACGCCGAGGTGCTGGTGCAGGATCGGATGGACGAGATCCCCACCCTCATTTTCCGCCCCAGCATCGTGGTGGGCGACTCGGAGACGGGTGAGACGGACAAGTTCGACGGGCCGTACTTTGTCCTGAACGCGCTCCGAACGCTGCCGAGGTACACGCTCATGACCCGTGTGGGCTCGGGCACCGAGCCGGTGAACCTGGTGCCGGTCGACTTTGTGATCGACGCGATGGTGCACCTCATGACCACCGGCGGGCACGAGGGGACGGTCTTCCACCTCACCGATCCGCAGCCGCTTACGGCGCAGGCCATCATGGAGCTCTTCGCCGATCTGTTGGGCATGACGGTGACGTACGTGCCGGTGCCCCCGGGCGTCGCGCGGGGCCTCATGAACACCGGCGTGGGGCGCATCCTCGGCATCGCGCCGGAGCTCATTAACTACTTCGACCACCCGTCGTCCTACGACGCGTCGAACACACAGGCGGCACTCGACGGCACGGACATCGCGTGTCCAGCCTTTCCGGACTACGCTCCGACGATGGTGGAGTACGCCCGCTGTCATGACGCGCGCTCGTCGGCGATGTATTGACGCCCCCGCGGTCCGTGACCGGCGCGGTTTTGCTTCTCACCGTTGCTTGTTACCTTCTCCAGACACGCGTATCGTCCCCACCAATTGCAGCTTGAAACTCATGTCCACTGAAGGACCCTCGTCCGCACCGTCGCGCCGCACCTTTCTGAAGCAGGCCTCGATGGCCGGGGCCGGGGCTGCCCTTCTGCCCCAGGCCGCCCAGGGAGCTGATCCGTCGTTCTCGGCGGAAGGGCCCCTCGTCGTATCGAGCAGTAACGGCCGGCCGGCGGTCGAGCAGGCCCTGACGGTGGTGGAGGAGGGCGGCTCGGCCCTCGACGCCGTCATCGACGGCGTGAATATCGTCGAGCGGGATCCGGACGACATTACCGTCGGGTACGGCGGCATCCCGAACGCCAACGGCACCGTGCAACTGGAGGCGGGCGTGATGGAGGGTACGACGCACCGGGCCGGGGCGGTGGCCGTCCTCGAAGACATCCCGGTGCCTTCGAAGGTGGCTCGCGCGGTGATGGAGCGGACCGACCACGTGCGCCTGGTGGGAGAGGGGGCGAAGGAGTTTGCCCGGATGCACGGCTTCGAGACGAAAGACCTCCTCACCGAGCAGGCCCGCACGATCTGGGTCGAATGGAAAGAAAATCTCTCGGAAGACGACAACTACCTGCCGCCCGACAGCCTGAAGGCCGAGGGGCTGGGGGCCAAGCTGCGGGACGTGCAGCGGCACTACGGCACCATCCACTGCTCGGCGCTTGCCCCCAACGGCAACGTCGGCTCGGTAACGACCACCAGCGGCCTTTTCTACAAGATCCCCGGCCGGGTGGCGGACACCTCGGTCGTAGGGGCTGGCCTGTACGCCGACAACGACGTGGGCGCGGCAGGTTCTACAGGGCGGGGCGAGGCCAACCTCAAAAACCTGTCGAGCTACCTCATCGTGGAGCGGATGCGCGAGGGCGACGCGCCGGAGGAGGCCTGCCTGTTTGCCTGCCGCCGCATCGCGGAGAACACGACGGTCCCTCGCCTTGTCAACGACCGGGGCGAGCCCAATTTCGACGTAAAGTTCTACGCGCTCCGGAAGGACGGGGAATTTGGCGGGGCCCAGTTGCGGGGCTCCGGCCAGATGATCGTCGGGGACGCCGACGGGGTCCGAACGATCGACATTCCGTCCCTCTTCGACGGCACGGGGTAACCTTGGGCAGTGCGATTACCAGTTCGACGTCGCCGTGCTAAAGATGTCGTCGGCCGCGTTTTCCAGGGCGTTTCGTGCTGCCTGTCGTTCGCCTTCGAGCCCGGCCTCCGCGGGATCGTAGCTGGCGGCGCCGCGAAAGGTCTGGCTGACGAGCTCCTCATCTTCTTTCTGGTCGACGTATCGGACCTGCACTTCGAGGGTCACCTCGTTGGTGGTGGCGCGCTCATCGCCGCTGACGCCGGTGGGCTCGTTCGTGTACCGCTGGATGCGGGCGGCAAGGAGGGCGTCGGCGCCGGAGTCATCGGTCGTGAGTGAGAGGCTCGTGCGGTCGACGAACCGGTCGGTCAGCAGATTTGTCAGGTCGGTGCCCAGCCGGTTGACGGGGCTGGAGCTGTTGTCCTGAGCGATGGGAATGGCGATCGTTTCGAGGTGGGACGGGATGCTGGCGCCGCTGAAGCTGTAGACGGCACAGCCGGAGAGACTTACGGCGAGGGCAACCAGAAGCCCCAGTACAGGTCCGCTCCGAAGACGGCTGGCGATGTGTGGATGGTTGTGGGTTTTGGGTTGTGAGTTGGTTCTCATTTCTACACGTCAGTCATCGGTTCACGTCAGTATGAGCTCCAGAGGTGTCCCAGTCAACCCACAACACACAACAGGCGAGCGCAGCGAGCCGAACAAGCTACAGGTCCTCATCGATGTCCTTGAGCTTGCGGTAGAGCGTGCGCTCGCTGATGCCGAGGGCCTGGGCCGTCTTGCGACGGTTGCCCTCGAATCGCTTCAAGGCGCGGCTGATGAGTTGCTTCTCGGCCTCTTCGAGGGTCGGCAGTTCGTCCAGCTCGTCGGGCTCGTCGGACGCGTCCGGGGTCGCCTCCGCCTCGGCGTCGGTTGAGTCAGGCGGCGTCGGCTCCGGGGCCGAGGGGCGCTCTGCACGCGGCCTCGGGCGGGCCGGTCCCTCCTCGCTGACCTCGTAGACGACGTCCCGCATGATAGAATCGACCTCGCTCTCGCCCCGCCGCTGGTCGTGGCCGCGGCGTGGACGGGCGGGCTCGGGCCTGTTGCCGCTGTTCGCCACCACAAAGTCGTCGTAGTCGCCCGGAAAGTCCCCGCGCTCGGCCACCTCGCGGGGCACGACGACTCCGACATTGGACATGAAGGAGCTGACGCGCTCCTTCAACTCACGCATGTCCATCCGCATCTCCAGCATGGCCCGGTACAGCGGCTCGTGCCGGCGGAGGTCCGGCTCCGATCCCCGCTCGGCATTCGGAGCCTGCGGTTCGGACTCCACCCGCATCAGGTCCGTGGAGGCGGACGCCTGGCCGATGTCGCGCAGAAGGGGCCGCAGGTCGTCGACCGACACTTCTTGCTCGCGCATCAGCACCGCTACCTGCTCGGCGATGTTGCGGAGCTCGCGCACGTTGCCGGGCCAGCGATAGGTCTGCAGGAGCTCCGTCGCGTCCTCCGCCAGCTGCTTCCGGGACGAGTTGTACTCCTGTGCAAACCGGTGGAGAAACGTCTCGAAGATGGGCAGGATGTCCTCTGGGCGCTCCCGAAGCGGAGGGATGTCGATGAGGACCGTGCTCAGGCGGTAGTACAGGTCTTTCCGGAAGCGGCCCTCCTGCACCTCCTCCGCGAGGTTCTTGTTCGTCGCCGCCACGATGCGGACGTCTACCTGCTGCTGCTGCGACGCCCCGACGCGGGTAAATCGGCCCGTCTCCAGCACACGGAGCAGGCGCACCTGCGCTTCCTGCGGCATCTCGCCGATCTCATCGAGGAAGATGGTGCTGCCGTCCGCCTCCTCGAAATAGCCGACCCGTTCCTCGACGGCCCCGGTGTAGGCCCCCTTCTCGGCCCCGAACAGCTCACTCTCGATGAGCCCCTCCGGGATGGCGCCGCAGTTGACCACCACCATCGGCTCGTGGCGGCGCGTGGACAGCTCGTGCAGCACCTCGGCAATCAGCTCCTTGCCGACCCCGCTCTCGCCCTGCAGCAGCACGGTGATGTCCGTGTCGGCCACCTGGCGGGCCTGATCAATGACGTTCTTGATGACGTCGGACTCGCCGACGATGCCGAAGCGGTCCTGAATGGAGGCGCGGTCCATGAACGCGTCGAGGGTTGTGCGTTGAGGATTGTGTGTTCTGGGTCGCCGTTCGGGAGTGGCCGCTGTGAGCATTGAACGACGGGCGTTCACAGCATGCACTCGGCTCCGCGTGCAAAAGACTCGACCAACACACGGTCGGCCTGCCACTTTGTCAGAAGGATACAATCACACCTGCGTCGCCCGCGAAGGATCCCGAACCCGGCCTTATGGGCGTTGAAGATGCCGTGACAAGGACAGGGAAGCGTTCAGGGAAGAGATGGGGAGCGGTTGAGTACGCTGCGGAAGAAGGCATTGAGCGGCTCGAGGCCGGGACGGTTCTCCGGTTTGGAAAACTGCAGGTCGTCCTGGCGCCCCAGTTCGGCCTCGACGAAGGCATGAATCGTGGGACGGCGCGGTCCGGCGTCCTGCTCCGCCCCGGCCCGCTTTCGGTCGAGGAGAGCGTCGATGGCCGCCCGGAGATCGGCGTCGAGTCGGCCGCCTCGGCGAGGCGGTTGAACTCGACCGGTACGGGCCCCCGATCCTGCTCCACCCATCGCACGGCGAGAAGTGCGCGGAGGACGTAGAGGTATGCTTTGTGGGGGATCGGTTCCGCGTGGAGGTTCTGTTCGGCGATGCTCCGGGCCATGCCGCGGTACGCCAGGCCGACCGCGCCGGGCATATAATACCAATTGCCTAACGAAGAGTGGCCTGTCTGTCGGATAGCTGTGTTAGCGCCTTCTCGATCCAGTCCCAACAGGTGAGGCTCCGGACCTTCTCTG
>PXTN01000013.1 GCA_003022565.1 Bacteroidetes bacterium QS_3_64_15 | reverse complement strand
AATGGTCGCCCTTTTGAATCTCTCTACGGGAGGAAGCAGGGAGGGCAGATTCTGCACCGGCCTCTACTGAGAACTGCCGCCTTCTACACAAGAGCGATCAAAACAGACTCTGAGAACCCCCCTGCGCTGTCGGCATCAGGACGCAGCGCTGGGTTATACGGCGCATCAGTCGTCATCCGAGCCTAACGTACCGAACTGCTGCACACTGCCAGCCATCCCTCACGCGACAGTCTTGCTCGCTTCTCGCTCCGGATCTGCCATTACCGCCAGGATTTCGTAGATCGTTTTCTTGCGACGCCACTGGTTGATAATAGCGATGAGGCCAAAAAAGTAACCGGCGCCCCCCAGCACCACTCCCACACCAACCTCAGAGGCAACCGGAGCATAAAGCATAGCGAGTCCCAGAGTGAATGCAACAATCCATATCCACTTCTTCCATCCATCCTTCCAGCTGTTGAGCTCGCCCAGCCGCCGCTCCAGAAACGCTTTGTCCAAACCGCCATCAAGCCGTTCGGCTCCTTCCTGGTCGTAGTTTTGGAGTCGATCAATCAGGTGTTGGCGAACCGCCTCTTCAGATGTCATTGGTCTCTGAAATTGGTTCAACCTCTAACGTTTGTGGGTATAACGATCGAGTTATGCGGCAGAGAGGCGTTCACGAAATGAGTCTGTCGTACTCGGCGTGCGTCCCGATCCAGAACCACACGGTTCCCTCGGGCTTCTCTCTTCCCAATGCTCGGTAATGCAGTCCGACGCGCACCGACCACAGCTGCTTTTTATTTCGATCTTTTTGAGATGCAGCGAGGGATGGCGTGGATTGGACTTGAGCAACTCGAACTTCCGGTCCGCCAAGTCCTGGATGTCATCCGGCAGATCACGGTAATGCTCCCAAAATCGGGGAAGAGTGAAGTGCTTCACAACGGTTTGGCCTCCCCAGCTTCATATTCCTCGTCGACCTCCTTCAAAAGGGCATCCAGTCGGCCTGCGTCAAGATCCCGCTCAATCTGATTGTCCCAGACTTGTGCCCGGTAGTCTGCAAGCCACGCCGAAAGCTCAACGAGCTCCTCGGGAGAGAGCTGGGTAATTGCGTTCTCGATTTCTTTGACACTCATGTTTGTCACCTACCTTTGTTGGCCGAAGTCATAGGCTCCAACTACGACGGCATTATCGATGTTCGACAAAGCCGCATAACGCGAACGCTCACCTGACCCGGACATGGGAAAAGGTTTTTTCCGATTCAGACCGACTGAACGACTCCGTTCGGACAGGTTTCCATCCGCTCATTTCGTCACTTCCGACTGACAGAAATGAACTGCTCTACCGACAGCGCACGAAAACGGCAACAGCCCGGGTTCAGGTGCAGCAGTCGTGTTATGTGCCAAGTCTATCGTGTCACGCTTCTACTCGAACCCGACATTTTCACGAATCCACTTGGTGAGTTGCTCTAGAACCTTCGGCGCCACGGTCGTCTCAATCTCTCTGACCTCGCTAGACTGCTCTGTTTTCACCGGTTGCATCCGGTGGTTGAGTTCTTCCAGTACGCGAACCGACACGCGGTCGGACGGACTTTCCGTGAGTGCAGAGCGCATCGGCACCGCGTTTTGCTGAGGAGGTACCCCCAGGTCCCGCCCTCCAAAAAGCGCAAGGACTGGCACGTCAACCTGTCGAAGTGCGGGCCGGGGATCGTAGCGAGCAAAATCCCTGAACCACGGAGAAGTGTTGGCCTCAACCTTCAACTGGAGCCGATCACTCCGGGCACCCCCTTCCTGTAGAATCGGCCTGAGCTGCGAAGCTACATCCGCAGAGTCTCGGTCGGACCGAATAATCTCGAACACTTGGCGCGACTGCTTACGGATTGAATCGACTTCCGCAGGCGAAGCCCCCGAGACGTCAGCGATCCGCGCCCTCTGCCTGGAGAGCACCTGGTGGCCAGGCAGGCTCGGCGGGGCCAGCAAGACGAGGAATGCTGTCCGCTCAAATTGGTCGTGGATCTGGGGAGCGATCATCCCGCCCATACTGTGCCCGATCAGACCAACACGTGTCGGGTCAACGCTAGGATGGTTCTTCAGAAAGCGGAGAGCAGACGCTGCGTCACGGGCGAGGTCCTCAAGACTTGCCCCTGATAAGCGTCCCTCTGACTCTCCTACACCGCGCAGGTCGTAGCGCAGAACGGCAATTTCCTGGCGGGTCAGGTGGTCGGCGAGAACCAGGAAGAATTTATGACCTCGATAGGCGTAGTCCCGCCCGTTTTCCCCCGATCCCTGAAGAAGCACCACGGCAGGGTGGGGCCCCTCTTCTTCCGGCCTAGAGAGAGTTCCCGCGAGTGTCGCCCCGTCCGCGTCGCTCTTAAACGTGATCTCTTCGGTGCGATAGGGATAGGGCCGCTCTGGGTGCTGGGGGCGAGTCGGAGTCGTAGAGGCGGTCCCATCGGCAGCGGCCTTCTCGACCGGCGTCAGGGTAAGGTTCGCGGAGCGTTCTCCCTGGCTCCACACCCCCTCTATGACCCGCTGTTCGACCGATACGATGCCCTCGAACTGAGCACTCATCCGATCGGACTGCAGAACGAGGCTGTCACCACGGAGACGAGTCCTGGAGAAGGGCGCCCCCTTCTGCTGGGCATTGTCGGCCAAGAACGCAACCAGTGATCCATTTGCGGTACGCTCGAAGCGAATCACGGGGCGAAAGTATGACTGCTCAGCCGACCAAGCACCACCGATGACAGAATCTGGGCTCGTCTCCTGTGCTGGGGTAGGAAGGGAAACCATGAGGAGTAGACCAGCGACGCAAAGGAGGACTCGCAGTACAAATGAGGAAGCAGTTCGCATCGCGTTGAGCTGAATGTTATGCCTTATCGCTACAGGCCGACGAGAAGCCCAGTCAGAATAATCGCCACCATGAGGAGAAACGCCGCCACGTATGTCCAGGCCGTTGCCTGCACGAGTCCGCCACCGCCAAACGTCAAGCTTGCGCTTTGCTTTTGTTGGATGGATTCGGAGGGCATCTCCGCGGCGACCTCATCCTCTACGGAAACGCTCGTGTCCTCCTCAAGAACGCGGCGGGCCCGATCTGCCACTCCTTTCAAGACGCGAAGCTCCACACCTTCGGTGAGTTGGAACGGAGGATGGACGTCGTCGGCCACGATCAAGGCGTCAATCTCACGTTCGGCCAACCGGGCCTTAGCGACCTCGGCGTCTTGACGGTTCGAGTAGGTCGCTAGAATGGCGGTCTCCTCAGCAGGCGGGTTTTGAGGCATCATACCATAATCCGATTCGACAGCAATCAAGGGTGGGTGCACATAACCTACAATTATGCGTCGATAGCTAGATAGTACCAGTGTCGAAACATCCAAATACGTTAGCTCCCAGAAAGTTATCTGAATGGTTGGTCCTATATAGGCACCGCTGTGTAGTACGAATCATGGGGATAATTTATCGACATCCTGTTCCACCTACATCTAGAGCAGGCCGCCACGCAGGTTCTGGAGAGGGCATCCAGCTGCGTACATCCACGACTCCGCATCACGAGTTCTGCTTCATGCATCACACCGCGCGCATCACGATCGAGATCGCGCCCCATCCACCAGGGCCTTGTAAAAATCAAGCGTCTGCTCGGCGATGGCCCGCCAACTGAACTGCGCCTCCACGCGCCGCCGCGCCGCGGTGCTCATCGCGTCGCGCCGCTCCGGATCGGCCATGAGGGCGTTCACGCCGTCCGCGAGGCCCTGCGCAAACGCCGCCGGGTCGGACGGCTCCACGTCGTCGCCCTCGGTCGGGTCCACGTCGACCAGGAGGCCGGTCTCGTCGGGCACCACGATCTCGGGGATGCCGCCCACCGCCGAGGCCACCACCGGCGTTTCGCAGGCCATCGCCTCCAGGTTGATGATGCCGAACGGCTCGTAGACGCTGGGGCAGACGAACACCGAGGCGTGCGTGTACATCGTGATCACGTCCTCGCGCGGCAGCATCTCGTCGATCCACACGATGCGGTTGCCGGTCTCGGACCGCGCCGCCTCCACGCGCGCCTCCATCTCGGCCCCAATCTCCTCCGTATCCGGCGCGCCGGCACACAGGACGACCTGGATGTCGTCGTCGAAGTGGTGGATCGCCTCCACAAGGTGCAGGATGCCTTTCTGCCGCGTGATGCGCCCCACGAATAGCACGAAGGGCTGGTCGGGGTCCACGCCGTACGCCTCCAGCACCGAACGGTCGGGCCGCGGGCGGTACTGCTCGATGTCGATGCCGTTGTGGATCACCGCCACCCGGTCCGATTCCACGTCGTAGAGCGACTGCACGTCCTCCTTCATCGAGCCGGAGACTGCCACCACGCCGTCCGCGTTCTCGTAGGCGGTCCGCTCCACCCACGAGGAGCCGTCGTACCCCGCGCCCAACTGCTCCCGCTTCCAGGGGCGATGCGGCTCCAGTGAGTGCGTCGTCAGGACCAGCTTGCCGCCGGTGAGTTGCTTGGCGAGGCACCCCGCAAGGTGCGAGTACCAGGTATGTCCGTGAATGATGTCGGCGTCGGCGACGGAGCCCGCCATGATGAGATCCCGCGCCATCGCGTCCATAAATTTGGCGTGGCGCTCGTCCTGGTTCGGGAGCTCGAAGTCGGGCTCGACGCCGCGCACCCGGAGGTTGTCGTGGGTCTCGTCCTGCGCCCCGCCGTAGACGTTGGGCGGATACTCGTTGGTGAGGATTGCGATTTTCATGACTGTGGAGCTTCGATCTGCAGAGAGGGCAGAAGAGAAGAGTGTTCTTCCCGTCCAGACAGGGAGAGAGCGCGGGAGCGTGGGGGCATGGGAGTTTGGAAGGGGGGCTCCCTCACTCACACTCTCACCCCCCACGCCCCCGTGCTCCCACGCTCAAATAATTGTGTCGTCCGGGATGTTGGTGTTTTTCGGGATGACGACGATGCCGTCGCGGATGTGGTAGAGGTCCTCCTCGGCCTCCTGCACATTGTCCCGATTTTTGATGATACACCGCTTCCCGATGGACACATTTTTGTCGATGATGGCGCCCTCGACGTACGACTCCTCCCCGATGCCGGGGGTGGGCGGGCCCTCGACGAAGCCCCGCTCCTCCATCTCGTGCCAGCGGAAGTGATCGGCCCCCATCAACACCGTGTTCTTCAGGGTCGTATTGGGCCCCACGTACGAGCGGATGCCCACGACGGACTGGGACACCTGACTTTCCTCAACGAGACTGCCCTCCGCAATGAGCGAGTTCCGCACCGTGGAGTTTTGGACCTTGGCCGGCGGCAGCATCCGGGCTCGGGTGTAGAGGGGCCAGTTCGGATCGTACAGACTGAAGGGGGGCTCCGGCTCCGCCAGCATCAGGTTGGCCTCGTAGAACGAGCGAATAGTCCCGATGTCGCTCCAGTAGTCGGCGAACGGATAGCTTGCCACCCGCATCTGGTCGATCGCCTTCGGAATAATCTGGTTGCCGAAGTCGTGGTCGTCCGGATTGGCGCCGAGCAGTTCGCGGAGGGGCTCGCGGTCGAAGATGTACATGCCCATCGACGCGAGGTAGATGCGCCCGTCCGCCTCAAGGTCGGGCTCGACCGGACTGTCTAGGCCATCGAGCTCGTCGGAATCGGGCTTCTCGTGGAATTCCGTGATAATGTCCTCGTCGTTGGTTTTGAGGATGCCGAACGCGGTTGCGTCGTCGGCCGTCACCGGAATGGTGCCGAGCGTCACGTCCGCCCCGGTGTCCCGGTGGTGGGCCAGCATATTGCGGTAGTCCATCGAGTAGAGCTGGTCGCCCGACAGGATGAGGACGTGGCGGTGCCGGTGGCCTTCGATGTGCGGGAGGCTGCGCCGCACCGCGTCGGCCGTGCCCTGGAACCAGTTCTTCGAGGCCGGGGTCTGCTCGGCGGCCAGGATCGACACGAAGCCGTTGCTAAACCGGTCGAACTGGTAGGCCCGGGCCAGGTGTCGGTTGAGGCTGGCCGAGTTGAACTGGGTGAGGACGAAGATGCGGGTGATGCCCGAGTTGATGCTCGTCGAAATCGGGACATCGATCAGGCGGTACCGCCCGGCGAGGGGCACCGCCGGCTTTGCGCGCAGCTTCGTCAGCGGATAGAGGCGGGTTCCTTTCCCCCCGCCGAGGATGACGGTCAGGATCGAGCTGTCGAGGGGCACAGACATAAGAGCGAAGGCAGGGATCAGTGGGCGGAGCAAGGGGACTCCCGTGGAGCGACACAGGAGGGTGGGCGTGCGGTACCCTGCAAGAAAGAAACCCGCAGCGTATGATGCAACGGGAATCTCGATAATTTGAGCGGTAGCTGGCTGAGACTCGGCACGAGGAAGGTCCGCCCCGATGCTCCCTCACACGACCGCCACGCGCCACGTCACGGCGCTTCGCCGAAGCAGCCAGAAGCGCCCGTTGAGACGCCCCTCCAGCAGGAACTGACGGCCCCCTGTTCGGGGAGACTGGTCTCCGACTTTGGAGACCGGACGACGGGAGCAAACGGGAGGGAGACCGAGGAGGCCGGCCGCGCTACCGGACACGGGTCATTCGGCCCCGGGTGCGGATGCGTCCGTCAACACTGAGGACGTAGAGGTAGACGCCACTGGCCCGGCCCGGCCCGCGGAAGCGGGCGGTGTGTTCGCCGGGACCGAGTTGCCGATTCACGAGGACGGAGACGCGGCGCCCCACCAGGTCGTACACGCTCAGTCGAACGCGGGCGGCCTCGTCCAGGGCAAAGGTGAGGGTCGTTTGGGCCGCGAAGGGGTTGGGCGCCACTTGCACGCTGTCTCCCAGCGACGGGGGAGGCTCATCCGCGTCCGACCGGCCCTTGAAGTATTTGATGCCGCCGCCCTCCCCGCCCACCATCAGGTCCATCCGGTCGTCCCCGTCGATGTCCGCGAGCGCGGGAGCGGCCAGGGGGCGCAACGGGAGGGCGAGAGAGTCGGGCGACGCGTCGAACGCGGCGGCCTGGGCGGTTCCCGTGTTTTCGTACAGGGCAATCCCTGCGTTCGTCCCCAGATGCAAATCCGGCGCGCCGTCCCCGTCCCGATCCGCGAACGCCGGGTGGGTCCGGCTCTTCCCAACCTGGATGTCGCCGTAGGTGTCGGTCACGAAGACAAAGTCAGGGGTCTGCGCCGAGCCCTCGTTGCGGTAGAACGAGACTGTGCCCTCCGCGCTGGACGAGCCGACGAACAGGTCCAGGTCCCCGTCCCCGTCGATGTCGACGAGCGCGGGCGTCGCGTAGTTGCCCTGTTGGAGCTCCACGTCCCTGTCGGGCACCCGCTCGAACTGGGGAGCGGCCGCCGTCCCGGTATTGCGGTAGAAGCGCACCGTCCCCGAGAAGGTGCCGAGAAGGAGATCCGGGGTGCCGTCGGCATCGAGGTCCGCGAACGCCGGGGCGAAGTTGAATCCGTTCTCCGCGTCCGGCAACAGCGGGTCCGGGCGCCGCTGGAAGGTGGGAGTGGTGGAGCTCCCCACGTTTTCGAAATACGTGAGACGCGCCGAGGTGGCGTCCGGCGCCCGATTGTTGCCCACCACGAGGTCGCGGTCGCCGTCGTCGTCGAGGTCGACGAGCGCCAGGGTGCTCACGCCTCCCACGTCCAGTGATGACAGAAATTGCCGCGTGCGGAGGGTGTACGAGGGCTGTGCGTCCGTCCCTTCATTTTCGAGGTAGAACAGATTCTCCACCGCGTTGCTTCCGCCTCCCCCGCCGCCGAGGACGCCGACCAGCAGGTCCAGATCGCCGTCGCCGTCGAGGTCGGCGAGGTCCGGGGCGTTGTGACCACTCGTCTGCAGGGGGGCGGACGGAGGATAGGTGTCCGTCACGCGCTCGAGAGAGTCCGCGTCGCAGGAGCCGGTGTTTTCGAGGAGGTACAGGCTTTCGCTGAAGAAGTCGCCCCAGAGGAGGTCGGGGTCGCCGTCCCCACCGAGGTCGCCCGCTGTCACCACGTTGGCCCCGTGCCGCTCCGTCGAGCCGGCTCCGCCCGGGGAGGAGGACGCGGAGCCGCCGCACACGTTCTCCGGCCCCACGCACACGTCCTGGTACTCGTCCGCGATCTTCTCGAAGACCGGGGTCTTCCCGTTGCGCGTGCCGGTGTGCTCGTAGTAGCGGAGCCGTCCGTTCAGCGGGCCGATCAGCAGGTCGGGCGGGCCGCTGCAGTCGAGGGCGGCCAGGGCGGGCACGTTCTGGCGATCGGCAGAGATCGCGGTCCCGTCGGCGCGGCGGAGCGGCCCTTCGGCCTCGACGAAGTCGGGCGTTTCTGCGGTGCCCGCATTTCTGTAGTAGCGGATGTTGCTGATGGGCTCCTCCGCGAGGAGGTCGAGGGTGCCGTCGTCGCTTAGGTCGCCGAACTGGAACCAGGCCCCGACGTTGAGCTCCTGAAAGTGATCGGTGCGCCATTCGAAGGTCGGAGCGGTCGGGGCGCCGGTGTTCTCAAAGTAGATGAGGCGGCCGCGGCGCTCCTGCAGAACGAGATCCAGGTCCCCGTCGTCGTCGAGGTCCACAAGCTGAGGGCGCGGGGTGTTGAGGCCCCCCAGGAACGGAAACTTGTACGCCGACCCCGTGGTGTCCTGAACTGGGAACGGCGCCACCCGCTGCTCGAACGACTGCCCCCGCACCGCCGCCGGGCCCGAGAGCAGCCCGACGAGGCACGCGATAGCAAGGGCGAAAAGGACAGGTCGGCAATTCATCGGCAAGAAGGAAATTGAGTGCGCCTGAACGCCCATACGCCTCGACGCCCACACGCCCTCACGGTTGCCAGCGCGTGTTGATGCCCGCCGGCTCCTTCCCCACCTCGACGACCGTTTCAATGTCACGGGTCTGCGTGTCGATGACGACCACCGTGCCCACGTCCTCCCCGGACGAGGACTCGTAGCTCCCGTTCGCGTTCGCGTTTGAGACGTAGAGGAACTGCCCGTCGGGCGAGAGGGCGCTTCCATGAGGGTTGGCGAGTCCGGGTCCCTGGACGGTCGGGGTGTTGAAGCTTGTCGTGGCCAGCGCCGTGACGGTGTTCGTAGCCTTGCTGCCGAAGTACAGCGTCGACCCGTCGTCGGACAGCTGTGGGTGCCAGGGCCGCCCGTCTACAGAGATGCTGTCCACGAGCGAGGGGGTGGTCGGGTCCTGCAGGTCGAGAACGTGCACCTGGTTGCCCTGCTCGCCCGTGATGTACGCCGTCTCGCCGTCGGCTGTGATGTCCAGCTGCACGTAGAACTGATGCGAGCCGGGGAGGGACACGGGCGACTGGACGGTCTGCGTCTCGGTGTCGATGACGACAATTTCGTTCGCGGACAGGCTGCTGGCGTACGCGTAGTCCCCGGTCGGGCTCACCTTCATCCCGTGGGGGCGGTCGATGGGAACCGAGAGGGGCACCTCGATCGGCGCCATGTCCGAGCGTTGAATGACTGCGATGTTGGCCGGAACCCCGGGCAGGCTCATGGTGTGCCCGGCGTAGAGAAGGTCGTCGGTTGGGTGGAGCGACAGCATGCCCGGCGACGGAAAGTCCACCGTCCCGACCAGGTCGTTCTGAGCGTCGAACTTGGCGACCACGTTGTCTCCGATCAGCGACACGTACCACGCCGATCCGTCCGGCTCCACGACGACGTGGTGGGGCTTGGCGTCGGCGGAGAAGTTATACTCGGTGAGGTCGACCGTCTCGACGACCTCGGTCGAGGCCGGATCGAGGATGGAGACCGTGGCGCCCGCCTGATTGCACACGTACACGGCGTCTGCCGGGTTGGGGGCCGGCTCCGGGTCACCGCTGTCACATCCGATCAGGGCGACGAGACAGAGCAGCCCGCTAATCCACAGCGCCGAGGACTTCATCGTGGTGGACGTGATTGACGGAGAGGAGACGGAATGGGGCCCACCTTTTCACCGCACGACGACGACCTTGCGCGTCAGTTGAACGGACTCCCCCTGCACCCGCAAAAAGTACGTACCGCCGGCCCGCTCAGCGCCCTGAATTTGAAATCGCTGGACCACCCCGGCCTCCACGGCCCCCTCGCGGAGCATACGCACGCGACGGCCCATCACGTCGTACAGCGCGACCTGGAGGTCCTGGGCCTCACGAAGCGTGATGGTGAAGTTGGCCTGGTTCTGAACAGGGTTGGGGGCGGGACCGGTTGCGACGTATGGGTCGCTGGGGAGAACGCGGGTCGTGGTAACGGTGCTCGTCTGCGTCGCTCCCTGCGCCGAGGTGTGTCGGATGCGGAACTGGTGGGTCCCCGGCGAGGGCTCGTCAACCAGGAACTCATACTCCCGAACGCCGGCGCCGTCCTTCCCGTCTATCGTCCGGACCAGTTGCCAGGCGGTAACCCCGGGAGGCTTTTGTTCTATCTCGATACGATCGGTCTGAGCCGTCGCCGAGATGGACCACTGAAGGCGAACCCCCTGCTCCTGCGAAGCCTCTGGAGGGCTCTCAAAGGATAGGATGGGAGGGAGGCGCGGCTCTACGACGAAGAGGCCCTCACCGATGCTGCTGACGAGGACCATGGGGCGCTCGAAGAAGGGGTAGTTGCTCCATGCCCCCTCGAACGTCGGGTCGTTGTCGTCCGGGAATGTGTCGAAGAAGGCGACCTCCTTCGGGGCCCCTGGCTCGGCCACGTTGAGAAGGCGGAACCCGCTCGTGTAGTTGGCCTGGTATGAATAGTTGCCGTCGATGTACTGGTTGTGATCGATCGACCCAGTCGACCCCAGATAGCTCGTTTCGAGCGCCGGACTGTCCAGATCCGTCACGTCGAAGACGAGCGTGCGGGTCCGGTCTACGGCGCCCTGCTGCTCGTCCAGCTCGTCGTCGACGTAGAGAAAGCGGTGATCCTCAGTGAGCCAGGCCTGATGCACGTATCCGATCTGGGGGTAGGTCGCGTTGGCAATCGTCGCCGGGTCGTTCTTGTCCTCCACGTCGGCGATGTTGAGGGCCGTCTCGTTGGCGTTGAAGCACACCTCGCGGCCCTGGTAGTCGGCGTCGGGGCCCTCGTAGATGACGCACTGTGCGTCATGGGTATAGCCGGTGCCCGACCGCCCGGTCGAAGGGTCGGCGAAACACCCGGCAAAGGTTGGGGAGGTCGGGGCCTGCACGTTGACCATGTGAAGCCCGCCGCCGCACGTGGTGCCGCTCCCGTTGCCGCCGACGATGTAGGCGAATCCGGTCTCACGGTTCATCACCACATTGTGGGCCGACTCCACCCCGTCGTAGTGCGCGGTCTCGGCGAAGGTGACCGGACGCTCGTCGGCCTCCACGTCGCGAAGCTGGGTCAGGTCGAACACCTGCATTCCGTGGCCGGGGGCTTCGCTCACCACGAAGGCATAATTCTCGTGCACCTTCACATCGCGCCATATGCTCGGGTCGGAGTGGGTCGGCAACTCACCGATGTACACCGGGTCGGTGGGCGTGCTCACGTCGACGAAGGCCACGGCGTCGGTTCGCCCGACCAGTGCGTATTCGGTGCCGGTCTCAGGGTCGGTCCAGCCCCACACGTCATTCAGCTTGACCCCCGATGCGCCCCCAAGATCCGAGATCGAAAGAAACGAGAGCAGATCGACGTTCTCGCACGGGTACTGGCCCGCGGTGCCTTCCGTGCACTCGACCTTGTTCCCCGTGACGGACGTCTGGCCTAGGGCCGGCGGGACCCCGAGCCCCATTCCCATGCCGAGCAGGCAGAGGACGACGAGCCCTCCAAGGGGGCGGGACAGCTTCGAAGGAAGCAGAGGCGACATGGACTAGAAAAAACAAGTGAGTGACGATAGCGCAGTTTCGTTCTGGTTGGCCCAAACTTCCTCACTACTGGCCGGGCTTGCAATCTGCAATGAAGGAAGAAGATCCCCAGCCGGACCCAAAGAATTTTCGTTTCGAGAAATGTGTCGAGGTCCGGATCCCGATCTCACCGAAACAGTCGGAGGACGAGATTCAGGAGCAGGGTGAGCACCACGCTCAGCACGATCATGGTCGCAATCGGCACGTAGACCCGGACGTTGTCCCCTTCGTAGAGAAGATCTCCGGGAAGGTTGCCAAGGTCTACGACCCGACCGAGCAGGACGACGAGGCCTCCCAGAACGGCGAGCCCGAGGCCCATGTAGAGCAGCAAACGTCCGAGATCCGTTGCATTCATCGTTGCGGGAACTTGAACCGAGGAAAGAACGGCAAGATTTGGGGGTTCTTCGTTCGACGTTCAACGCTCCATCATTCACATTGAGAAGCGACACCCGTCTCCGACTCCTGCCTCTGATTACTCTCTCGCCTCTTATGCTGTTTTTCCTGAAGTGGCTGTTCGTCATTCTTCACGTGATTACGGCCTCCGCCTGGTTCGGCCTGGGGCTGCTGCTCCCCCGACAGGCCCGGTCCGTCGTAGAGACGGGTGCGCCGGACGGTCCGTTGGCAACGTTTACGGACCGATCCGTCTTCTTGATGAACATTTTCGCCGTACTGACGCTCGTATTCGGCCTCATTGCCCTGTTTGCCGGAGGAGGATTCGAGGTCTACGGATGGCCCTACCACACGAGTATTACTCTGATCCTGCTCCTGGTGCTCGATCAGTTTTTTGTCATCCGCGCGAGCTGGTCGACCCTCAAAGGAACGCTGAGCACCGACGCGGACGAGGCTCGCGACCCGGCGACTCGGTTGGCGACCGGCACCGGCGCCGGACACCTCCTCTGGCTGGCGACCCTCGTCCTCATGTTCTTCCGACGGATGGGGCTGTCGTAGCGTCCGGATCGCGTTTGGCGAGGGGACATCCAAACAGTGGTCCGATTGGTTAATTTCGCACTCCTTCCGTACCTCCGGAAAAGGGCTTTGATTCCGCGCTCCCCCTTTAGTCTTCGAGCGCCACGGCTCCCTTCTCGTACTGGTCGGGGCGGCGATGGTGAAGGAACAGCTGGCGGGCGGGGGCCTCGTCTCGTCGGTCGAGGTCGACCGTCGCGTGTAGGGTCGCCTCTTCATCCCCTGGAGCTTGGGCCACGACCTCGCCGAACGGGTCTGTCACGAACGAGCGGCCCGCGAAGTGCATGTCTTCCTCCCGGCCTACCCGGTTCGCGAGGACCGTGAAGAAGCCGTGCTGGAGGGCTGCCACGCGGAGCTCCGCCTCGTACATTCCCTCAGGCCACTCGCCGGCCGTCCCGGCCTGGGGCACGGCCACGATCTCGGCGTCCTGCAGGGCCAGCGCGCGCAGGTATTCGGGGTAGTGGCGGTCGTAGCAGATCGCCACGCCGAGGCGTCCGGCGGCGGTGTCGTACACGGGGGCCTCGGTGTCGCCCGGATGGTAGTAGTCCTGCTCCCAGAAGTGAGTGTACTGCGTAATGTGCATCATGCGCGTGACGCCGAGCAGCGTTCCGTCCGCGTCGATCACGGGCGAGGTGTCGAAGAAGCGATCCCCATCGCGTTCGTAGAGGTTGCACACCACGACCACCCCGCACTCGCGCGCGACTGTCCTCAGCGCTTCGGTCATGGGGCCCGGTACGGGCTCTGCGAGATCCGAGAGGGATTCGGCGCGCTCGTCGGCCGGCACCTGTGGGTAGAAGGGCGTGAACGAGAGTTCCGGAAAGACGACGAGGTCTGCACCCCGGTTGGCCGCGGTGCGGACGGCCTGAATCCCCCGCTGGAGGGCCGACTCGTGATTGGGGGGCACAGCCTGCTGGGCAAGCGCGATGTTCATGATGGGGGGTAAGCGTACCGAAAGGACGATCGGGGAACGGTCGCTCAACACGGATCTCCTCACGAGGGCGCGTCGACCCGTTCAGGAGCCACGAAGGCGTCGGGGAACGCAGAGCGGGCCTCTTCGAGCACCGTTTCGGCCTGCTGCTCCGTCGCGAACGGGCCAATCCGGACTCGGTAAAAGGGGGCTTGCCACTTGATGCTGACGGCCGTGTCGGAGGATCGGGCGTCCTCCACGAGGGAGGGGCGCGACGAGGCCGGCTGCTGGTTCCACCACCGCAGCCCCTGGCTCAGAATCGCCTCCGCCCGGTCCTTGTCTTCGGTGAGCTGAAGTTGGACGTGGTACACCCTCGATCTGGACTCCGCGCCGGGCGAATCAGTGGACGGAGCGGTCCCCGAACAGCCCCCCAGGAAGACGGCGCCTAGGAGCATCGCTGTAACGACGCGGAGCGGATGGGTCACCGTGCACAGAGAGGTTGCTCAAAAAGAGAACGAGCGAGGGAACGATGTCAGTGGGCATTCGGCCCGAGAAGCACGTCGTCTGGTCAAACGCATCCTTTGAAAGCGCATCAGTTCCGCCGGATCCTGCTGTTTCTTCGCCCGCGGCCTCCGACCCCGCCGAGTTCGTTGCAATTCGCCCGTCTCGGTCCGATACTGATTGGCCCGATGCGAGATCGCCCTGTCTTCTCATCGCCCCCTTTACGTCGCGTCATGCGCCCCGTCCTTGCCCTCTGTGCCACAGTGCTCCTTCTTGCAGGGGGCTGCCAGTCGCCCGACCCGACGCCGTCCGCGGCGGCCGTTATCGACAGTGCCCGCGCGGCCCACGGGGCCCCCGTGCTCGATGAGGCCGTCGTGACGTTTGACTTTCGGGGGGACGACTACAGCGTTCGGCAGGACGGAGGGCCGTTTCACTATCGCCGCAGCTACACCGATTCGCTAGGGCGACCGGTGACGGAGGGGCTCACAAACGAGGGCATCTACCGGGTCGTCAACGGAGATACCGTATCGCTGTCCTCGTCGGAGCGGGACGCCGTCGAGACCACCGTCAACTCGGTGACCTACTTTGCATTGTTGCCGGGGCCGCTCGGCGACTCGGCAGTGCAGCCCACCTACAGCGGCCGCGACACGATCGACGGCGTGCCGTACCACCGCGTGAAGGTGACCTTTCGCCAGGAGGGGGGCGGCAAAGATTGGGAGGACGTCTTCATGTACTGGTTCCGCACGGACACGTACGCCATGGGCTATCTGGCCTACGCCTTCGGCCAGGGGCCCGATGAGGAGCCCGGCACCCGCTTCCGGGAAGCCTACAACGTCCGCCGCGTCAACGGCGTCCGCGTGGCCGACTATCGGAACTACACGGTCGACACGCTCTCCGCAGATCAGATGGAGGAGTACCCCGACCTGTGGGCCCGAGACGCCGCACGCCTCGTCTCCCGCATCGAGCTCGACAGCGTGCAGGTCCGTCCCCGCTGATCGGGCCTCGTGGCGATGTGGCCGGGGGCGCTGCGAGCGTGGGCGTTCGAGACGATGGAAGGGAAAGCGAGTAGGGGACGGCAAGGCAATTTCACCGAGGCGTGCGCTTCGACTATGTTGAAAAGATTTTAACCCCGATAGTCCCTGAAAGCCAAATTTGAAAAACTTGTATCAACAGATATACGATGTGCTACGAAACTATTATCTCGGAATTAAAGAAGTGCAAGGCATGCATTCTTAAAAGAAGGGGGTAGCAAAAGTGAGGGATGGTTCCTATCGTAGGGTTGGTCCTCGCCCGGTGCTCGGGCCTCCTGGCTGTATTTGGGAAGCGAGGATCGTCCCGGATTGCAGGGCTGGCGTTCCACCACTCGCAGGCGAACCAAAAAATTTCCGTCCATCATGAGACACTGGGTCACAATACCTTTCGTCGTTCTGCTTGGTCTGCTCCTGTGGCCGGCCGACGCAACGGGTCAGGAGCAGACGACCTCGTCGCTTACCGGAGAAGTCGTGGACGAGGCAGGAGAGCCCCTTCCGGGAGCGAACGTTTTGGCGGTGCACGAGCCGTCGGGCACGCGCTACGGGACATCGACGACCGAAAGCGGCCGGTACAATCTTGCTAATCTCCGCGTTGGCGGTCCGTACACAGTGACGGTCTCCTTCGTTGGGTACCAGACGAAGCGGCGAGAGAATCTTCGGTTTGTTCTTGGAGAGACGGAGCAGATTGATTTCACATTGGCGGAACAGACAGCCGAACTCGATGAGGTGGAGGTAGTCGCTGGGGCACAGGGCAGATTAACGTCCGAGCAAGAAGGAGTCGCGACGAACATTAGCGAAGAGGAAGTTGAGTCCCAGCCGACCATGGGCCGCAAGCTCGCCGACGTCACGCGCCTGGTACCGGAGTCGTTCGTTGCGACGAACGATGACGACGGTCCCGCGATTTCGTTTGCCGGGCAGAATACGGACTTCAACTCGATCTACATCGATGGGGCCATCAGTAACGACGTTTACGGCCTTTCGGCTCAGGGGACCGACGGGGGACAGACCGGCGCGACCCCGATCAGCCTGAGTGCCATCGAGTCGTTTCAGGTCGACGTGTCTCCGTTCAGCGTAACGCAGTCGGGCTTTACCGGAGCGGCCGTGAATGCGGTGACGAAAAGCGGATCCAATGAGTTTGAGGGATCCTTCGAGTACTACCGTCGCGATGAGAACCTCGCAGAGGAACTCCCCCCGTTCTCAAACAACCGGTACGTCGGGACACTTGGCGGACCGATCATCGAGGACAAGCTCTTCTTCTTCGTCAACGTTGACATTCTCCGTGAGGAAGAGCCACAGCCCAATCTCATTGATCCTCAGGACAACCAGTACCAGGGGACACTCGCTGTGGAGGGGAATTCGGACAACGATCAGTTGGACGGGCTGGACGAGGTCCGCGACTTTGTAGAGCGGAATACAGGGTACGATCCAGGCGGATTCGGGGACAAAAATACGATTCTTGAGAGCAACAAATTCCTGGGCCGTCTAGATTACAACATCACGCAGGGACACCAGCTCACGGCTCGGTATTACTACAACAACAATGAGAACACTGACCGCTTCCAGACGACGTCCAGTTTCGTCAACTACGCCAACAATTCGGAGGTTTTCCCGAACACGCAGCACAACGCGATGCTGCAGTACACGGGGTCGTTCGGCAACCGGGTGTCGACGAAAACAATTGCCTCCTTCAAGAATGTGGTGGACGACCGGGGCGTTCAGGGAGAGCCGTTTCCGAGTATCAGTGTCGACGATGCTGGGGGAGGCTTCTCGCTTGGGTCGGAAGCCTTCTCGGCGGTTAACTACCTCGAACAGAGCGTCGCCACCCTGACGAACCGGACGGACATCTACCTTGGCGACCATACGCTGACGGTTGGGACGGAAAATCAATTCTACGACATCAGCAACACGTTCGCGCTGTTCAGCCCGGGCGCATACAACTTCGACAACGTGGCTGATTTTGCGGAAACGGTCTGCCACTATGCCGAGGAGAATCAGGGGCAATACGGGATCGAGGGGCCGGGTCCGATCTGCCAGGATCAGTATCCAGACCCGGAGCCTCAAACAAATTCGTACCTCCGGCAGTACTCCCTCGTCGACAATCCCCCGACGGAGCCGAAGGCGAACGACGATACGAACCTCGGGTCGTTCTTTCAGGCGGCTCAACTTGGGTTTTACGTACAGGACAAGTGGAACGCTACCGACCGGTTGCGCACAACCTTCGGGGTGCGAGTGGACGTGCCCCGTATTTTCGACGACCCTCGGAAGGCCGACGACGCGAATACCGGCACCCTCTACGGGACGGACCTTGAAAACTCCGAGTTCGACGGTCCCCCGGTGGACGAATTCCACGATCTCAAGGGCGCCCGGGCGGGTAGGGTGCCGAGCTGGCGAGTATTTCCGTCGCCCCGCTTCGGATTCAATCTCGCGCTCAACGAGGAGCGCACCTCGCAGCTTCGAGGCGGATCCGGCGTCTTCACGAGTCGGCTTCCGTTCGTGTGGCCGGGAAGCCTCTTCTTAAATAATGGTGTTTCCAGTGACTTCGCCTTCGGACTCGGATTTGCCGGTCCGCTTCCGCTCCGCCGCCCGGAAAATGGGCTGACGAAGTTTGAGTCCGACACCGGCATCTTCGGGCCGGGGGCCTTCGGCGGTTCTGGAGCCAATTCGGTCGACGACCTGGTTCCGACAGGAAACCTGGAGCTCATGTCGGAAGACTTCTCGTACCCTCGCGTGCTCCGCACTACGCTGGGATACGATCAGTCTCTCCCGTTCGGGATCATCGCCACCCTGGAGGGGCAGTACACCAACACCCTCCAGGACGTGATCGTCAGGAACACGAACCTCCAACCGCCAAACGAGACACTCGACGGTCCCGACCAGCGACCCATCTACGCCTACGGCGTTGATGGCAATGAACTGGACCCTGACGCTCCCCTGATCGACGATCGGTACGGAAATATTCTCCTCATAGAGAACACCGAAAGAGGGTACAGCTACAACCTCACCGCTCGTCTTCAGAAGGAGCCGACGAGAATCGTTGACGGAGGGACAGTTCGGTCCCGCGTCTCGTACTCGTACGGCGAATCCCGTTCGCTCAATGTGTACGGCGGCGACACGCCGGGCTCGCTTTGGAGCGACAATGCGCATGTTGAGGGAACCAACAACCTGACGCTCGGTCGCTCTCCGTTCTCCAGTGGACATCGAGTTCAGGCCTCGGTGGACTACCGACAGGAACTCACCAACAATGTCGCCGCTAGCGTGTCGCTCTACTACAGCGGCACCTCTGGCCGCCCCTTTTCCTACACGATTGGCGACGCGGCCGAGGCCATGATCGGCGACGATGGCGGGTCCCCCCTCCTCTACGTCCCGGAGAATGCAAGCGCACTTGAGTTTGCGGACATCACCGACGGCAATGGAACGGTCCTCCGAAGTGCACAGCAGCAGCAGCAAGACGTGGAGCGGTTCATCAGCAATACGGAGTATCTCAGTGAGAATCGAGGGGATTACGTCGACCGAAATGGGGATCGCACGCCGTTCGAAGGCGTGATTGATCTGAAAACGTCTGTTGAGATCTCCGGTCCCCTGCTCGCTGGACGGCAGCAGAATCTGGCGATCAACCTGGACATCTTCAACTTCTCGGCGCTTCTGGGAAGCCTCTCAGAGAAGGCCGGTCTCGGGTTTGGGGACGACTGGGGCGAGCGGTACTCCTTTGTCGGGCAGTACTCCGTTCTCGACTTTCAAGAGTTCGAGGATGCGGAGAACGGCAACTTCACCCCCACCTATCAGTCGAACCTGGGGGTCAGTGAGGATTCCATCGTCCGGTCGAAGGACGACATCTTTGAGGCCAACACAAGCGGAACGTATAGCTCCCTCTATCAGGTACAGCTCGGGATCGAATATACCTTCTAGATCCTGAAAATCAGAAGGTGAGAACGGCAACACGGGCGGCCGTCGAGGGACGGTCGCCCGTTCTGTGTTTGACCGTACTTACTCCTCCAACGAATTGTCTAAGCGATATTCATACAGACCGACACTCCGCACCCGCAGAATGGCATGAACTACGATGAAGGACGGCCCGGCTCCGGTTTTCTGAGATGGACAGGCTGCCAGTTTCGAGGAGCGCGAGGTTTTTATCGGACAAGCCGTCAAGGCCATGGTAATCAACGGGTTAAGACTTGCCAGACAGTCTCTCTATCTGACGCCGCAGTTTTTGGTGCCGGGCCTACTGAAGATGCGTTACGAGACTATTATCTCGGAATTAAAGAAGTGCAAGGCATGCATTCTTAAAGGAAGGGGGTGGCAAAAGCGGGGGATGGTTCCTATCGTAGGACTGGCCCGCACCCGGCGTTCGGGCCTCCCGATTGTACTTGGGAGGCGAGGGTCATACCGGATCGCAGGCCAACGCGTTACCACTCGCAGACAAACCAAAAAATTTCTGTCCATCATGAAACGTTGGGCTACAGTCGTCCCCGTGCTCCTTCTCATCGGGCTTCTCGCCTGGCCGATCGCGGTGCACGGCCAGGGGGTTACCTCGGCAACCATTAGCGGGGAGGTTCTCGACGAGAATGAGGAGGCCCTCCCGGGGGCCAATGTCGTTGCTGTCCACGAGCCTTCGGGCTCCCGCTACGGAACGACCTCGGGCGAGTCGGGCAACTTCACCATCGCCAATGTTCGCGTCGGCGGGCCGTACACGATTACGGTCTCCTTCGTGGGATATCAGTCAAAGCGCGAAGCCGACATTCAACTCGATCTCGGCGAGCGCCGCCGCTTCAGCTTTCAGCTTCAACCTCAGACCGAGCAGTTGGACGAGGTTGAGGTGACCGCGCGGCAGGGAGCCGTCTTTGATGAGAGTCGGAAAGGATTGTCAACCAACATTTCCGAGGAGGAGGTCGAGACGGCCCCCACCATTGACCGCTCAATCGCGGACTTTGCGCGGTTTACGCCGCAGGCCATCGTGGGCAACGACGATGACGACGGCTCCTCGATCTCGATTGCCGGGCAGAACAACCGGTACAATTCGATCTTCATCGACGGGGCGGTGAGCAACGACGTGTTCGGCCTCTCGGCCCAGGGCACCGACGGCGGACAGACCGGCGCCACGCCGATTAGCATCGACGCAATTGAGCAGTTCAACATCGAGGTCTCTCCCTACGATGTCACCCAGAGTTACTTCGGTGGAGGGGCCATCAACGCCGTCACGCGAAGCGGCACCAATCAGTTCAAGGGCTCCTTCGCCGTTGAGTACCGCGACGAAAACCTGGCCGAGGACCTGCCGAGTGCCCCGTTCCCGAAGTTTAGTAACAACCGCTACGTGGGACGCCTCGGTGGGCCCATCATCGAGGACGAGCTGTTCTTCTTCGCCAATTTTGACATCAACCGGGAAGAGTCACCACAGCCGTTTGACGCCGGATTTCAGGGGGAGGGGAGCTACCGAGGATCGGCCATCCAGTCGCAGTCCGACCTCGATGAGTTCTTGAGTTTCGTGGATCAGACGGTCGGGGATCGGTACGATCCCGGAAGCCTGCGGGGCGTATCCTCGACCCTGGACAGCGACAAGTTCTTCGGGAAGCTCGACTGGAACATCAACCAAAATCACCGGCTCAGCGCCCGGTACAACTATTCGGACTCCCGAAACGTCGACGCCTTCGCCGGATTTCCGCCCGGCCAGACATCGCTCAATTTCTCCAGCAACAACGAGGTCTTCCCCAACACGACCCACAATGTTGCGCTGGAGCTGAACAGCACATTCGGAAATAACTACGCCAACAAGCTGATTCTCGGCTACAAGAACGTGGAGGACGATCGAGATACAAACCTCGACCAGCCGTTCCCCTTCGTGAACATCGGGGATGGACAAGGAGGCATTGATATTGGGGGCGAACCGTTCTCGACGGTGAACTTCTTGAAGCAGGAGGCCTTCACGCTCACAAACGACTTTGACATCTTTGCGGGCGATCACACCATCACAGTAGGGACGCACAATGAGTTTTACGATCTCACCAACAAGTTCGTCCCCTTCAACTACGGTTGGTATATCTACTTCGATCGTCCCTTCGGGGCAGAGGAGTTTCAGAACGGAACCGGCGTCGACGAATTCGTACAGTCCGTGTGCGCGTCGCCCGCAGTGGATGCAAGTAGCGTCGACGGCGACGGACTGTACGACTGTAGTCAGTATCCGGATTCCCCAGCGCCGTCGGTCTTTGCACGGGGATTCTCGCTGGTGGACGACGATCCAAGCACGTCTGAGTTTGAAGAGGTCATTGGAGACGGGACGAACGCAGAGGGGGCCTTTACGGCCCTGAACACGAGCCTGTACGTGCAGGACGAATGGACGGTGAGCGATCGGTTGACTGTGACCGGTGGCCTGCGGGTCGACGTGCCGGTCTACCTGGACGAACCGAGCTTCGCCAATCCGGACGATCCGCTCATTCCGGATGACTCGCAGGTCAACCCCCGGAATACGACGATTCCGGCGATCGAGGAATACCACTCGATGAACGGAGCGCGGCCGGGCGACACGCCGGATCCGACCCTGCACTGGGCCCCTCGATTTGGGTTCAACTTCGACGCCTTTGGCGACGAAGAGACCCAGATTCGCGGCGGCACGGGCGTGTTCACGAGCCGACAGCCGTTCGTTTGGCCCGGGGGCATGTACCTCAACAATGGGACCAACACGGGTGTCGTCGACTTCAATTTCGGTTCCAACGAGTTCCGTCCCAATCCGGAAAACGGACTCACGGTGGCCGATGTCTCGGACCGTGAGCCGTCGGATCTCATTCCGAGTGGCCGACTCGAGCTGTTCGAGGACGAATACTACAATCCCCGCTTCTGGCGCTCCTCGTTCGGCGTCGATCAGGAACTGCCGGGGGGATTCGTCGGGACGTTTGAGGCGCAGTACACCAACACCCTCAAGAACGTCCTCGTGACGAACGTCAACCTGCGTCCGCCGAACGAGACCCTGGATGGGCCGGACAACCGCCCAATCTGGGTGCCCTCCGAGTACGGCCCGGGCAACAGCGAATTCACGCAGGCGGGTGACCAGCGCATCGACACGCGCTATTCGAACATCCACCGCGTCGGAAATACGGACCGGGGGTACTCCTACAATGTCACTGCGCGGCTGCGAAAAACGTTCGAGAGCATCGTGACGGAGAACAGTGGCCTTCGGACCGATCTCTCCTACACCTACGGGGACGCCTTCTCCGTGAACGATGGCACCTCCTCCCAGATTAACTCGCTCTGGGACGGCATCGAGCACGTCGACGGGGCCAATAACATCGGCCTCGCCCGGTCGGACTTCTCAACCGGTCACCGTGTACTGGGACGCGCATCCTACCGGCAGCAGCTGTCGGATCGGATCGCCGCGACGGTGACGCTGATCTATGACGGGCAGTCGGGGCGGCCGTTCTCCTACGTGATCGACGACAGCGACACCATGGTGCGGGAGCGAGGAGACCCGAACTCGCTCTTCTACGTGCCGCAGAGCACAAGCCGGCTCACCTTCACGGAGACGGAGGTGCAGGGACTGATCGTAACGCGGGAGCAACAGCGTGCGGCCCTCGACGCGTTTATCCGTGAGAATGACTACCTGAGCCAGAAGCGCGGGGAGTACACGGCCCGAAACGCCGACCGCACCCCGTGGGAAGGCGTCTTCGACCTGAACGTCCGGATTGAGGTCTTCCAGCAGCTCCTAGGGCGCCGGCAGAGCGTGGAGCTGACGGCGAACATCTTCAACTTCTCCAGCCTGCTGGGCGACGCCTTCGGGACGGACTGGGGCGAGCGGTTCATCGGGACCAATCAGGTGAACCTGACCCAGTTCCAGAGCTTCGAAAATCCCGATGAGGGCAATTACACGCCCCAGTACACGGTGCAGATCGTCGACGTGGCCGACACCGACGGAGACGGGACGGCCGACGAGTTCCGCGGCGCCCTCGGTCAGGAGGAGATCTTCGACAAGCGGCGCACGGGCTCGACCTACAGCTCGCAGTGGCAGATGAAGTTTGGGGTCCGCTACAACTTCTAACAATTCAGTGGCGCCTCCAGCCCCACGCTCGATACTGCCTCCAGTTGGAGTCGGTGCGGGCGCGGGGCTCAGCGAGAGGACCCGTGCCGGACGGGCCCCTACGATTCTTTCTCTCCGGTTGCTTTCTGAGACCCTACCCACAACGACACTTACAAGCCCCATGCAAATTCGGTACAGCATTCTTTGGACTGTCTTTCTCGCCGTCGGACTTTTTGTGACGGGCTGCGATAGTGGCGGTCCCAGTGGGGAGCTCGTCGCCAGCTTCGAGCGAGTCCAATCGAGCGAACTCACCATCGATTTCAAGGATCGGAGCCGCAACCCGGGCGGCTCGATCACCTCTCAAACCTGGGACTTCGGGGACGGGGCATCGGGCTCGGGGGCCAATCCATCGCACACCTACGACGAGCAGGGCACATACACTGTGACCCTAACCGTGGAAGGGAACGGTGGCAGTACGGACTCCACGAGCCGCGAAATCAACGTCGGCGTCCCAGGCACGCAACAGTTTGAGGTCACAATCGAAAATGTGGGAGGCGTCTTCCCAATTACCAAGAGCGGGGCATTCGGATCAGGGCCTGCGGGTCCAGGAGAAGAGTTCCAATTCAGCTTCACGACAGGGCCTGAAGAGCTACCAGGCACTGGCGCTGCTCTATCATTCGCGACAATGTTCTTTCAGTCGAACGATGCGTTCTACGCCTTCCAGCCTGAGGGTATTCCCCTCTTTCGGGAGAGTGGGGCGCCGCGCGGCCAGGATGGTCCTGTGAGTGTGACGGAGAGCGTGGGGCTTTGGGATGCCGGCACCGAGGTCGATGAGGAGCCCGGCACCGGTGACAACCAGCTCCCGATTTCGGGCGGCCCGGACGAAGGCGGAAAGATTGTGCCGATCACCAATCTCGATGACGATGACCTTCTCGAAGACCCGCCGCGCCATCCCGACGAGGCCGATACGCTCGAATATCCGGCTGTCTCGGATGTCCTAGAGGTGACAATCGAGAGCGAGGAAGACGAGAGCTCCGGCGGGTACAAGTTCACGGTCACGATTGAAAACGTGACCGACGAAACGAACACGCAGGTGAACGGCGAGGACATTTCGCTATTGCCCGGGACGTTTGGAGCCCACTTCGATCAGGTTCCCGGGGGAGATCCGGAAGAAAATCCGGGAGATGACGTTCGCTATCCGGGCTTCATCGGAGTCGAAGACTCCACGGCCAGTGCGGGACTCGAGCGTCTCGCCGAAGAAGGGGACCGCAACGATCACTTTAACAACGAAATCGATCCTCTTACCGGCATTACCGTGCCGGTGTCGCCGGGGGCCTTTGCTGCCCATTCCGACGCCATCCAGCCGTTCAGCCTGAACCGCGAGGCGTCCGGTGGCATCGAGGCGGTCGCGGAGGATGGCGATCCGAGCACCCTCGCCGAAACCCTCGGAAGCGCCAGTGCCGTGACGAACGGCGCCACCTTCGGCGACGGGGCGCTCGCCCCGACGGCGGGAAGTGACAACAACACGGTGACCTTTACGGTCTTCGCCGCCGAGCCCGATCCTGAAGAGGACTTTGAAGGGGATCGCCTGTCGATTGCGACAATGCACATTCAGTCGAACGACTACTTCTACGCGTTCGACCCGGCGGGTCTCCCCCTCTTCGACGAGAACGGGGACCCAATCAGCGGCGACGTCACCAGCGAACTCTCACTGTATGACGCTGTAGCGGAGCAAGATCAGGAGATCGGTGTGGGGATCAACCAGGCCCCGCGGCAGCCGAGTCCGGACACGGGCCCCAGCGAAAGTGGGACGGTCGACCGGATAACGAGACTCCCCGCAAGCGACGACCTCGTGGACGTGATTGAAGTCACGGTGACGCCAGTGGCGCCTTAAAGCCGCCGCCCGTCCATCGACGCTTTTTCACTGCCCGGCGCCTTTGTGTCGGGCAGTGGTGTTTTTGTGAGTCCTCACATCTTTTTAGTCGATTATTTTTTTATTCGTTCGAACGAACGTCCCCTGTTTGTTCCGGCGCTGTGTCCAGAGAGTCGGTGGATGGAAAAGCCTCGTAGGGTTATTCTTCGTGGGAGCGCTAACCCTTTGCTCCACTGCACGTGCTCAGGAGCAGAACGGTCGACTTACCTCTTCGCGGCGCATTCCGCTACCCCCGGAGCAGTCGAAGCAAATGGAGGCAGTCACGTGGGACGACGCCCGGACCCTTCGCCTCACCAACGAGCAGCGAGACCTGTGTGTGCTCTCCGTGGGGGGGACGCCGTGAGCAGAGGGGAGCCGTCTTGGAGCAGAGAGACTGCGACCCGGACGGGCCCCGGAGACAGATGAGCTATCGGTTTTTCACAGACAAGGACGTCCCTTCCTGCTATTATATGATTTGCGAAAGAACACTGTAGTTCCCCCCACCTCGCCGACTGTGTGCTCGCAGTGCCGGGGGCTCGATGGGACAGGCAGCCGGCTCCGTCTTCTTCACCGCACGACCGAACCGATCGCCTTCGCTATGATGACACGCTGGGCCTCCCCTCTTCTCTTCGTCGCCGCAATCGCCGTGCTCCTCGGGCTCCCGAACGGCATAGTGCGGGGACAGACCACGACTGCATCCATGACGGGCACGGTTGTAGATGAGAATGAGGATCCCCTCCCAGGCGCTAATATCCTGGCGATCCACGAGCCGAGCGGCACGCGCTACGGGGCGGCCACGGGGCCGAACGGACGGTACACGATCCAGGGCATGCGCGTGGGGGGGCCGTACACCGTCACGGCCTCCTTCGTCGGCTATCAGACCATTCGGCGCACCGACATCACGCTGCAGCTCGATGAGACCCGAGAGATCGACTTCGAGCTCCAACCCCAGACGGCCGAGATGGACGAGGTGGAGGTTGTGGGCGAGCGCTCAGAGGGTGCGACCATCAGTCCTGACCGTACGGGGGCACGGACGAATGTCTCGAACGAGGAGATCGAGGTGCTGCCCACGATTGATCGGAGCCTGGGGGACTTCGCGCGCCTGATTCCGCAGTTTACGGGGACCGACGGGCAGAACATTGCGGGTCGGAACGAACGGTACAACAGTGTTCAGATCGACGGTGCGACCCTGAACGATGTCTTTGGGCTCGCCGGCTCCGGAGGGGTGCCCGGCGGGCAGGCCGGGACGCAGCCGATTAGCCTGGACGCCATTCAAGAGTTCAACGTCGACATCTCGCCGTACGACGTGAAGCAAAGCGGCTTCACCGGGGGGCGCATCAATGCAATCACGAAGAGCGGGACGAACGAGTTTGGGGGCTCCCTCCGCTACCTCGGGCGGAGTGAAGACTTCATCGGCGACCTCGATGGCGAGTCCTTCGGCACCGACTTCGGCGAACACTACTTCGTGGGGAATCTGGGCGGCCCCATCATTCGGGATGAGCTCTTCTTCTTCGTAAACGTGGAGGTTTTCCGCCGGGGCGAACCGGAGGACACCCGGGTGGGAACGAATCTGGACGTGACTGACGTCTTTCCGGTCGAGCGGTCCACAATGGAGCGGATTCGGGACATCTCCCGGAATCAGCACGGGTTCGATCCGGGCGGGTTTTCCCCCTTTACGGAGCGCCAGGACAACGAAAAGGTGCTCGCGAAGCTGGACTGGAACATGCTCGAGGACCACCGACTGACGCTCCGGCACAACTTCATCAACGCGTTTGAGGAAACGGGCCTCAGCCGCTTTTCCGGAAGCTTCGACTTCGAGAGCCAGCTGTACCAGTTCGAGAGTCAGCAGAACAGCACGTCGCTGGAGGTGAACAGCCGCTTCAGCAACAGCCTCTTCAACGAGTTTCGGTTCGTCTACACGCGCATCCGCGACAACCGCGACCCGGTCCGGGACCTCTTCCCCGAGGTCAGCATCCAGCTTCTGGAAAGCCGGAGCGTGGGCCTGGGGGTCGGGGGCATCGAACACGCGAATCGTCTCGACCAGGACCTGTTCGAGATCTCGAACAACCTCACGTACCGCGTCGGGGATCACACCCTCACGTTTGGCACCCAGAATGAGGTCTTCGCGTTCACGAACCTCTTTATTCCGGACCTGCTGGGCTCCTATCAGTTCGAGTCGTTCGAGGTTGGGGACAGCACGGTGACCGCCCTTGAGGCCTTTGAGCGCGGACAGCCCACGTCCATCCAGCACACCTTCGCCAACCCGGAGGTGCACGGCGACAATGTGCGCCCGGAGACAGATGTCACGGGCCTCCAGTTTGGCGGCTACGTGCAGGACGAGTGGAACGTGACGGACGACGTCCGGCTCACGCTTGGCTTTCGGGTCGACGTGCCGTACCTGCCGGAGGATCCCTCGGAAAATCCGGCGGTGGAGGAGGCCTTCGGGTTCAGCACCTCGGAGGTACCGACGGCCCAGCCGATCTGGTCGCCCCGCCTGGGCTTCAACTTCACGGACGAGCTCCTCGGCCCAACCCTCGAAACTCAAGTGCGGGGCGGCGCCGGCATGTTTAGCGGACGCCCACCGTTCGTCTGGATCTCCAATCAGTACAGCAACACGGGCGTCGACTTCCTGCAGGTTGACGAGAGCCTCGACCCGGAAGCGGCCTACGCGGACGACTCGGACGTGTACGATCGGAATGCCTCCTGCTTCGTCCCGACGAGCGACCCGGCGGAGGTGCCGAAGCCGACGGAGGTCGACCTGCCGGGGGCCGGGGCCTGCGGGGACCTCCTGGGGGCCGAAGCGAGCGCCCAGGTTGCCCTCACGGACCCGGACCTGAAGTATCCCCAGCAGCTTCGCTTCAGCATGGGGGTCGACCAGGAGCTGCCGCTCTGGAACCTCATCGCGACGGTGGAGGGACAGTTCTCCAGGGAGGTCAACAGCCTTAGTGCCCGGAACCTCAACATTGCGCCGCCCGAGGACGGGCTGCAGGAGACGATCCACGGCCGCCCGCTGTACGGCGACAACGTCGGAAGCGGGTTCGGAGGTGCCAATCGTGCCGACGGCGACTTTGACGACGTCATTCTCCTCGAGAATAAAAGCCAGGGCTACGAGTACTTCCTGACCGGCGAGCTGAAGCGTGAGTCGCAGAGCGGACTCAACGGCTCCATTGCCTACACCTTCAACCGCGCGAAGAGCGTATTCAACGGATCGTTCGACACGGCCGGGAGCCTGTGGCAGCAGAACTTTGCGGTGGACCCCAACGATCCGGAGGTCGGAACCGCAGAGTTTGAAGCGCGCCATCGAGTCCTCATCTCCGGAAACTACCGGTTCTCCTGGATGGATCGCTTCTCGACGACCCTTGGGGCCTTTTTCGAAACGCGCTCGGGAGCGCCGATCACCTGGATCCACGGATTCTCCGACGCCAACTCGGACGGCTTCCCCTTCAACGACCTCCCGTACGTGCCCGAAAACGAGCGCGAGGTGGTCGTCGAAAGCGAGAACTGGGACCTGATGGACGACTTCATTAGCAGCGAGCCGGCGCTGGACGACGCGCGCGGCGAATTTGTTGAACGGTACGTCGCCAAAGGGCCCTGGCGGACGACGCTTGACCTGAAGGTGACGCAGCGCATTCAGACCACGGGCAATCAGTATGTCGAACTCATCGCCAACGTCGAAAACGTGCTGAACCTGCTCAATGATGATTGGGGCCGCATCCGCTTTACGAGCTTTAACAACCTGTTTGCCTGGGGCATGAACGGGGTTGTCCGACAGGACGACGTGGGCAGCGAAATGGGGAGCCGCATTATCACCGAGGACGACATTGGAAAGCCCATCGTGAACTTTGACGAGAGCGTCGTGCGCGACAAGCTGGGCGACCGGCTCTTCAGTACGGCCAGCACGGCCTCGCGGTGGAAGGTACAGTTTGGCGTCCGCTACTCGTTCTAGGCCGCCGAGTGCCCACTGCGGGCCCGCGATCTGCCTCTCTTTGTGTCTGCATCCCGACCATCCTGCTTCGTCATGCATACTCCCTCCCGAATTGGGGTCCTTCTCTCGCTTATTGCCGTTACCGTCCTGTGGGTCGGCTGTGATTCGAGCGGCACCGGCGTGGACTCCGCGCGTCCCGCCGTGCAATTTTCGTCCGGGGGCACCGGCGGTGTGCCCACAGACAGCATCGTTGAGATGGGCGTCACGCTGACCGACTCGGTCGGGGCAGAGGTGTCCGTCGAAGTGTTGTTCGCGGCAGAAGCCAGCTCGGCCAGCCTTGCGGATGTCGGCAGCTTCGGGGAATCCAGTACCCCGCCGAAGGAAACGGTGGAATTTCCCGAAACGGCGGGCCCGAACGCCACCAAGACCCTCAAGGTCAACATCGCGGAGGCCGACCTTTCGGAAGGATCGAAGGAGGCGTTCTTCGCCCTCCAGGGGCTGGAGTCCGAGGGCAACGTCGAGATCGGCTCGCCCCGCGAGTTTAGCCTCAGCATCGGGGCCAAGCCGATGGCCGAGGCCCGTGCGGAGGCCCGAGAGGCCCTCCAGAACGACCAGCAGGTCACCGTCACGGTCCGCGGCACCGTTACGCGTGCGTTCGGTGCCTTCGTGCGTTTTCAGGACGACACCGGTCCGACCGGCGCCAGCGGGCTCGCGATCCGGCAGACCTTTGGAGAGCTCTCGGAGGACTTCCAGCAGGACATTGCAGATGGGGTCATCGAACCCGGCACCGAGCTTCTGGTATCCGGCTCCGTCTCCCAGTTTAGCGGACTGCTCCAGATCAACAACGAGGACCTGGAGAGCTACGACATCGTCGCTCAGGGCGAGCCCCCGGCGCCGCAACTCATGTCGCTCGGCGACATCATGGCACCGGACGGCGAAGAGTACATGAGCGAGCTCCTCCGCGTCGAAGGCCTCTCCTTCCCCAACGCGAGTGGACAATTCAAATCCGGAACCACCTACACCGTTGAAGACGAGGAAGGGACCTCCTTTGAGTTCCGCGTGCAAGATGATGACGAGACGAACGTGATTGGGGAGCCCATTCCCGACGGTACGTTCGACTATGAGGGTGCACTCGGACAATTCAACGTCTTCTCCGGGGTGGACACCGACGAAGGCTACCAGTTCATCCCCGTCCAGCCCGGCGACATTCAGCCCGAAGAGTAACTCGGCTCCGCCCGAGGGGGACGACCCCGCATCGCGGCTTCCGGCTTCAAGCGGTATGGGGCCTCCATCGCGTCGTTCTTTTCTTCCATTCTCTCCGTTTTTAACGACGACACACTCATGCCTACCGCCAAGACGCGTCCCGCCCGCCTTCTCGAGCTCGCCTGTACTGGCGTGCTCTGTGCCCTCCTGCTCGTTCCCTTCGCCCACGGACAGACCATCACGATCAATGAGGCCCGCAACCAAGGGGTGGGGACCGAGGTGACGGTGGATGGCACCGTGACGCGGGCCTTCGGCGACTTCGTGCGCTTTCAGGACGGGAGCGGTCCCACTGGGGCGAGTGGGCTCGTGGTGCGGCAGACGAGCGGCGCCTTTCACGACGACATCCAGGACGGCACCATCACGCAGGGGACGGAGCTCCAGGTGTCGGGCACGCTCTCGGAGTTCAACGGCCTCCTGCAGATTAACGAAGGAGACCTGGATGACTACACCGTGCAGGACCAGGGCACCGTTCCTTCGCCCCAGGACGTAGAGTTAGTCACGCTCCGAACCAACGGTGAGGACTACGAGTCGGAGCTGGTGCAGGCCACGGGCCTCGATTTCGTGCGGGCAACGGGCACGTTCCTCGGGGATACGTCCTACCCCGTCATTGATACGGTGGACGCCCCCACCCTCGCAGAAAGCAGCCTCACGTTCCGCGTTCAGGGCTCTGGGGAATCGAACGTCATCGGCGATCCTATTCCGAATGGGGTGTTTGAGTACACGGGGGTCATTGGGGAATTCAACAGCCAGTATCAACTCATCCCCGTTCGATCGTCGGACGTGCAGTCCGTCCGGTCGTTTGGGGTCGGACGACCGTTCGCACAGGCGGAGGAGGGGAGCGCGACCGTGGAGGTCGACGTGAAGGCCTTCGCCACGGAGAGCGGCGACGACGTGTCGGTCACCGCGACGGTGGGGACCGGCAGTACGGCGGACGCCGGGGACGTAGGCGGCTTCAGTGGCTCTGAGACGTTCACGTTCTCCGGGGACGATCCCCCCCCACAGACGCTTTCCCTGGACCCGATCGACGACGGAACCGACGAAGGCGTGGAGCGCCTGGAGGTGGTGCTCGAGTCGAGCGACGGCGCGATCGCCCGGCCGCCGCGGTTCACGCTGTGGCTCCTGGACGCCCCGGCGGTCCAGACGACCATCGCGGCGGGCGACAGTGGCGACGCGCTGATCGACGCACTCCAGCAACAGTTCGGCAACCCGCGTCCCCTGGGCTACGACCTCGCTCGCGACTCGATGTACGCCCGCATCTACAACGACGAGACGAACACGGTAGAGGGCACGTACAGCGGCTTTCAGATTACCGTCGATCCCAGTGAGGGGGATCCGAGTGTGATTGCGGCCGACAAAGGCATCAACACGGAGCACACCTGGCCGCAAAGCAAGGGGGCGGGACAGGAGCCGGCCCGCAGCGACCTTCACATCCTGGTGCCCACCCGCGAAGAAGTCAACTCGGCCCGGAGCAACTTTCCCTTTGGCGAGATCCCCGATGCGGACACCGACACGTGGTACTTCGAAGATCAGGAGCAGTCGACGCCGCCTGAGACCGACCGGCCTCTCTGGAGCGAACTGCTGAGCGGGCAGACGTTTGAGCCGCGACACAGCGTGAAGGGGAACGTGGCGCGGGCGGCCTTCTACTTCGTGACGATCTATCCGAACCGGGCCAACTTCTCGTTCTTCGATGCCCAGCGGGATACGCTGCTGGCCTGGCACGAACGAGATCCGGTCGACGCGACGGAGATGCGGCGCAATCTCACGCAGGCCGGCTACCAGGACAATGCGCTGAATCCATTCGTCCTGGACGCGACGCTGGCGGAGCGGGCCTACGGCAGCGGGGCGGACGCGGGTGACGATCCGCCTGCGCCCGGCACGTTCGAGTTATTTGCCGACGAGTCGGATCTAACACCGTCGAGCGGGCAGACCGGCGTGCAGTGCTTGGTGCAGCGGTCGACCGGAGAGTTGGTCTTCTTCAACTCCAACGACGGAGGCATCTTCTCCTGGAACGGCTCCAGTCTGTCTGGAGAGCGGGCCTCCGACGACCTGAACAATGATATCTCCGGAGAATCAAACACGATTGATCGGTGTGACGGCATCGCGGTCGACGCGAGCGACAACGCCTACTTCCTGCTCCGGGCCAGTGGAAGCTCGTCAACCAATTCTTGGCCGACGTTTGTCTACAAGCTGCCGGCGTCGGGCAGTCCGACGGTGCTGGCCAACGAGGATGGACTTCAGGGCGTGGCTTACGACAGTGGGGCCCTGTACCTGGCGGGCGTCAGCTTCCGGGGCGCGCCGATCGACGGGTTTTTTTCGATTGATGATTCTGGGGCGGGCCAGTCCCTGACTGAGATCGTCTCTAACTCCAACCTCGACCTGGACTACGGAATGGACGTCGACGAGAATGGAGACGTCTACGCCTTCTCTGGAGGATTCGGCGGCGGCAATCTCGTGCGGAAGATTGTGCAGGTTACGGATCCGTCCGGCAGCCCGACCCTGGAGGAGTTCGTGGACCCGTACGGAAGCGGCTCGCCCTTGGTTGCGGATTCCGGAAACGACATTTCTGACCTTCGGATCATCACGTTTGGGGGAACAGAATACATGGTCGTCTACAACGGGTCCTTTCAAGCGCAGGACGGGGACCAGTGGGGGACCATCCAGCTGTCGGATCAGTCGATCGAGGTGTTGTTCAACCGGACTGATCTTCTGAACAACATTCCGAAGTCGGGCTACACGAGTGCGTTTACGAGGCCGATGGCCGTAAACTCATCCGGAGATGTCTTCACTACAAGTCGGTTTCGCGAAGACAACGGGGAGGTTCAGTCCACGGACTACATCGCGAAGGTGAGCAACGCCCCGCCT
>PXTN01000012.1 GCA_003022565.1 Bacteroidetes bacterium QS_3_64_15 | reverse complement strand
TGCGACCCGTACAGGATGAGCCGGTGCAGGCGCTCGCCGAAGGCGTCCCGGAACCGGTCGCGCAGGGCCGCCCGCACGTCGATGGTCAGAGTGGGCACGAGCGAAGAATAGAGAAGTGAAAGAGGGTCAGGAAAAGTCGAGAAGCATCGCCTCGACGGTGTCCACAAAGTCCTCTGCGCGGTGGAGCCACTGCTCGGCGTCCTCTTGCGAGATCGACGGATTTCGGGCGTAGTCGGCATCGATCCGTTTGCCCTGAGCCTCGGACAGGAGACTCCCATAGTAGCTGTCCAGCGGGCCTTTCTTGACGTAGTGTTTCGAAAAGAGGGTAATCGTTCCTCTGTGCGATTTGGCCGCCAAGTCCGCTTCGTTGAGGGCAGCCGTCGCGGCGAGGAACATGGCGTAGTAGGCGGCCGAGACGACCAGGGTGATGTCTCCGCCCTGTTCCAGAATGGCACGGGCCGTATCCAGCCGGGTACGGGCCCGCTCGAAATACGCTTCGGATTCAGGACGTATGCCGGAAAGGGTGTCGCGAGAAGGATAGGAGTGATCGCGGAGGTGCCGGATTGCCGTGGGGTCGTTTTTGGGAAAAAGGAGTTCTCCCTCCGCGCGCACATTGCGGTAGAGGGGAAGATTCCGCGCCGCAAACTCATCGGCGGAAACCACGAGAAGAGAGAGAGGAGACAGTCCCGGCCCGAAGAGATCGTCTTCTACCGCGTGTGCTCGTGCCTTGTCCTCCGCCTCCACCTCTTCGTTCAGTACGACGAGCAGGTCAATGTCGCTGTCCTCCGTAGCATCCCCCCGCGCATGCGACCCGTACAGGATGAGCCGGTGCAGGCGCTCGCCGAAGGCATCCCGGAACCGGTCGCGGAGAACGTCGCGAAGGTCGGCGGTGAGAGCAGACATGGCAGACGGAAGGGAGGCGTCCGTGCTTCAAGAAAACTAATTGAGGAGGATCGTCTCGATGGTGTCGACGAAGTCCTCGGCGCGGGCAATCCACTGCTCGGCCTTCTCGGCCGAGAAGGAGGGAGACAGTTCGTAGTCCGCATCCAGTCGGTCGTCTTCGGCTTGGGACAGCAGGCTATGATAATGGGCGTCGAGCGGACCGTTCTCCACGTACGTCTCGCGGAGCTGGTGTTGGACGCCTACGTGCGACTTTGGCGCCTCGCCCGCTTCGTTGAGGGCGGCTCGGGCGGCGTACAACATGGCATAATACGAGCCTGAAATGGCTCGGTTGTAATCTCCGGCCTCGAAGTCGCGGTGGGCGGCGTCAAGGTTGTTTTGTGCCCGGTTCAGGGCGTCTTCGGTTGCTTGCTTCATACCGCGAGGGCCGATGTCAGGGGGATAGGCGTGGTGGCGGAGGGCGAGCGACGCTTCGGGAGCGTCGCGGGGCACGAGCAATTTGCCCTCCTCCCGCACGTTCCGGTAGAGCGGTTGATTATACGTGTCGAATTGCTCGCGAGACGTCACGAGGGGGGACACGTGTGCACCGTATTCCTCTCGGAGATCATGCATGACCTCATGGGCCTGCTCGGTGTCCGACCGGTTGGTCTCCCCGTCCAGCACCACGAGCACGTCGATGTCGCTGCGCGGCGTGGCCTCGCCCCGGGCGTAGGAGCCATAGAGGATGAGCCGGTGCAGGCGCTCGCCGAAGGCATCCCGGAACCGGTCGCGCAGTGCGTTGCGAATGTCGGAGGCCAGCGTTTCGGGCATGACTCGGAGAGACGGGTGGGCTGAATTCAACCCCTATACGAGGTGGAAGGCAGTCCGTGCCCCGTCTGGCGTCACTCCACGTCGGGGTTCTGCACGAGCACCCGGAGCGCCAAGCCGTGTCGCAGTTCGTACGGACTCACGCGACAGGTGTCCTGGTCGTAGTGGTCCATGATGCGATCGAGGAGAAGGACCCCGACGGTGAACACGTCCGCCCGGCCCTCCAGGGCCTCGGGGTGGAGGGCAAGAATCTCGTCTACGGACAGCTGGAGGAGTCGATCGCGCCAATGGCGCACATCGTCCCGAGAGAGCAAAGAGCCGCCCCCATGCAGGGCGTCCCACGTGCTGTCGGGGCCGGCGTGGACGCGAGCCAGGGCTGTGGCGGTGCCCGCTGTGCCAATGAGGGCGGGCGACGTCCCAACGTCCGGCGTGTGCGAGCGGAGGGCCTCGTCGATGGTCCGCTCGGTCATGTCGACGGCGGTCGAGGACGGCGGCTGCGCCGCGAAGCACCGCTCCGTCAGGTGCACGCATCCGACATCGAGGCTGGCCCGGTCCGTGATCGCGTCCGGGTATGAGGGACGCGCCGGATCCGCACCGGTGACGAGTTCCGTGGAGCCGCCGCCAATGTCGACGACCAGACAGGGCCCCGACAGGTCGTCGAATGCCGCGCATGCCGCTGCGAAACTCCACGCCGCCTCCTCGGCCCCGGAGAGAATCTCGACCGACACGCCGAGTTGGTCGTGCACGGCCGCGCACACCTCGTCCCGATTCGCCGCGTCGCGAAGCGCACTCGTGCCCGCCACCGACAGAGCCTCCACCTCGTGCTCTCGGGCCGCCCGCACATGCTTGCGGAGGGTGTCGAGAAGGCGGCTCTGAGCAGCGTCTCCGATGCGACCCCGTGCATCGACCCCCTCGCCCAGGCGCACGAACCGCTCGGCCGCATGCAGGCGCCGCAGCCCCGCGCCGTCGCGCTCGGCCACAAGGAGCTGGGCCGTGTTGGTGCCGAGGTCGATGGTGGCGAGGCGCACAGGGGCGTGGTGCATATTGCGTAGTGCGTATTTGGTGGAGCAGAGGGGAGTAGTCTCTCTTCCGGGACCAGCTACGCGGCGACGAGGGAGAAGCGGGCCGCCCACCAGCCGTCCTCCGTCGCCTCCGCGTCGAGGTGAAGGCTGTGCCCCTCCTTAGCGTCGAGCACCGAGTCGCCCTGCGGCTGGAGCACGCCGGAGAGGAGGAGCGTGCCGTCGGTGGTCAGGTGTGAGAGGAGGTCCGGCAGCAGCTCCAGCAGAACGCGCCGCGTGATGTTGGCGACAACAATGTCGTAACCGGTTTCCGGCGCCCCCTCCACCGAGCCCTCCCGCACGGTCACACAATCGGCCACGTCGTTCTTTTGGGCATTCTCCCGGGCGTTGCGCACGGCGTCGGGGTTGGTGTCGACGCCTAAGGCCGCAGCGGCGCCGGATCGGCAGGCGGCGATGGCGAGCACGCCGGTGCCGGTGCCCACGTCGAGCACCCGGTCGCTGGGCGTGAGAACGTCGGCCAGAAGTTGGAGGGCGAGCCGCGTGGTGGCGTGGTGGCCCGTGCCGAAGCTCATCTCCGGATCAATGCGAAGCACCGTCGCGTCGGTGTGATCCGGCGGTATGTCGGTCGGCGTGGGGCAGATCAGAAAGGGGCCGGCCCGGGCGGGGGAGAGGGTGTCTTCCCAGACGGCGTTCCAGTTCTTGGCGGCGAGGGGACGAACCGACAGCGCGTCGAGGTAGCCGTCGGCGGCCAGTCGGGCCTCGAGTTGCTCCCGGTTGACGGCGGCCCAGCGATCGGCAGGCACGTAGGCCCGCAGCGCGGCGTCTCCCTGCACGAAGCCGGTGGCGTGCTCTTCCAACTGCGCGAGAAACCGATCGTGCTCCGGAGGCGGAATGGCGAGCGTCAGTTCGATGGTGTCCATTCCGGGGAAGCAGTGATGCGTGAGGCGTGATGCGTGAGAATACTGGGTCGTGAGTAGTCACGCATCACGAATTACGGATCACGTACCGACGCACGAAGAGCTTCTCGTTGGTCCACTACGGTTGACAACGGACTGATACTGCGACTCGTCGATCAATTTCGCACCCGGCCTTTATACAGCGACGCGATGCCGAACGTGAGCGGGGTCCACTCCAGGTCAGCAAAGCCTGCGCTCCGCATGCGCCGGAGGAAGTCGGTCCCGTCCGGAAATGCCGCGACTGAGTTCGGCAGATACTCGTACGCCCCCTGATCGGGACTCAACAGGCCCCCAATGCGGGGCAGGACGCGGCGGCTGTACCAGTCGTACACCTGTTTGATCGGGAACGCACGCGGGCTGCTGAATTCGAGCACGACGAGCGCGCCGCTCGGTCGAAGCACGCGCCGGATGTCGCCGAGGCCCGCGTCGAGGTTCTCGAAGTTGCGCACCCCAAAGGCGACGAACGCCGCGTCAAACGATCCATCGTCGAAGGGAAGGGCGGCGGCGTCGGCGTTCGACAGGGAAATGCGTGCGGAGAGGCCCGCCCGTTCAATCTTTTCGCGCCCCCGCCGCATCATCTCGGTGGAGAGGTCGATCCCAATCGTTTTGCGGGGATGGAGCGTGCGCTCAATCTTGATCGCTAGGTCGGCCGTCCCCGTCGCCACGTCCAGCACCCGCCGCGGCTGCTCGTCGCTCAGCATCCGCACGGCTCGCGAGCGCCAGTACCGGTCGATGCCGGCGCTGAGAACGCGGTTGAGGAGGTCGTATCGCGGGGCCACGGCGTCGAACATCTCTTCGACCGCCTCAGCTTTGCCGTCGACCTCGCCGATGGGAGGATGATTCGTAGTCATGGAATATTGCGTATTTCGTAATGTGGGCAGGAGAGTTACGCAATACGCACTACGTAATACGCACCACGCAATACGGCATCAATGACGAGCAGACGGTCGCGGACGGCAGGCAACCGACGGGAGGCAGGTGCCCTCAACTCAGAATCTGCGTCAGCTTCAGCAGGTCGTAGTCAATCGACTTGCGCCGACCGTAGACGTTGCGCAGGGGCGTAAGCTTGAGCTCCCCGTTCGCGATGCCGACCATTACGTCGGAGTGCCCCTCGAGCAGCGACTCTACGGCCCCGACGCCCAGACGGCTCGCCAGGACCCGGTCGCTGGCCGTGGGTGCTCCACCGCGCTGCGTGTGCCCGAGGATGGCCGAGCGGAGTTCGATGTCGGAGAATTCCGGGTCCTCGCGCAGGGCCTGCTCGATGCCCTGTGCGCCGCCGAGTTCGTCCCCCTCGGCCACTACGACGATCGTAGACCGGCGCTGGGCGGTCATGAGGGAGAGGATGCGCTCTTTCACCATGCCCATCTCCGTGATGGTTTCGGGGATCAAAATCAGCTCAGCGCCGCCCCCGATCCCACAGTTGAGCGCAATGAAGCCGGCGTCCCGGCCCATCACCTCGATGAGGAAGAGCCGGTTGTGAGCATCGGCCGTGTCACGAATCCGGTCGATGTTATCGATGGCCGTGTTCAGGGCCGTGTCGTACCCAATGGTTTGATCGGTGCCGTAGAGGTCATTGTCGATGGTGCCGGGACAGCCCACGACGGCGAACCCGTGCTCGTCGCAGAGCTTGGACGCCCCCCGGAACGTGCCGTCGCCCCCAATGGCCACCAGCGCATCGATGTCCTGATCGTGGAGGTGAACGGCGGCCTGCTGGCGTCCCTCTTCGGTCATAAAGGCGTCGGAGCGGGCGCTCTTGAGGATGGTGCCCCCCATCTGCATGATGTTCGACACCGACCGGCGCTCCATCTCCACCAGATCGCCCTCGATCATGCCCTCGTACCCGCGACGAATGCCCATCACGTCGAGGTCGTTGGCGAGGGCAGTGCGGACGACGGCGCGCAGGCAGGCGTTCATGCCGGGGGCATCGCCGCCACTGGTGTATACGCCGAGGCGCTCGATCTCCTGCATGGTCGATCGAAAATCGGTGAGCGTGCAATGAGCAGCGAACGCGGACGCCCACAAGGCGGGGCCAACACCGCCTGGGAGCAGGGGCGAAAAAACAGTCCACGGAAGCCGGGCATCGCGCCTCTGTCCGGACCCCGCGGGTTCGGACGCACAGATTGTACACCGGCCAAAACAATGGCCATCAGCGGGTGAACTGAGGACGCGCCACTACCATACCGATCTGACGATCAATCGTCTGAACATATTGTTGAAGATCGGGCGAAACCATGACCCCGTCGGAGAGCGACGCGTGGAGCAGCCCCTTCGTCTCTGCGTCGTCGGGGGCATACACGAGGCCGGTGTGCGCCACGTCGAGCCCGTCAATCGGGGACACGAGGGCGACGATGTCGCCGGCCTGGAGCTGGTCGTAGACGGCGCGGATGGAGTCCTGGGGGACGTATCGCACCGGATTCCGCCGCTGCCGCGCTCGCAGGCGGTCCTCCATGGCCCGGATGCAGGCGAAGAGTCTGTCGTTGGTGGCGAAGCGGTCGTAGGCCGACCGGTGGGTGCTCATGAAGTTGAGCGTGTCGCGCAGCGAGCGGCCCTGAAGCTCGGCCCCCAGTCGACGCACGAGGCCGCGGTTCGCGTTGTCGGCCAGTCACTCCGTGAAGTAGTGGAGGCGCCCGCAGTAGCCCACCGGGCCGCCGTTGCGGTAGCGCTGCTCGGCGAGGCGACGGGCGAAGCCGCGTAGGTCGAGTCGGCGGCCTCTGCGCTGCGGGCCAGGGCCAGCGTGGTTTCCACGAAGGTCACGCAGTCGAACCCGTCGAGGTCGGAGGCTGGTCGAGCGTGCCCGCGAGGTATGGTCGACCCCGAAAGTGTAGCCCGATCGTCTGCATGAGGGCCCCGATCGATTCAGTCTCGTCTCGGTGCGACCGAGCCGTTGCCATCACTGCCTCAAAGCGTGCGGCGGTGGTGTCGGGCGGGGAGAGCACGCTGTCCCGAAGGACGGGGGCCGTGTCGGCTGGGCTCTCGGGAACGTCCGGGGCCGCATCCGAGTCCGGGCGGCACCCGCCTAGCAGAACCGCAGCCATGAGAAGGCCTACCAGCACGGCGAGAATGGGCGTCGGGCGCGGACGCATGGGATCAAAATCAGGGAGCAGGCGGTCTACGGCCTCGTTTCACCCATTCGGGGTCGACTCGTTTCCGAGGGGTGCGGGCGAGGCGGCGGAGAAGGCATCCACCGGCGTGTCGAGATCCGCCGCCTCCGCGTCGGAGAGGGGCCACCAGGTCGGGTCCGCCTCCAGGGCGTGGGCGAGCTTCCGCTCGAACGCGGCGCGGGGAATTTTCGTCACGCCGAAGCGTTCGAGGTGCTCGGTCGAATACTGCGTGTCGAGCAGCGTAAAGCCGCCCGCCCGAAGCTGGCGCACGAGGTGGACGAGCGCCACTTTCGAGGCGTTGCTGACGCGGTAGAACATCGATTCGCCGTAGAACGCCCCCTTCAGCGCCACGCCGTAGAGCCCGCCGGCCAGCTCCTCGTTCTGCCAGCACTCCGCGCTGTGGGCGTACCCCCGCTCGTGCAGTTCGGTGTACACCCGGATGATGCGGGGTGTAATCCACGTCCGAGTCCGGTCCGCGCAGGCGCGAATGACGGCCTCGAACGCGCGGTCGGCAGTCACCGAAAACTCGCGGGTGCGGACCCGTCGGCGGAGGTTGTGCGGCGCGTGAAAGTCGTCAAGCGGGAGGTGGGCCCGGGGATCCGGGGCGTGCCAGCGTACGGTGCCGGTGTTCTCATCGCCCATCGGAAAAATGCCGTTGGCGTAGGTGCGCAGGAGCAGCTCGGGCGTGAGCGTCAGGTCGTCGGGCATTTTCTGCGTACGGGCGTATGGGCGTTTGGGCGTGGCGCTCCGAGACACGGAAGCGCGGATGTATGGCAGTGTCTTTTGAATGTCCAGAGCTTTCAAGCCCCCGGAGCCTCCACGGCCTGGATAAAACTATGCCCGCAGGTGCGAGTTTGTGTCGTGCGTTTGCGCCGCTTCTCCTCGAAACGATGAGCTCCTCATGGACGCGTCCGACGGACAGGTCTATCGCGCGCTCGTTAATGATCGTGAATTCGACATTACCCTTGAGGACAACCAGCTGGTCGTCAACGGAGAGGCGAAGGACTACACCTTCGAGGTGCTGCGAGAGGGCTACGTGTCGTTGATCGTGGACGGGCAAAGCACTCCCGTTTCCGTGGAGCCGGCCGGGAGCGACACCCTGCGCGTGATGATCGACGGGCGACGCACGGAGGTACAGGTGAAGGACGAGCGCGACCTCGCTGCGAAGGTAAGTCCTGATCATGCGGACAAACTCCGCAGAACCTTGGCGCGTCTCGATGCGAGTTCGAATCCATCGGACATGGATTTACCGGGGTATAGGTTGCACCCGCTCAAGAGCGAGTACGAGGACTTTTGGGCCGTTGAGGTCTCCCGTAATTGGCGAGTCATCTTCCAGTTCATCGGAGACCACGTGACGGATGTCGACTACGTAGATTACCACCGAACAGAACGAAGTGATCGGTATGCCGATGCAGAATCCCCCTCATCCAGGAGAGGTCATCCGGAAAGACTGCCTCGATCCCCATGATCTAACGGTGACCGAGGCTGCAGAAGGACTCGGGGTCAGTCGCAAGCATCTTTCCAACCTCTTGAACGGCCGGGCCGGCCTCTCGCCGGAAATGGCCCTTCGACTGTCGAGGGCATTCGGAGGGTCCCCGGGGGGCTGGTTGCAGCAGCAGATGCAGTACGACTTGAGGCACGCAGAAGAGAACACTCACGTTTCGGATGTGAAACGATTTGTCGCCTCGTAGGCCCACTCCCTATCTGAGGACTGCGGCAGTACCCCCTAAGAAGACTCCGAGGGCCACAACTTCGAGGACAAAACGGAGCTCCGACGATCCATGGGCACCACTGGAACCGTTCTCGTCACAGGGGCCACGGGCTTTATCGGCTCCGTCCTCACACGGCAGCTCGTCGATGCGGGGGCCGACGTGCGCATCTTCCGCCGCGATACCTCCTCGCTCGATCTGCTCGGAAAGTACGCGGAACGGGTCGAGCACGCTGTCGGGGAGCTCACCCACGCCCGAAGCCTATACGACGCCATGCAGGATGTCGATCGGGTGTACCACGTGGCGGCCAAGGTGAGCTTTGCGCCGGGGGAGGAGGAGGCCGTCCGCCGCGTCAACGCCGACGGCACGGCCAACGTCGTGAATGCTGCGCTGGAGGCCGGGATCGACCGGCTC
>PXTN01000011.1 GCA_003022565.1 Bacteroidetes bacterium QS_3_64_15 | reverse complement strand
AAGCAGGGTTCCGGAATTGCGCTGACTTCACTGGCTTTCCAACTCCGCTCCAGCAAACATGTCTCCCTGTGCCCGGCTTCGTGGGGCCATCCATTCTGGGGACCGACAGGGAAGTACCTCGAAAGAATCATTCCGGCCCTACCTTTCTACCAGCGGGGCCGCCTCTGAACCCACCCCGGCCCAGTTCCGTGAGCTCGCACGCTCTGCGTGCACGTTCAGCACTCTGAAGGGCGCCTCTCTTCGCTGGTCAAGGCCACCGGGTCTTCATGCAAAGTCCACAGAGAAACTCGCAAGGCCCTGCGTCGATATTGTAGAAGTGATTGCGAGACATTTCCCTCTCGTGAGGACGAGGGATCGGTTTTTGGAATGGTCCCTCACTGTTCCGCTCTTGATTTCTCCGTTCTCCCTCTGACGAATCCGCTCATCCATGAGGTCCCGTTCCGCAAGAAGTCAGAAGGTACAGCCTCATACGCGTAGTGGAGAGCTCACGTCCCAGTCCGGCATCATTACGGGGCGCCTCGTCGACTGGACCGACGCGTTGGAGACATCGACCTCCGAGCTGTTGGACGCCATGAACCGTGCCGGCGTAGAGCCCCTCATCGACACGGGCGCCCCCAAAGATGGGGAGGGCCACCAGCGCCCCACGAACCCCGAGCTCCGTTGCATTGCGATGACGGAGGCGGACGTGGGTCGCGTTAGTGCAGAATTGCTGGAGATTGCTCCCGTGCAGACGCCGAAATAACAAGCGGGTGAGCAGTGCAGTGCTGGAAGGCACCCGCGGTCACGTGTCTCCCTCGTCGTGGAGGACGGGCTTGGAGCACGGATGGTCGTCTTCACGTTCCCCATCTCCCATTCAGCCCGCAACCTCCTGCGCAACGAGGGTCGCTGCCTCATCCATGAGACGCTTAAAGCGATGAGCCACGGAGATCTCTTCGAAGACCAGCTTCCAGCGGCGAGGCTCAATCCGGGACAGTGTAAAGTCCGAGGGATCGAAGCCCGCCGGCATGGCCAGGTGCACCACGGCGTACATGCGTTTCTTGGTGTCGGTCGTCACAGTTACGACGTTCTCGTGGCGCTCGACATCGATCGGAATCATTGTCCTGACTGATATTGGGAAATCGTGACTGGCGCAAAGTGCCCCAGGGTCGCCGGAGGGATCTTTGAAGGGGCAATGTTCGGTCCTACTTCTCTTCTGGTGCACGGATTACGACGCCGCCCGACGGGGCCAGATGTACGGTCGCTCCCGGCGCTGGGGTTAGGGACGAGGACGATGCTTGCCCTCTCCCTCCACCACTCGTGGGCTCAGGGGTCAGAACGACCTCCAGATCTCCGTTCGGGCCACTCACGGTGATCGTCACGGTCTCGATCTTTGGATCTCCCGATTCGTCCACCTCCAGGTCCTTGACGACCAGGATACAGGTCTCCGTTAACTCCGCCGAGTCGGGCTCTCGCTCGACCTCAGCCCGTCCGGAGAAGACGATGGGATCGCGTCGTAGACTGTATTCTCGTTGCCCGTTTCGGTGGGATCGGGACAAGGTAGCCTGATCCTCTTCATTGGTCGCCACGGTGTTTGGCGTTAATGTTGCATCCCCAGGCTCCTGAGCAAAGCGAGATTTCACGTCGACGGCCTGATCAATCCTAATGGCTTTACCGGTCCGAGTCGACAACTCGGAACGGCGCACTAATCCTAGTGGCAAGAAGCATTCCGAAAGGGACCGGCGGAACGCTCCCACCGCGTTCCTTTTTCCGAGACATGGTTTCGGACGAGTGCAGATGTGGTCGAGACCAGAACCAGTGCCCGGCTACGCGTCCGGGGCGCGCGGCTCTAGGCTTCCGAGCCGGACGGGGTTTGCCGCTCGTAAGACCGGACATTCCACCTGCCTTCCACCCGCATGCAGTCGGAAATGCGGCAGCGACTGGCCCTGACGGTAGTCCTCCTGGTTCCGCTCGGAATCGGCATGAAGTTCTATGCCGGCCCCGCCGCGGGGTGGGTCCGCGGCCATGCGGGCGGGATTCTCTACGTTGTCTTCTGGACTACTGCGGTGGCCCTCGTGCTCCCTTCTCCATCCCCGTGGAGGGTGGCAGGCGGGGTATTTTTCGTAACGTGTGGACTGGAGTTTTTACAGCTTTGGCGTCCGCCGACTCTCCAAACGATCCGGGAGACGTTCCTCGGCCGGGTCCTGATCGGAGCCGCCTTTGACTGGTGGGACCTGGTACACTACGGAGTGGGGACCGTCCTCGGCGCCCTTCTCGTGCGTGAAACTGTTCGGGCAACCTCGGACGACTGCAGCCGAGACACAGTGGTCGAAGCCGCAAAAAGGTGCCCAAACGAGCCCTGTAGTGGAACTACCGGGCAAGTGCAGAAGGCTTTTTGCGCGAGATCCAAGAAGTCGCAGGCCACAGAGCGTCCGCCAAACAGACTCTCAAACCGCGGGGCAGATGACGATCCCTCGGCAACAAGGAGGCCGACACTACTCGGAGAGATCGGGACCGTCTCCGATGGCCCCGTCGCCCTGGGGCGTTGCCAGGTCGAGGCCCTCGTGAGCCGGGTCGTCCGGCCGAAGAGGTTGGTTCTCTCGGACTTTCACGACGAAATCGGATGTGTTATCTTCTACGTGCAGCCGAATGTACTGCTGACGGGCTAGCTCGAGAAGGGCCAGAAAGGTAGCGATGACGAATCCCCTTGACTCGTGACGCACGAGCTCTCGAAACGGCACCCGCGATTCACGCGCAAGGCGACGGACGACGTACTGCTGCTGCTCCTCGACGGTGTGGTCGACAGCTTCCACCTCGTGGACCGGGTCCTCGTCTTTGTCTTCCTCTTCGAGAACGCGGCCGAGGGCCTCGACCAACTCAAAGACGGAGCTGTCGACCTCCACCTCGTGGCTCTCCTCCATCCGCTCTCGGTCATCGGCCGCGTCGCCCCGAACGAAATGGTCGCGACGCTGCTCCCGACGGGCCGACAACTGATCGGCGGCTTCCTTAAAGCGCACGTACTCCAGAAGCCGTTCCACCAACTCGCGGCGAGGGTCGACGGCCTCCCCCTCCTCGTCGGTCTCCTGCGACGGCAGGAGCAGGCGGGCCTTGATGTTGATGAGGAGGGCCGCCATGTAAATGAAATCTCCCACGCCGTCGAGGTCGATCTCCTCCATCACCCGCACGTACGCCAGGTACTCGTCGGCGATGCGGGCGATGGGAATGTCGTAAACGTCAATCTCGTCCCGCTTAATGAAAAACAGGAGCAGGTCCATCGGCCCCTCAAATTGCTCCAGTTCAACGCGGTACATGGCGGCGGATGGTATTGTGGCAGGACGTTGCCGCAACTCTTCTTCGCTGTGCGACGCTCAGTAGCGCGTCGCTACAGCGTGCCGTCAGCTCTCCGTGTCGTAGCCATGGGGGTGGCGGCGGTGCCACTCCCACGCGGTGCCGATGATGTCTTCGAGATCGCCGTACTGCGGCGTCCATCCGAGCTCCTCCCGGATCTTATCGCTGCTGGCAATCAGCACGGCGGGATCGCCGGGGCGGGGATCGCCCACCTCGGCAGGAATGTCGCGCCCGGTGACGCGCCGCGCTGTGTCGATGACCTCCCGGACGCTGTATCCCTCCCCGTTTCCAAGATTGTAGACCCGGCTTCCATCCTCAAGGGCGTGCAGGGCCCGGATGTGGGCCTGGGCCAGGTCGAGCACGTGAATGTAATCCCGCACGCAGGTCCCGTCGGGGGTGTCGTAGTCGTCGCCGAAAATCACGATTTTCTCCCGCTGACCGAGAGCTACCTCGAGGACGATGGGAATGAGGTGGGTTTCAGGGTCGTGATCTTCGCCTTGATCGGGGCCGGCGGCCCCGGCCGCGTTGAAGTATCGGAGGGCCGCGTAGCGGAGATCGTGGGTCTCATCGAGCCAGTGAAGCCCCCGTTCGAGGACAAACTTCGACTCGCCGTACGGGCTTCCCGGATCGATGGCCACCTCTTCGTCGATCGGAATGCGCTCGGGCTCCCCGAACAGGTTCGCGGTGGAGGAGAGGATAAAGCGATTCACGCCGTGCTCCACCGCGGCGCGCATCAGGTTCATGCCGAAGCGCACATTGTCGTCGAGGTACAGAAGGGGCTCTTCCATCGACTCCCCGACCAGGGTCCGCGAGGCAAAGTGCATGATGGCCTCCGGCTCGTGGTCGGCGAGGACGCGGTCGATCAGATCCCGGTTCTGCAGGTCACCGTGGACGAAGGTTGCCTCCTCCGGCACGGCCGCCCGGTGTCCCTGCGAAAGGTTGTCGAGCACGATCACCTCGTTTCCGGTTTCAACCAACTGGCGGGCGACGGTGCTCCCGATGTATCCGGCCCCGCCCGTGACAAGTACGCGCATGAAGCGTGGGGTCCCTTCTGCTCTTGAGCCGATGAATCGCCAGCGGACGCTCGCCCACTATACGAAAGACGAGAGCCAGAGGGCCCTCGCCTTTCGTTCATGCAGACGCCAAGCGTGTGCCCGTACCAGTGACGCGGTGGGCACGTCCGCCTGCCTGTTATCTGCCTTGCTTTCCATTCTCCTCCGAGACGAATGGCTTTCGCGTGAGCCGCATCTTGCCATCGTCGTGGATCTCGAGAAGGTGGACCTTCACCTTGTCGCCCACTTCGAGGTAATCCTCGACGTTCTCGACGTAGTCGTGGTCGATTTCGGAGACGTGAAGGAGGCCCGTCTTCTCGGGCATAATTTCGACGAACGCGCCGAAGTCGCGAATGCCCTTCACGGTCCCGATGTAGTCTTCGCCTTCCTCGGGCACCGCCACGATTTGCTTGATCCGCTCCACGGCGGCCTCGGCATCGTTCTGGTTGGTCGCCGCAATCGTCACGATCCCGACGCCCTCTTCTTCCTCCACAGTGATCTCCGTGTTCGTCTCTTCTTGCACGCTCTTGACGACCTTGCCGCCGGGGCCGATGACAGCACCGATGCGGTCCGGGTCGATCGTGAGCTTCGTGAGGCGCGGGGCGTGCTCGGATAGCTCTTCCCGCGGCTCGGAGATCGCGTCCGTCATGGCGTCGAGGATGTGCTCTCGGGCCGCGCGGGCCTGCTTCAGGGCCTTAAGCATCACGTCGCGCGAGAGGCCTTCGATCTTCATGTCCATCTGGCAGGCCGTGATGCCGTCCCGGGTACCGGTAACCTTGAAGTCCATATCGCCCAGGTGGTCCTCCTGACCGAGGATGTCGGTGAGAACACTTGTTTCGTCCCCCTGCTGGACGAGCCCCATCGCGATGCCCGCCACGGGCTTCTCAATGGGGACGCCGGCGTCCATAAGGGCCATGCTACCCGCACAGACGCTCGCCATCGACGAGGAGCCGTTCGACTCCATCACGTCGGTGTTAATGCGAATGGTGTACGGGAACGTGTCCTGCTCCGGAATCACGGGGCGCAGCGCCCGCTCGGCGAGCATGCTGTGGCCGATCTCCCGACGCTTCGGGCCGCGCAGGTAGCTGGCCTCGCCCACAGAGAAGGGCGGGAAGCGGTAGTGGAGGTAGAAGGGCTTGTCAGTGTCGGCGAACACCTCGTCGATCGGCTGGACGTCCTCCGACGTGCCGAGCGTCACCGAGCCGAGCACCTGCGTCTCGCCCCGCGTGAAGATGGCGGACCCGTGCACGCGCGGAAGGTATCCGACCTCCATCCAAAGGTCCCGAACGTCGGTCTGATCACGTCCATCGATGCGCTTGCCCTCCTCGACGATCATCTTGCGCATCTCCGCTTTCTCGACCTCCCCAATGGCGTCGCGGATGTCCGAGGCCACATAACCCTCGGGAGTCTCGTCGTCGTCCCCGAGTACCTCGTCCACGGCGTCGTCCTTGAGGTCGCCGATGCCTCCATGGAAGGTCTCCTTGCTGTAGGGGCCGTGGATGTGATCGGCCACCTTCGGGCCGTACTGCTCCTTCATCCGCTCGACGAGCTCGTCCGGCACGAGGTCGGCCTCCCATTCAAACGGCTCCGGCTCCCCAGCGTCCTCAACGAGGCGGTGCTGTCCCTCGCAGAGCCGCCGGATCGACCGGTGGGCCACGTCGAGCGCCTTAATCATGCTCTCTTCGCTGATCTCGTGGGCCTCGCCCTCCACCATGACCAGGGCATCTTCCTTGCCGGCCACCACGAGGTCGATGTCACTCTCCTCGGTCTGCTGCATCGTCGGGTTGACGATGTATTCGCCGTCCACGCGGCCCACGCGCACCTCGGCGAAAGGGCCACCGAACGGCGCCCCGGAAAGCATGAGGGCGGCGGACGAGCCGACCCCCGCAATCACATCGGCGTCGAAATCCTGACCCGCCGAAATAACGAAGTTCACGACGTGGACGTCGTGGTAAAACCCATCCGGAAAGAGTGGACGGATGGCCCGGTCGATGAGCCGCGCCGTGAGCGTCTCCTTGTCGGTGGGACGCCCTTCCCGTTTGATGAAGCCGCCCGGCACCTTGCCGCCAGCGGCAAATTTCTCCCGGTAATCGACCGTCAGAGGGAAAAAGCTCGACTCGTTAACGGAGTCACTGATCGTAGCGGTCGACAGCACCATCGTATCGCCTAGGCGGGCCACGACGGAGCCGTCTGCCTGCTTGGCGATCCGGCCAGTCTCCAGCGAAAGCGATCGTTCGGGGACGAATTCAATGTCTTGGATCTTTGCTTCAGGGTTCATTGCTTCAGGGTTCATAAGTCTCAATCTGCTGCGCTCAGGGTCAACAAATAACGAAAGGGGTTCCAACAGGGCTAAGCCCCGCTTCAGTGATCGTCAACACGTCCACTCATACAGCAAACGGCCTCCCGGTAACCGCCGGGACGCCGCGAGCGGGAGGCACTACGTCCGAAGTTCGAGTTCGTCTCGAATCGTGCGGTAGCGCTCAATCTCATTCTCTTCGAGATAGTTGAGCAGGCGCTGACGTTTTCCGACGAGATCGAGCAGCCCATGACGCGTGGAGTTGTCATTGGGATGCTCCTCGAGGTGCTCCGTGAGGCGTTGAATCCGCTTTGTGAAAATCGCAATTTGCACCTCGGGAGTGCCCGTGTCATGCGGTCCGTTGCCGAACCGATCAATAATTTCCTGTTTCTCTTCCTTTGTAATCATCGTGCGGTGTGAGTACCTCTTTAGATTTTACCATGCTAAAGAAGAACTGCGAGGACTATGCAGTTCCGCGGGTGACGATGCCGAGCCAATCCGCCAAAACACCGGTCGGCAGACCGGGCGTCAGGCCATGGCTTCGACAACGGTCCTGCAACGTCCTTCATCTTCCGAAAGTTGCGCCGCCAGGGCCTCCGCCGACTGAAACTTCTGTTCGTCTCTCAATCTTTGCAGGAACTGAACAGAGAGACGCTCCCCATACAAGTCGCCCTCAAAGTCGAGGAGATGGACCTCTACTGTCACGTCCATCTCGTCGAAGGTGGGGCGCCAGCCAATGTTCATCATTCCGCCGCGTCGGCGACCGTCGGGAAGGACAACGCGGGTGGCGTACACGCCCCGTTTTGGAACGAGCTTCCGGGCCTCCTCGAGGGCAAGGTTGGCGGTCGGGTACCCAAGCTTTCGGCCCCGCCCTTCGCCCCGGGCCACGATTCCGTCGAGTTGATACGGGCGACCCAGGCGCTCATTCGCCGGTTCAATCGCTCCCTCCTCGACCAACAGGGATCGAATGGAACTCGACGACACCACGTCGTGGTCAACCTCCTGCGGCGGGATGACGTCGGTCTCGAACCCGTACTGCCCGCCGAGTTCGTGAAGGAGGTCTACGTCGCCAGCCCGGTCTTTTCCGAACCGATGGTCGTAGCCCACGGTGATTTCCTGAACCCCGATGCGCTTCACCAGCACGTCGCGGACGTATTCTTCGGGGCCAAGCTGCGCAAAGTCCATCGAGAAGGGCACGACCACGAAGCGGTCGAGACCGAGTTCCTCCAAGAGATTGGCCCGCTCGGCGACGGTCGTAAGGAGCGGCACGTCGTCCCCGTGGACGACGGCTCGCGGATGCGGATCGAACGAGACGAGAGTGCTTGGGCCCGACTGCTCTTCGGCCCGCCGGTTGAGGTACTCGATGATCGCCTGATGGCCGCGGTGGACGCCGTCGAACGTTCCCACGGTGACGACTGAACGGTCGTCGTGGGTGATGTTATCCCAGCCAATTTCGCGTTTCATAGCGGGGGAGCGGTCGTCCTACGAGAGTGTCTCCTCCAGTGCCGCCAGGGTCCAGCTTTCCTCGACCGAGAAGAAGCCAATCGCTGTGCGGCGGAGAGCGGTAAGGTGGGCCCCCACCCCAAGCTCCTCTCCCAAATCTCGGGCCAGGGCCCGGATGTATGTCCCTTTCGAACACGCAATCCGGAATGAGACCTCCGGCGGGGTCCAGTCGGTCAGCTCGAACCGGTCGATGTCCACCTGCCGAGGGCGGCGATCCACGGTCTCGCCACGGCGGGCCTTTTCGTAGAGCCGCTCCCCCTCCACTTGGGCCGCCGAGTACATGGGCGGCACTTGCTCGATGGTTCCGAGGAACTGCTCCCGCGCCGCTTCCACGTCCGCCCGGGTCACGCCCGACGGGTCGGTGCGGTCGGCGACCTCCGTTTCGGTGTCGTGGGAGGGGGTGGTTTCCCCAAGCCGCAGGGTGGCCTCGTAGGTTTTGGGGAGGTGCATGCAGGCCTCTTGCAGGCGCGTGGCGGGCCGGGCCACCAGGACAATGAGCAGTCCCGTGGCCATCGGATCGAGCGTGCCCGCGTGCCCGACCTTCGTCATCCCGGTCCTCTCACGCACAGTCTCGACCACGTCGAAGGACGGGAGAGCCTCGGGCTTGTCGACGGGCAGGATAGCACC
>PXTN01000010.1 GCA_003022565.1 Bacteroidetes bacterium QS_3_64_15 | reverse complement strand
GCGGTCGAGTCGCCGGAATGGACGCCCGCCGGTTCGATGTGCTGCATCATGCCTGCGATCCATACCTCCTCCCCGTCACAGACGGCATCCACGTCCAGCTCGATCGCGTCTTCGAGGAAGCGGTCGAGCAGGATTTCGTTGTCCGGGTAGGTATCCAGCACGTTCTGAACGTACTCGGCCACCTCATCCTCGTTGATGGCGATGCGCATCCCCTCGCCCCCGAGCACGTAGCTGGGCCGGATGAGGGTGGGGTAGCCGAGTCGGTCGGAGGTCTCGACGGCCTCCTCCACCGAGTGAGCCACACCGTAGGGGGGGAACGGAATCTCGAGACGCTGGAGGATGTCGGTAAACTTGCCGCGGTCCTCCACGAGGTCCATCTTCGAGTAGGACGTGCCGAAGATCTGGAGGCCGTCCTCCTCGAAGTGCTCCCCGAGCTTGATGGCGGTTTGCCCGCCGAGCTGCAGGATCACGCCCTCGGGCTGCTCCAGGTCGATCACGTCCTGCACCCGCTCCCAGAAGACGGGCTCGAAGTAGAGCTTGTCCGCCACGTCGAAGTCGGTGGAGACCGTCTCGGGGTTGCAGTTGAGCATGAGCGCCTCGTAGCCCATCTCCTGCACCGCCTTCACGCCGTGGACGCAGCAGTAGTCGAACTCGATGCCCTGCCCGATGCGGTTGGGGCCGGAGCCGAGGATGAGCACCTTCTCGCGGTCGGTGACGGGGCTCTCGTTAACCGTCTCGTAGCTGGAGTAGTAGTAGGGCGTCTCCGCCGGGAACTCCCCCGCGCAGGTGTCGACGAGCTGGTAGGCCGGCGTCACGTCTCGATCTTTGCGATAGGCCCGCACCTCGCGGTCGGTCACGTCGTCGGGGACGAGATAGGCGATCTGCTCGTCGGAGAAGCCCTCGCGCTTGGTTTCCCAGAGGAAGCGGTCGTCCATCTCGCGGAGCGGCGTCTCTCGCACCTCCTCCTCCAGGGCCACGAGGTCCTTGATCTGGTAGAGGAACCACTTGTCGATCTGGGTGATGTCGTGCACCTCCTCCACGCTCGCCCCGTAGCGGAAGGCGTGGCGGACGTGCAGCAGGTTGTCCCAGTGCGGCGTCTTCAACCGCTCGCGCACCGTCTCCGGATCGGCGTCCGGACGGTCGGCCCCCAGCCCGGCGTAGCCGATCTCGAGGCTCTGCCATGCCTTTTGCAGGCTCTCGTTGAAGGTGCGGCCGATGGACATAACCTCGCCGACGGCCTTCATCTGCGTGGTGAGCTCCTCGTCGACGCCCTCGAACTTGTCGAAGTTGAAGCGCGGGATTTTGGTGACCACGTAGTCGAGCGACGGCTCGAAGCAGGCGCTCGTGTCGCCCGTGATCTCGTTGGGCAGCTCGTCGAGCGTGTAGCCGACGGCCAGCTTCGAGGCCACCTTGGCGATGGGATAGCCGGTGGCCTTCGACGCTAGGGCCGAGGACCGGCTCACGCGCGGGTTGATCTCGATCACGATCATCCGGTCGGTGCCCGGCTCAAAGGCGAACTGAATGTTGCACCCCCCCGCGAAGGTGCCGATCGAGTTCATCGCCCGGATCGCCGCGTCTCGCATCTTCTGGAACTGCTTGTCGGTCAGCGTCTGCTGCGGGGCCACCGTCACCGAGTCGCCGGTGTGCACGCCCATCGGCGTCACGTTCTCGATGGAGGCGATGATGATGACGTTGTCGTTCGGGTCGCGGAGCAGCTCCAGCTCGTACTCCTTCCACCCGAAGAGGCACTCGTCAATCAGCACTTGATGGGCGGGCGAAAGCTCCAGGCCCCGCGTCACCATCTCCTCGAACTCGCCCGCCTCCCACACAATGCCGCCGCCCGCTCCGCCGAGCGTGTAGGACGGCCGGATCACGATCGGCAGGCCGCCGAGCTCCTGCGTGATCTCCTTCGCCTCCAGCAGGCTCTTGGCCGTCTCGCTGCGCGACTGGTCCAGCCCAATCTCGTCCATCAGGTCCCGGAACTCCTGCCGGTCCTCGGTGATCTGGACCGTCTCGGGATCGACCCCGATGATCTCGATCCCTTCTTCCTCCCAGAAGCCATCCTCCTTCAGGTCCTGGGCCGCGTTGAGCCCCGTTTGCCCGCCCATCGTGGGGAGCACCGCATCGGGCTCTTCCTCGCGGGCGATCTGCGCGATCGACGACGGCGTGAGCGGTCGGAGATACACCTCGTCGGCCATCAGCGGGTCGGTCATGATCGTGGCCGGGTTCGAGTTGACCAGGATCACCCGGTAGCCCTCGTCCATGAGGGCCCGGGCCGACTGGCTCCCGCTGTAGTCAAACTCGCAGGCCTGCCCGATGATGATGGGGCCGGACCCGATGAGGAGAATGGTCTCGATGTCGGTACGCTTGGGCATATGGGTATTGCGTAGTGCGTATTGCGTGATACGTGAGCTACAGATCGGGAGCGTACCCCGAACTCTTCGATTCTCGATCCTCCATTTTCGATTCTCGCCCCTCACTCCTCGCCCCTCCCCTCTCGGCCAACAACCTTTCGAATGCGCTCGTCATCGGCTTCAAACTCGATTCCGAGACGGAGCATGCGCTTGCGCAGTTGCCAGACGCGCCGGATGGGATTCTCAGGCCCAGAATATGGCCCAACGGTCCGTCGGATGTCCTCGTCGCCGCAATCGGATGGTTGCCTAGCACTCTACCACTGGGATGATGCCAATTTTCCAACCTTCAACCTTCCCACCTTCACCCACTCACGCCGTAACCGTCGCGGGCTCGGCTGCCTGCTCCGGCAGCGTCAATCCTCGCTCCTCCGCCACCATCTCCATGAACGCGTCGAAGTGGTAGTGGCTGTCGTGCGGACCGGGGGAGGCCTCCGGGTGGTACTGCAGCGACAGGCCAGCGAAGGACTTGAAGCGGAGGCCCTCGATTGTGTCGTCGTTCAGGTTGACGTGCGTGACACGCGCCACCTCCGGATCGATCGACTCCGGATCAACTGCAAAGCCGTGGTTCTGAGTCGTGACCTCCACGCGCTCGGTGTCGAGGTTCTTGACCGGGTGATTGGCCCCTCGGTGGCCCACGTACATCTTGTACACGTCAAAGCCCTGGGCCAGTGCCATCAGTTGGTGGCCCAGGCAGATGCCGAAGATGGGGAGGTCCGTATCGATGGCCTCGCGCACCGTCTCGATCGCATCGGTCATGGGACGCGGGTCGCCCGGGCCGTTCGAGAAGAAGAGTCCATCCGGCTCCCAGTCGAGAACGTCGCTCAGGTTCGTGTGGCCCGGCACGACCTTCACGCTGCAGCCCCGCTGTCGAAAGGAGCGGAGGATGTTCTTCTTGACACCGAAGTCGTAGACCGAAATGCGCGGCCCGGACCCCTCACAGAACGTGTAGGGCGCATCGACGGTCACTTTCGACGCCAACTCGCGGCCCGCCATGCTGGGCCAATCTTGTGCCTTCTGGATCAGTGTCTCTTCATCTAACTCCTCCGAGGAAATTACGGCGTTCATGACGCCCTTGTCCCGCACGTGGCGGACGAGAGCCCGCGTGTCGACTCCTGCGATGCCCACGAGGTCGTGGCGCTGCATAAACTCCTCGAGCGTCTCCTCAGCCTGAGAGTTGGAGTGGCGGCGGGGATAGTCCCGGACGATAAAGCCGGCCACCATCGGCGCATCGGCTTCCATGTCTTCGGCGGAAGCCCCATAGTTGCCAATATGGGGCTGGGTCATCATCATGAGCTGGCCCCAGTAGGACGGGTCGGTCATGATTTCTTGGTAGCCCGTCATGCTGGTGTTGAAACAAAGCTCTCCGCCGGTGAGGCCTCGATGACCAAGGGCCACGCCTTCGACCACCGTGCCGTCGGCGAGGGCCAATTTGGCGGGATCACGTGTTCTCTCGGGGGACTTGGACGACGCTCGCGTCATGGAAGCGGGGAACTGGTAATGAAACAGGGCAGTGAAAGCGCTACAAAAAAACCTCCCCTCTGAAAAAGGGAGGCCAACGAATCATCGCGTCGATACGTCCGGCGCGGGGGACGGAGGTCGGGCTCGGAAGGAATTTCGGGAAGCATAGCCCTTATCAACTGTCGGGCAGCGAAAGCTCCACCGGTCAATGTATAAACCGGCCGGAAGGTTTCGCAACCGAACATGCTGCCACAGATTTCGCTTGTTTTATTTTCACATTCACCGCGAGGTGCGCCCGAAAAGTTGGACTGGTGACCCAACCAAGACTGAGGTTGGGACGCAGGACGCTTAGTTTCCTGCAAACCACAACCCAATCACACAGGCCATGGGTCAACGCACCTACAGCTCCGAATTTAAGCTCCAAGTCGTACTCGAAGCGCTCCAGTCAGACGGAACCGATGTGGAAGTTGCCAGGGCCTACGACGTTCACCCCGTCACGCTCTCCGGCTGGAAGACGAAGTTGAAGGAAAACGGCTCCAAAGCCTTCGGCGGGTCCGACGAGTTGAAGGAGAAGAAGGAGAAAATCGCCAACCCCGAACGCATGCTCGGCCGAAAAGAAGTCGAGATCGCGATGCTGAAAAATTTTTTGGGCGAGAGCTGACCACGACTGAAAAGGTCCGTCTCACAGGTCAGCACAAAGAAGAACACGGACTCAACCAGTGCCTCAAAGCGATCGGCCTGCCGAAAAGCACCCATGGCGATGTTTCATCGCCTGGCTACCGGAAAAACCGACCAGAGTATTCCTCCGGAGAAGAGCAAGAGCTGATGACCTGTGTTCGCGAGATCATCGAGGAGCATCCCCCAAGGGGTTCCTACTACGGCAAGGGGTTCCTACTACGGCTACCGCCGGATTCTTCCAGAATACGACGTACGTCCCTCTGCCTCTGCGTAGTGCAAAACGAGAGCCGTTTGTCGACGGACGCGTTCTGAACGGGTCTCCTGGAATGACGCTCGCAGGGCGTCGTATACCCTGCGCGTGCCAATTTCGTGAAGTGCGGCGAGGGCCAGAAGGCGCATGCCTTCTCGTTGATCGGACCGATAGATTCGGAGGAGCGGCGAAATGCACTCCGTGAAATCGTAGGGACCGGATGGCTGGGTGCCGGATGGCTGCCGCCTGAGTTCGATGACGAGTGTCATGGCCGCGCTCTGTCGCTCCGGGTCTCCGCTTTCCAGCAGCACGGCCAACTGCTCATCGAGGGTTTCAATCCAAGCGGCGTCCTCCACGACCGACGAATCGGCCTGGAGGAAGCGCTGCGAGGAGCCGGGGGAAGATGGACCCTGAGCTGTAGCGGGGGCGACGAACGCCAAAGACAAAGCGAAAGCAAGCGCGGAAGAAGTCAGTGTGGGTTGCATGCTAGGCTTTACGGTCGGGTGATGGAGGCCAACGATTCACCCGTAGGATACGACGCGGAGATTGCCATCGAATTAGCAGAGGAATACTCCTGTGCAATCAAACGGTAGGCTCAGAATTACGAGGAGATGGAGAGAGTGTGGGCGGAGAAAGGAGACTTGTTGAACGACATTCGGTTGAAAAACATTCGGCTGAAAGCATTCGGTTGAACGACATTCAGAAGGCAGAACGTCGTTTTCAAAAAGCCAGCCACTCGGAGGGAAGGAGAGAGGTCGTCTTTACTTTCCGCTTCCGAGAAGACGGGAATTTTGGAGGGCGGTTCAGCGTTCTGTGTTCTCTGCTGTCCTCCAGAAACAGATGTTCAATCCCCCTTTTCAAATCCAAAACGGATACAGGGCTTCCTCGAGACCGTGAGCTACTCCGCCTCGCCCCACTCGAACCATGCGTACCGGCGTCGGATGTTGGCGTCGCTGGTGGTCGTGCTGGGACTCGGTATCGTTCTCGTGCGCTGGTGGCCTGCCCCCTCCCCGTCGCCCCCCGAGGGTCCGTTCGGCGAGCGCGGCCCGGAACGCATCCAGGTCGATGAAATCCAACCGACGACCCAGTCCCGCGAGCAGACGCCGCCTCCGCCGGTTCCGGCGCCCCCCGTCGTGGTCCCCAACAACGTTGTGATCGAGGAAGAGATCGAATTTGGGGAGGGCACGCTTGCCATCAAAGATCCCGGCGACGACGAGCAACTGCAAGAGGGAAATAGCCGAACGACGACCGCGACCCGGCGGCCTGCCATCGATGCCCGCCTCTTCCGCGCCGTCCAGCCCGACTATCCGTCGGCTGCCCGCGAGGAGGGCGTTCGGGCTCGGGTCCGCGTGGCCGTGCAGGTCTCGAAGACGGGACAGGTGACCGAGGCCTCCGTGCTGAAGCGCTGGCGCCTCTCGGACGGGTCCAGCGCCCGCCCAGTGGCGCATCTGAAGCATGGCCTGGAGGAGGCGGCGCTGGTTGCGGCACGCCGGTCCCACTTCCGCCCTGCTCAGCACAACGGCACGCCGGTGGAGAGCCAGACGACGATCACCTTTGAGTTTGGTCCCTCGGAGCGCTAGCGGGGAGCGTTGGGCGGGCTCCCCGTCTCGCCCGCAAGGTCGCGCCATGTGGCGTCTTCGACGTCCTCGCCCCAGAAGGTCCCTGCCCCTCCTGCGACCCGGCGGCCTCGCCCCTGCCCCCCAGAAGACGAACGAGATTCCCGGCGGTCCGCAGGATGAAGTACAAAACGATGGCGAGGAGGAGATACTCCATGGGGCACAAAATAATGACCGTCGCATCTCGACCTTCGGACCGCCAGGTCTAGGAGGATTGCGGGTGTACGTGGCGCAGACGCTCGTCGGACGGCGCGACGATGTGCCGGACCAACGCACGAAAATCTGCCGGGTGCTCTACGAAGTCCATCTCCGCCACGTTCGCGACGAGAAGGGGAGTGCGGTCGTACTGGCGAAAATACTGATCGTAGGCGTCGTGAAGATTCGCGATGTATCCGGGATCCATGTCCCGCTCGTAAGGTCGGTCGCGCTTCTCAATGTTTTCGAGGAGTCGCTCGGGGGAGGAGCGCAGGTACACCACGAGGTCGGGTGTGGGCACCGTCGGTTCCATGAGACGAAAGAGCGACTCGTAGAGCTGCAGCTCGTCGCCGCTCAGCGTCTGCCGGGCGAAAATGCGGTCCTTGTCAAACGTGTAGTCACTGACCGCGAGGTCGTGGAAGAGATCCCGCTCGGAGAGCTCTTTCTGCTGGCGAAATCGACTCGCGAGGAAGGCGAGCTGGGTCTGGAAGGCCCACCGGTCCCGGTCCTCGTAGAAGCGCTCCAGGAAGGGATTCTCCGCGAATCATTCGAGGACCACGTCGGCCTCGAAGCGGTCGGCGAGGAGCTGGGTGAGGGTCGTGGTGCCGGCCCCGATGGCCCCTTCGATGGCCACGTAGCCGAGATCGTCCGGTGGGGTCATCGACGGCGGCATGCTGAAGTGGAAGGCTTGAAACCGAACGGGTGCTGCATTGCACTCCGTGTGGCAGGTTCGGGGGACTGTCGGCAGTGTGGGCGTCTGGGCGTTTGAGTATGTGGGAAGTCTTCCGTCCGCCCGGCACAGCAGATGAATTCCGAAAAATGATCTCCCCCTTTCTCGCTCACTCGCCCCCTCTGCCGTGGACCGAAGAGGCATCGATTAGATCATCGAGCTGGGCATCGGTTCGGCGAACCGGAGCGTCGTCCGGACACTGGTTGAACAGTGCCTGAACCGACTGATCGAACGGCGGGGGCACCACAAAGTTTGGGGCGAGGTCGGCCCACGGTCGGAGCACGAACCGGCGCTCCCCGAGGCGGGGATGCGGAAGGGTGAGGGTGTCGGTCCGGCACGTTAAGGCGTCCACCGCAAGCAGGTCGACATCGAGGGGACGCGGCCCCCATTGCCGTTCGGAGGACCGAGTGCGCCCTTCCGCTCGTTCCACGACGTGCGCTGTGTGGAGGAGCGCCTCGGGTCCACAGTCGACCGTAACGCGGAGGACCGCGTTTAGGAACGGCGGCTGCTCGTCGTCGGCCGACAGGGTGTGGGCCTTCGTTTCGTACACCGGCGAGGCGGCCACGACCCGGAGCGGATCATGCCCGTGCAGTCGCTCCACGGCGGCCTGCAGGTGACACAGGCGGTCGCCCTGGTTGGAGCCAAGCCCAAGGTACGCGGTGGACACGAAGTCAGGGACGCTCTTCGGAAAATCGTGGACTGAATTTTAAACTCAGCGCCCCGCGAAGGTCCGCTCCAACCCCTACGTTTCTGTGTCTCAAAATTGCATTTGCTTCCCCCACCGCGTTCCACGATGCGAACAGCGCTCTCCCTTCTCCTCGCCTTCTGCGTGCTCCCAGCCTGTGGCCCGGACGTCCCACCGCCCGAGCCGACCGTCGGCATGGCCCTGCCGCCGGACTACGACTACCCCGATAACGACACCGTGCGGGTCGCAACCTGGAACCTGGAGCACTTCGTGGACGGGTACGACAACCCGTACATTGACGCCGAGCGGGAGGATCGGCCGGAGGCGGCGATGGAGGGGCGCATGCGACGAGCGACGCAGGCCCTCAGACGCCTCGACGCGGATCTCGTGGTGCTACAGGAGGCGGAGGGCGAGGCATTTCTGCAGACGGTGGCCGAGGAGCACCTCGGCGACCTAGGCTACCGCTTTGCGACCTCCGTCGAGAGCCCCTCGTGGTACATGAACGTGGTGCTCCTGAGCCGATTTCCACTGGGCGTGGTGCGCGACTACGCCGACGTGGTGACGCTCATCGTGGGCCAACAGGCCGAGAACGGCGAGCCCGCCGCGCAGTCGCTCACCAACCACCGCCTCTGGCTGGCCGGCGTGCGCGTGGCTCCAAATCGGACCTGGACCATCGCCGGGGCGCACCTCAAGGCCGGGCGCAGCGCGGAGGACCGCGGCTGGCGCGTCGGGCAGATTCGCTTCCTCCACGCCGAGCTGGCCCGCCTGCTCGACGACCGGCCGGGGGCCAATGTGCTGGTCGCAGGCGACCTGAATGCCCTCCCCGACAGTCCCGAGATGCGCCTCCTGCTCAATGATCCGGACCGTCCCGCGCCGGACTCCCTCCTGAGCGGCACAATTGGGCGACGGGCGCAGTTCGCAAATCCGACGTCCGACCGCCGTACGCCCACGCACCCGTCGGACGACCCTGAACGACAGCTCGACTACCTGCTGCCCAACACGGCCCTTACCGACCGCCTTGTCGAAGGCTCCCCTCGCGTGGCGCGCCCCCTCCCACCCGACTCGGTGGCCGCGACGAGCGACCACCTGCCGGTGACTGCGTCCTTCCTTCGATCTAGCGAGTAGCCCACCGGATTCCGGGACCTTCTTCCCCGCAGAGACA
>PXTN01000009.1 GCA_003022565.1 Bacteroidetes bacterium QS_3_64_15 | reverse complement strand
CTACAGGTCTTGCCGGGGTGGCGGAAGTGGCAGACGCAACGGACTTAAAATCCGTTGGGACTTGTGTCCCGTGTGGGTTCGAGTCCCACCCCCGGCACCACGGGTTCGGCAGCGGAGGAGCGTGCAGCGGCCTGAAGAGGCGGACCGTCGGCTGTGGAAAGAGGGTTGCCCATGAACGCCAGCGGCCCAGGGGCTCCGACTGTCCCTCTGCTCTTCGACGTTTCGAAGTGACGCCGAAGGGGACCGACGATCTTCATACGGCGCAGGATGATACGGGCGTACCTGTCCATCTGAGGGGGGCGGCGGACCCGCGGATTCGGAATGCAGGCGGCGAGGGCGGCTGCCTGGTAGCGCGTAAGCTGGGCTGCAGATTGGCCGTAATGGTACTGCGCAGCGGCTTCGGCCCCATAGATCCCGGGTCCCCACTCGATAACAGTCAGGTAGAGTTCCAGAATGCGCCGTTTCGAAAGAATGAGCTCCGCCATGTACGTGAGCGGGAGCTCCACAGCCTTCCGGAAATACGTGCTGTGGGTCGTCAAAAAGAGGTTCTTGACGAGCTGCTGCGTAATTGAGGACCCCCCGCGCCGCTCGTCATCGCCGTCGCGGTTTTCATCGAGGGCCTCGCCGATGGCGTTCCAGTCGATTCCGGAATGCTGGAAGAAGCGAGTGTCTTCGGCGGCCACGACGGCGAGCGGAAGGTCCTCGTCGAGGGCGGCGAGGGGCCGAGGGGCGTAGCGCTTTTCGTAGGAGGCATCCGCTTCCAGTCGACGCTGAATCTGGACGCCCGTCGTCCACGGATCCACGACATTGTACGCGAGAAGCGCCAGCGCACACCCTCCGTAGAAGAGCGCGATGACTCCCAACACCCCGAGACCAACCTTCCGGAGAATTGAGAGGGGCGACGAAGCGCCGGACGAGTGTGGCGCCTCGGAATCACGAAACCGTTCCGCGTCCCCCGACGTCACCAGTGTTGCGGAGGAAAGATTGAGGGGAGGGTCTGGCCACTCGTGGGGGGGTTGGGGAGCATCGGGTACATTCACGACGGAGGACCCGTGGAGCAAAGAAGGATTATCGGGAGATGTCCTTAATCTTGAAGTTCACAGTTCCGGCCGGAACCTCGATGGCGACCTCGTCGCCCTCTTCCGTGGCCAGCAGTCCCTCGCCAATGGGGCTCTCGACTGAGATCTTGTTCTGCGAGATGTCGGCCTCCTCTTCCGACACGAGCGTGAACGTCCGCTCCTTGCCGGTGTCGAGGTTCTCGACCGTCACGTCGGAGAGGATGTATGCCTTGCTGTCGTCGACCGTCGATTCGTCGACGATGCGGGCCCGGGCAATGGTGTCTTCAATCTGCGCAATGCGGGCTTCGAGCTTGCCCTGTTCTTCCTTCGCGGCGTCGTACTCGGCGTTTTCGGAGAGGTCGCCCTTCGCTCGCGCCTCGGCAATTTCGTCGGCGATGCGTGAACGCTCCTCGGTACGGAGGTGGTGGAGTTCCTCTTTGAGATCCTCAAGGCCCTCTTCGGTCATGTAAACGGTCTCGTCGTCAGCCATACTGCTAGGGTCCATTGAAATCAGTGTCGTGCGAGTGCGGAAGGCCGCACCTGCCAAAAAAGGAACGCCACGGCCCGGGGAGGCGGCGGCGTTTCGTGGTGCACTTGTCAGATACGGTCCCCTTTGTTCGGTTCGGCGCCAGTGAAGTTCCATCCCCCTTCGTGCTGAGAGCCACGGGGGAATCAGATCGAAATGCAGTTCTGAGGACGAGTTTTCTTCGTGGCTCGGCCTCCGTGAATCTCGGCAGCGCGGGGCCCTCACGAGTCGACGACCGGGGACTGGGCCGTCAGCGTCGTTTCCTCGCCCGTAGCACGAAGCTGCACCGGGGCACCAATCGGAAGGGAGCACCGAGGCAGATGGTGGCCGTAGGGAAGACCCCTTACGACGGGGTATGAACGAGTCCCCAGGTAGTCGTCGAAGACGTCGTCGAGGAAGAGGGTCGGCTTGTCCGGGTCTAACTCGCCGGTCGTAAATGTGCCCAGAATGACTCCGGCCGCGGCGTCGAGCACGCCCGCGTGCTCCAGGTGGGCGAGCATGCGATCCACGCGGTACGGGGCCTCCGCCACCTCTTCCAGGACGAGAACGGCCCCTTCAAAGTCCGGCGCAAAGGGCGTCCCGATGAGCCGAGAGAGCACTGACAGATTGCCGCCGAGCAGGGGGCCCGACGCCGTCCCCAAGGTCAGCGGCGTGAGGCCCGCGTCGAAGTTCCCAGTCAGGTCGGACGGGGTGCCCCGGCACCAGGCCTGAAATGAGTCGAGCGTTGCGGGGTCGGCCTCGGCCCATTCGGTGACCACCGGTCCCGACAGACCGGTCCAGCGCACCTTCGTGTAGAAGGCAAGGTGCAACGCCGTCACGTCGCTGTATCCGACCAGGAGGGTGGGGTGCCGGCGGGCGAGGGCCCAGTCAATCCGATGCAGGAGCCGAAGGCACCCGTACCCGCCCCGCACGCAGAAGATGGCCCGGATGTCGGGATCCTCGATGGCCCGGTGCAGCGCGTCGACCCGATCCGCGTCCGGCGCCGACAAATATCCTCGCTCGGACCCCGGACGCCACGCACGCCGCACCTCGTAGGTCTCCGTCAGTTGGGCCAGTCCCTGTTCATAGGTCGCAGCAGTGCGCGGGGCGCTGGCCGGAGCCACGACCGCTATGGGGGCGCCTGGCATTAGCGGAGGGGGACGACGAAGCACGGCAAAAGGAACATGGGGCCGGTCGGTGTCGGGCAGTTCTTCGATTCGCTACTCCGTCGTACCACTCGTGCCGCCGGGTCTTGACGAGCCGGGGGACGATTTCGATTCGGGGCCTATTTGCCGTTGGAGCTTCTTGAGCTTGCGCCGTGCTTGCAGCTGCTTTGGGAGGGTGCTCAGCAGCCCGACCACGATGCCGAGGGCGAAGGTGAGCATCAGAATCAACGCCGTAGACCCCCGAGTCTCAAAAAACAGGAGGTTGACGTCCATGGTCTGCGGGTTCTGGAGGGCGAAGAGCACGGCCACGATGGCTATAATCAGTGAAAAGATGAGGCCGAAACGCATGACGGAGAGGGCGTATTGAGAAAGAGACCGACCGCACTTGAAAATGTAACAACCAAGGGGGTTCGTGTCTACCCCTCGGGCGTAGGGGAGGTTGGCCGGTCCGCTGTCGAGGACGAGGGCGAAGAGCTCGGCACTGAGCGCCCTTTCCAGGTGACCCGGTCCGTCCAGTGATGAAGCGCGGAATCCAGCTGCAGGGCAAGGCCGAGGAGATACGAGACGGGGGCAAGCAAACTTATGTAGAGAGGCATGCCGCTCGCCCGATCTGTGACGAGCTTGAAGCCGTATAGGGAGGCGAGAAACCAGAGCGAGAGCAGCGGGGCGACCAGCCAGATGAGCACAAAGCCGCCGTACGTCAAAAGGAAGTGGGGGACCGTCCCGCCCAGGAGAAGATATGCATTCTTCCGGAATCCCCGCCAGGCGGCCCCGTGGCTCTCATACATGTACACGGCCACCACGTCCTGCACGTCCAGGAGGGTGGGCGCGTAGCCCTGCTGCTTCAAGTATCGGCCGATCGCCACGTCTTCCAAAACGGCATCCTTCACCTCGGCGTGGGGCTCATGGGCATGGTACACCGCACTGTCGATCAGCCAGCACTGGCCGTTGAGGGCACTGAGCGATGGCAAGCGGGTCCGCGTCACGAGGGGCCAAGGAAGGCTCTGGAGGATGGCATGGGGCACCAGGCTCACGAGGAGGAGGGCGCCGCCTCTCAGATCGGGGAAGCCCGAGGAGACGCTCGTGGACGTGTCGGCGTGCCAAGCCATGAGTCGGCGGAGAGCATCGGGGCGGAGGAGCTCCGTGTCGGCGTCGAGAAAGAGATAGCAATCGCCGGACGCCCGCCGTGTGCACTGGTATAGGGCGTGCACCTTGCCCACCCAGTCGGCGGGCGGATCGGGACCCCGAAGCGGCGTGAGGCGTGGATCGTCGGCCGCCTGGAGGACGTCCCAGGTCTCATCGTCGGACCCGTCGTCCCACACGAGAATCTCAAGCTCCGGGTAGTCCTGAGCATGAAGGCTCGGCAGTAGCCGGCGGAGATTCTCGGCCTCATTGCGGGCCGGAATGCAGATCGAAAGGGACGGCAACGAGTCGGGGGACGACGGCTGCTGCCGCCGCAGGTAGACGAGGTTGCCCAGAAGAATCCCCCAGAAGGCCGCATGGGCCAGCACAAGGGGAGGAATGAGGAGGAAGCGAACAAACTCGACCGTCATAGAGGGGAGGCGTGAGGAGGGCGGATCGGCAGTGGTCTCTCTACCCCGGATTTCTCACGGGACGCGACTGCGGCGTCAGCGGCGGCCCCATCTGGTCATGTTTCCTCCTCGACGATACGGGGCATCGCCTGCGGTGCGCACATGGCATCGTGAACCGCCCTCGCTACGCCTCTCGTGAGAACACCGAGCTACACGTCCGGGGGGGACTCCAAGAATTGCTGGTAGAGCGGGGCCAGGTCCTGCTTCAGCATCCGGTCCCGGAGCGCTTGGGCTTTGCTCGCCCGCCCGGCTTCCTCCAGCGCCAGACATCGCCAGACCTGCGCCTCTGCTCTAGAAATCCCAGCGGTTCCCTCCTCGTCGACGCGATCGGCCAGCCGCGCAAACCGTTGTGCGGCGGCCTCGGGGTCTTTGCCCGCCATCGCGGGGCGAAAGAGCAGCGATTGGCCTTCCACGAGGAGCACGAACGGGGCATCAGGGTCTTTTGATTTCGCTTCCTCTAGGAGGTTCATGGATCGTCGTCCGTACCCGACGGCCGAGAAGAAGGAGGCCTCGCCGGCCCGGTAGGCCCAGAGGCCCGAGAGCAGCGCATAATCGCGAGGGGTCCCGTCCTGCAGGGAAGAGGGAAGGTCATCCAGCACCGCTTCGTCCTCCGTCAGGGGGTACAGGCGATACCGAACCAAGAGGCTGTCGGACTGGGACGAGGCGCGATCGAACAGGGCGCGGAGCTTCTCAGCGTTCTGCTGTGCGTAGGCCGTCTGTGTGGCCTGGGCGAACGGGGGGGGCATCGTGCCGAGGAGCAGAAGGAGGACCATGCTCGGGAATTAGAGGTACCGCTCGAACAGCGAAGAGGCGAAGGAGAGATCCCACCACTCTTCCAGGCTGCGGGAGCCGCGGAGCAGCGTGCGGGTTGACTGGTCGGTCGGAGCCTGCAGGTGATGCCAAAGATCCTGGAGGCGCGCCCGTTCCCCACCGTCTGCCTCGTGGGGCACTCCGCCGGTGAGAAGGGCCGTGGGGGAGGATTCGTTCCACCACGTTACGTGGACCGCGTAGGGCCACCAGGTCGCCTGCGGATACAGGTCCGCCAGTCGGTCTACCGTGGAGGCATCGAACACTCCGATCCCCTCGTCGGGCGAATGGAGGGTGCCTGCGGGATAGTACACGAGCACGGTCCGGGGCTGTGCCCGAAACCGTCGCGCCGTGCGGCGGAGGGTTGCGGCCCGCCGGGTCGGGGCGTCCGGCGGAAACGGCTGGGCCCCCACGGCGGCAAAGAACGGAACGCGATCCCACTCGGCCATCCACAGGGTCGGGGGCCGCTCAAGCCGGGCGCGGAAGAGCAGCCAGGCCAGATGTCCGTCGTAAAAGTGGTGGTGATTGGCGTACGCGATGACGGGTCCGTCGGGCAGGTCCGGCGGCCAATCGCCGACCCAGCACACCCGTCGGAACGTCCGGCGGAGGTCAAACCGGAGAAGGGCCTCGACGAGCCGACGCATGAGGGACGGGCGATTGCATGTTGAACGCTTCGTCGAGCGAAGGAGGCTCCGCAGCCTCTGATCGGCGGGAAGATGCAGGGATCGCGTGGGAGAATGAGAGCGTGGGCGCGGAGGGGTCGTGAATGTCTGCTCCGGTCGAACGGCCCAAACAAACCACTGTCGCTACTAAACCAACTACGTACGTTCAGTACACATTTCTGCTCCGGACCTGTCCGGTCTGCCGAGACTTGACAGGTCTTTTCCGGCACAGAACGGCATGAGGAATGGAGAAGGAGTGATCACGTCTCTGCGGTCAACCGGCGCTTGCGCCGATCATACCCATCGTAAAGGATCAGGGACAGTTTGCGGCGCAGGGGCACGTAGGCACGCCGGCTCAGGTTGTCGTAGCTGTTGGCCCGCACCTCGTTCATGATTTCCCGGTACATACGAGCGGCCGCCCGGATGCCATGCCGGGAGCGAAACGGAAGTGCCGCCACGCCCTCGAAGCTATCCGTGTAGAAGCGTTCGGCAGTCTCCATAGCCCGTTCCACGAGATTCGGGTACCCGTTCGAGATCCGTGCGGCCCGAAGGGCGTCTACGGGCACGTCGTGAGCGTCAAGCCACTGTTTGGGAAGGTACACCCGGTCGAGGTCATCGATGTCCTCGCCGACGTCCCGCACGATGTTCGTAATTTGCATCGCGATCCCCAGGCGCCGGGAGGCGGGCTCCAGGTCCTTGTGGCGGTCCGCGGAGGCCAGGAAGGGAAGCATCATGGCCCCAACACTGCCGCCCACGAGGTTCGAGTAGTCGATGAGATCCTCTTCCGACTCGATGGGCCGCGCCTCCAGGTCCCAGATGGC
>PXTN01000008.1 GCA_003022565.1 Bacteroidetes bacterium QS_3_64_15 | reverse complement strand
CGATGGGGCCTTCTCCTCATTCCGGCGCTCGCTACGGCACTGGGGCTCGGCACGATGCTGGTGCTGGCCCGTCCCCTCGACGCCATGCTGGTGGGCGAGCACCCGGTAGGGATCGGTCCAGGTCGTGGTCGTGCTGCCCACCGCTACGGCGGCCCCCACGGTGGCGACCAGGATCGCAGTCAGGCCCAGACCGATGAGCCACGGTCGCCTCATGGGTCGGATGGAGTGGGCGACGGAGAGGACGAAGCGTTTCTGGAGCGAGCGGACGACGGCGAAAACCGCTCCGGATGGAGTCGCCGGGCCAGCCGGCGGGCCCCCTGCAGAATTCGGGGGGCGGGCCGGGCGAAGAGGGCGGAGGGAAAGCTGTAGACCCGATCGTTCCGAAGCGCCGGCACCACGTCCCACGCAGGATGCAGATCGAGCAGTCGCGACGGATCGTACTCGGGTCCCCAGAGCCCCACGATCACGTCCGGCTTTTCGGTGAGCACGTATTCCTCGCTGAGGGTAGGCGCCTGCGTATCGATATCGGCCGTGATGCTGCGGCCCCCCGCCAACTCTACCAGCGTGTGCACATAGCTCCCCTCCCCGAAGCTGTAGAGCGTGTCGTCGCCCACCAGCACCAGCACCCGGGGGCGCTGCTCGCGCGGCAACGGGTCGGTCCGGGCTCGCAGTGCCTCGGTCTCTCGTTGCAGCGCCGCGGCACTGTCCGCAGCGGCCGCCTCCGTTCCGAGGAGGCGGCCCGTGGTCCGAACTCCTTCGATAATGTCGTCGACGGTCTTGAAGGAAAAAAAGTAGATGGGGATGTCGAGGGCCTCGAAGGTCCCAGCGTCGTTCGGGGCGTTGACCTGATCGGCGGCCAGCACGAGGTCCGGCTCCTGAGCCGTCACCGCCTCAAAGTCGACCGGAAGGGCGCTCACGTTTGGGAGCGTGTCGACGGGCGGCGGATGGTCGCCCGACGATGTGATGGCGACCAGCGACGAGCCGGCCCCGGCGGCGTGCACGATTTCGGTCAGGTTGGGCGCCAGGGACACGACCCGGTCCACGGGTCGGCTGAGGGAGACGGACCGGCCAAGGTCGTCGGTGACGGTTCCGGGCGCATCGTCCGACGAGGACTCCCCACACCCGATGCCAAGCACGAGGGCGAGCAGCAGGAGGCCGAGCGTACGGCGGACCATCGGAAGGACGCGTGCGATACCGGTGTAGAGTGTTGAGGACGGGGGGCACGGGACAACGACCGCCCCTTGGTACTGCAGGGAGCCGAAGGTGTTGGGCCTGACCCGTCTCGAAATCCGGAAAAAACAAGCCGGATTGCTCCTCGGAGGAGACGCTATCAGCAAAATGAGAGAGTAGAGGGGTTGAACAAGGAGAGGTAATATCTTTACATTATCCATTCCACGCGAAGCAATCGTACTCCGTGAGGACCACGGTCGAACATACCTGCGGGGCTGGAGCCCATCAGTTGGTGTAGAGATCCCAGGATTCTCATGAGCAAACGAATTTTCGTCGTCGACGATGAGCCGAAGATTGGCAACCTCTTCAGCAACGTACTGGAGAAGGATGGCTATGAGGTAGATGCCTTCGTCAATCCGCGCTCGCTGGTGGAGGCGCTCGACGAAGGGAGTGAGGAGCCCGACGTCGTGGTGGCGGACATGATCATGCCCGAGATGAACGGGGTGGAGCTCATGGAAACCCTACAGGAGCGGGGGCTCGATGCGCCCATCATCATCATGACGGCGCATTCGTCGGTTCAGACGGCCGTGGAGGCCATGCGGCAGGGCGCCTTTCACTACCTGGAGAAGCCCGTAAATCTGGAGGAAATGCGGGCCTTGCTGGAGAAGGCCATCGAGCTATACGGGGCGCAGCAGGAGCTCCAGCAGATTAAGACCGAGAAGCAGAAGCAGTACCCGATCGAGGGCATCCTTGGGGAGAGTGAGCCGATCGTGGAGGCCCGCGAGACCATCGAGACGCTTTGCGGCGCCTCGAACACGACGGTCCTGTTTACCGGCGAGACGGGAACGGGCAAGAACCTGGCAGCCAAGACCTTGCATTACAACTCGCCCCGGGCCGACGAAGAATTCACCGACATCGACTGTGCGTCCCTGCCGGACAACCTGCTCGAAGCCGAGCTCTTCGGCTATGAAGAGGGAGCCTTCACCGATGCGCGCGACACGAAAGAGGGCCTGATTGAGGTGGCCGATGGGGGAACGCTTTTTCTCGACGAGATTGACTCGATGAGCCTCGCTCTGCAGGCGAAGCTGCTTTCGTTTCTCGAAAGTCGGGAGTTCCGCCGCCTCGGCGGTGTGGAGGACAAAACGGCCGACGTCCGGATCCTTTGTGCAACCAACGCCGACCTTGAACAGAGCGTGCAGGAGGGCAGCTTCCGGAAAGACCTGTTTTACCGCATCAATGTGGTGAACGTGCAGCTCCCTCCGCTCCGCCTCATGGGGGAGGACATCATTTGGATCGGGAGGCACATCATCGCTGAATTCAACGAGGAGTTTGGAAATGAGGTGCAGGGGTTTACCGATGCGGCTAAGGAGAAACTCTTCGATCATTCGTGGCCCGGCAACGTGCGAGAACTGCGCAACGTGCTGGAGCGAGCGATGATTTTTGTGAGCGGCGACCGCATTGACGCAGAAGATCTCACCCTTGCCCCGCCCCGCCGACTCGACGGGAGGGAGACTCTGGGGAACGAGTTTCAGTTCCCGCTGGATCGCACGCTCCAGGACGTGGAGAAGGCCTACATTCGCCAGACCCTCGAGGTACGGGCTGACGATAGCTACGCCGACATCGCCGAGGATCTCGGCATCTCCAAGAAGACGCTCTGGGACAAGCGCAAGCGGTACAACCTCGATGAGGTCGTTGAGCGGTAGGACGGGAGGCCCGGCTCCGTTCCGGATCGGTCGCTATTTCCATCCATTAGAGTTTTCCCTTCAGAATTTAGTACAGCGTCAAGGCTCATTTCGAGGACGTGCACTCTTCCCGTACTTCCGGTCCGCCGTGATGCGTGAAGACCTGATGCGTGAGGGAACCGGCGGCTCACGCTTCACGCATCACTTCTCACACACTGCCCTCCAACGCACGCAGCACGCCCTCCTCTTTGTATGCGTTGAAATCTCCGTCTCATGCAGAGGCCAAGTACAGCGACATCAAGTACAGCGACATATCGTCCCCCTCAGGTTCCGAGCGTTGATGAGGTTGCCGCGAAGGAGCGGGCCTCGCGCCTGGCCACCCGCAGCATCAAGACGGAGGCGAAGGTCGAGGGCCTGAAGCGGCTCATCGCGATGCTGGACCTGACCACCCTGGAGGGGGCCGACACGCCGGGGAAGGTGCGGTCGCTCTGCCAGAAGGCCCGTCAGCCCGACCCCAATCGGGACTCCCCGTCCGTCGGCGCCGTCTGCGTGTATCCGCCCCTGGTGTCGGTGGCGCGCGAGGAGGTGGCGGGCACCGACATCAAGGTTGCGTCGGTGGCCAGTTACTTTCCGAGCGGGCAGGCGGCCCTCGACGAGCGCGTCGAAGAAGTGGAGCGGGTTCGGGACGCCGGGGCCGACGAGATTGACGTGGTGATGAACCGGAATGCGTTTCTGTCCGGCGAGTACGGGCGAGTGCACCGGGAAATCAGTGCTCTGGCCGAGGCATCCGGCGACGCGCATCTGAAGGTGATCCTGGAGACCGGCGAGCTGGAAACCTACGACGCGGTCCGCCTCGCGAGCCGCATCGCCATGGACGCCGGGGCCGACTTCATCAAGACCTCGACGGGTAAGGTGAAGCCGGCGGCCACGATGCCGGTGACGCTGGTGATGCTGGAGGCGATTCGCGACTACCATCTGGACACGGGACAAAAAGTGGGCATGAAGCCAGCAGGGGGCATCCGGAAGGCCAAGCCCGCCCTCCGGTACCTGGTGATGGTGAAGGAGACGCTGGGCGACGCGTGGCTGACGCCTGAGCGGTTCCGCATCGGTGCTTCGTCGCTGCTGAACGACCTCCTGCTTCAGATCGAGAAGGAGCGGACCGGGCGCTACTACTCGAAGCGGTATCTCTCTTTGGGTTGAACGTTTTTCGGTTTAAGAGCTCTGCCTGGTTTCCAACGAGGCGCCCTCCGCCGACGGACCGTTTCTGACCTGAACTTCGGTAACGTTGAATGTTGGAAGGTTCGAAGGGAGCGGATTTTCGAGCACCCTCCAGCAATCGGGGTTGAATCTTCCCGTCTCCGATTGGTCCAGTCAGAACGGGAAACTTTCAACTTTCTAACCTTCAACTTTGTACCTTCAACTTTGTAACGCGTCATGGCTGAATTAAAGGCGGCCCCCGACACGGCCCGCGAACTGCTCTTTGGCGACGAGTGGGAGTACGCCCCCGCGCCCCAGTCCGCCGACCACGTGCGGCTGGCAGACCGGTACGGCCCGTTCATCGATGGCGAATTCCGCGAGGTTGACGACTGCTTTCCGTCGATCAACCCGGCTACCGAAGAGACGCTTGCGGAGGTGGGGCTTGCCAACGAGGCGATTGTGGACGATGCGGTGAGCGCGGCCCGGAGCGCCTACGAGTCGCACTGGCGCGACCTGTCGGGCACCGAGCGGGCGAAGTACATCTACCGCATCGGGCGCATGATTAAGGAGAAGTCTCGCGAACTTGCGGTGCTGGAGTCGATGGACGGGGGCAAGCCGATTCGGGAGTCGCGCGACATGGACATTCCGCTGGTGGCGGCCCACTTTTTCCACTACGCCGGCTGGGCCGACAAGCTCGACTACGCCCTGCCAGGCCCCGGTCGGCCGCAGTCCCTCGGCGTCTGCGGCCAGATCATCCCCTGGAACTTTCCGCTCCTCATGGCGGCCTGGAAGCTGGCCCCGGCCCTGGCTACGGGCAGCTGCGTGGTATTGAAGCCCGCCGAGACGACGCCGCTGACGGCCATGAAGCTGGCCGAGATCATGCAGGAGGCGGGCCTGCCGCCCGGCGTCGTCAACATCGTGCAGGGGGCCGGGAGCGTCGGCGAGGCCCTCGTGGAGCATCCCGACGTGGACAAGGTCGCGTTCACCGGCTCCACCGAGGTGGGCAAGCACATCCAGAAGCAGCTGGCGGGCTCCAAGAAGCGGCTCACGCTGGAGCTGGGGGGGAAGGGCGCCAACATTATCTTCGAAGACGCGCCCATCGATCAGGCCGTGAAGGGCATCGTGGACGGCATCTACTTTAACCAGGGGCACGTCTGCTGCGCCGGCTCGCGGCTCCTGGTGCAGGAGAGCGTGGCCGACGAGGTCATCGAGAAGCTGCGGCACCGCATCGCCACGCTTCGGGTGGGCGACCCGCTCGACAAGAACACCGACATCGGCGCCATCAACTCGAAGCAGCAGCTCGACAAGATTCGTCGCCTCGTCGACATCGGTGAGCAGGAGGGGGCGGACAAGTTTCAGCCGGAGTGCAAGCTGCCCGAGAACGGCTTCTGGTTTCCGCCCACCTTCTTCACCAACGTCACTCAGTCGCACCGCATCGCGCAGGAGGAAATCTTTGGGCCGGTGCTGTCGGTCACCACGTTCCGGACGCCCGAGGAGGCGGTGGAGCGCGCCAACAACACCGAGTACGGCCTCGCCTCTGGCATCTGGAGCGACAAGGGCTCGAAGCTGTTCTCGATCTCGCAGGCCCTCAAGAACGGCGTCATCTGGGGCAATACCTACAACAAGTTCGACCCCGCGAGCCCCTTCGGCGGCTACAAAGAGAGCGGCTTCGGCCGCGAGGGCGGCGTCCACGGTCTCCTTCCGTACCTTGAAGTCCCCGCAGAATCATGGCACCCACAAAAAGCCCCTACGAACGGCTCCCCGTCTACAAGACCCGCAAGCTCTACATCGGTGGAGGCTTCCCCCGAACCGAGAGCGGACGATACATAACCGCCACCGACCATCGAGACGAGTTCGTGGCCAACATCTGTCGCGCCTCGCGCAAGGACTTTCGGGATGCCGTCGTGGAGGCCCGCGAGGCTCAGGAGGGGTGGAGCTCGCGGAGCGCCTTCAACCGAGGGCAGATCCTGTACCGGATGGGCGAGATGCTGGAGTCCCGCCGGCAGGCCTTTGTCGACACGCTAGTTGAGGTGGCTGGGTACGACCGGGAACAGGCCGAAGCGGAGGTCGATGTCGCCATCGATCGACTGGTGTGGTACGCGGGGTGGACTGACAAATTCGCGCAGGTGTTCGGGACGGTCAATCCGGTGGCGAGCTCGCACTTTGACTTCTCGGTGCCTGAGCCCTCGGGCGTCGTCGCGGCGTTTTGTCCCGGGAACGCCCCCCTGCTGGGGCTCGTGTCCTGCATGGCGCCGGTCATTGCACCGGGGAATGCCGTGATCTTGATCGTGGAGAACGAGGCCCCAACAATCGCGCTCGACCTCGCGGAGGTGCTCGACACGAGCGACCTTCCCGGTGGGGTGGTCAACATCCTGACGGGCCATCGCACCGAGCTTCGCGAGCACGTGGGGGGGCACCGCGACGTGGACGCGATCCTGAGCGTGGGGGCCTCGACCGAGGAGCGGACCGTTCTGGAAGAGGAAGGGGCGGAGAGTGTCACGCGGATGGAGTTTCGTCCCGACCGGTCGCCCGCGGACTGGCGCGCCGACGACAGCCAATCTCCCTACTGGATCACGCCGTTCGTCGAATTCAAAACCACTTGGCACCCGGTCGGGCGGTGAGCGGTAAGAGTTGTGCGTTGAGGATTTAGCGTTGGGGCCGCGCTTCGTGTATCATTCTCCATTCCTTCGGTGTTGAGGTCAATCATTCTGTTGCGTATGTATCGCCGTCCCCTGTATCGCCGTCCCCCCCTTGCCCTCCTCGCGTTGGCCGTGCTCCTCTGTGCCTGCAGCGGCTCC
>PXTN01000007.1 GCA_003022565.1 Bacteroidetes bacterium QS_3_64_15 | reverse complement strand
CAACGCAGCTAATGACCCGTTCCTCCCGCCCACGTGCTACCCCTACTCAATCGCCCGAAATCACGCCCGCTTGACGCTGGAAGTGCCCGAAAGCGGCGGCCACGGCGGCTTCGTCTCGTTCAACGACGCGGGCACGTACTGGTCAGAGCACCGCATCACCTCCTTCCTGCAATCTCTTTGACCCCAATCTTCCAATCTGCTAACCTTCAACCTTTCAACCTTCAACCTTCCAACCGTACGTCTCGGGCTTTTAGCTGCAGGTTCGTCCTCCCGTTCCACGTGTTCTCCTCCAGCGAGAAGAGAAGCTCCACGGGCGTCCCAGTTTTCTGACTCTCCCGGAGCACGGAGAGCTTCTCCCCCATCCCGAAGCCAATGGCGTCGAAGGTATCGCCGGTCGACGAGTCCTGCTGCCGCACCTCGAACTTGAGATGGCTGTCGTCGCTCCCCACGGTGCGGGCGGAGACCACGTCTAGGTCCTCGGCGTGAAAGACCGGCGTCGGATTGGAAGGCCCGAAGGGCTCAAACTGCTTGAGCACCGCCCAGAAGCGATCCTCCACCGAGCCGATGGTGTCGAGGTCTACCGGCGCGTCGACCTTGATGGACGGCGTCAGCAGACATTCCCGCTGCGTGGTCGTGCCCCCCGAACTGCGTGAGCAGGTCCCCACAGTCCGCGAGCGCCTCGTAGATGTTGATGCCTTCGATGGAGCGGGCTGATCCTTTGACCTCATCGCCGTTGTGGGTAAGCAGGATGGTGGGCTTGTGGAAACGCTCGACGATGCTGCTGGCCACGATGCCGATGACGCCGAGGTGCCAGTCCGGATCATAGAGCATCAGCGCATGGGGGCTGCGGGCCGTAATTTGCCGCTCGGCCCGCTCGATGGCCTCCTCCTCGATTTCATTATCGATGCGACGCCGCTCGCGGTTCAGCTTCTCAAGCTCGGCGGCAAGCGGCTCCGCCTCCTCGAAGTTCGAGGCCTGCAGGAGCTCGACCGCCGAGGACGCGTGGTCCATGCGCCCCGCGGCGTTAATGCGCGGCCCAAGGGTGAAGACGATGTTGCCGGTCGAGGTGACATTCTGAAGGTCGAGGTCGGCGGCCTCAGACAGGGCCCGGATGCCCGGCCGCATGCTGTTCTGCAACGCCTGGAGTCCCTCCGCCATGAGCACGCGGTTCTCGCCGTGGAGCGGCACAATGTCGCTGGCCGTGGAGAGGGCGAGAAGATCGAGATAGTCGAACGCGTCCTCGGGGTCCTCGTCGCGGTGGAGCAGGGTGGCCTGCACGAGCTTGAAGGCGAGCCCACACCCGGACAGCTCTTCGAACGGATAGTCGTCGTCCGTCCGCTTTGGATCGAGCACCGCCAGCGCCTCGGGCAGGGTATCCTTGGGCGTATGGTGGTCGGCGATGATGAGGTCAAGTCCCTGCTCCTGGGCATAGGCCGCCTCCTCGTGCCCCGCGATGCCACAGTCGAGCGCCACGACCAGCGAGGCGTCCCGCTCCGCGGCGGCGTCGAGGCCGCGGCGGCAGAGGCCGTAGCCGTCCTCGTACCGGTCTGGGATGAAGAACGAGGTGTCGATGCCTCGGGATCGCAAAAAGTCGGTGAGGAGGGCCGCGGCCGTCGTCCCGTCCACGTCGTAGTCGCCGTACACGAGAACCCGTTCTCCGCGCTCGATGGCGTCGGACAGGCGAGCGGCGGCCGTTGCCATGTTCCGAATGCCTTCGGGATTGTGCAAGGCCGATCGGTCGGCCCGGAAGAAATGCTTCGCCTCTTCGAACGTTGTGATGCCCCGCAGGGCCAGGGCCCGAGCGAGGGGCAAATCCAGGTCGTTGAGCGCACGCTGCAAGCGGGGCACAACGTCCGGGTCATCGAGCGAGCGGTGAAGCCATCGGTAACCCATGGGCAGCGCAGGAACGGCAGAGTGGGTGTAACAGGTGTGGAATAGATAAGACCGATAGACGGCTCCGTCGTAACGGTATGTGCCGATTCCCTTTGAAGATTAGCGGTCTCATGCAAAAGCGGTGCCCGTACAGCGGATCACGCAGAGACAGGCGGCAGAACGCCGAGCCGGTGACTCTGGGCCGAAGCGACAAGTGAGATTAAACCGGCGAGCCGTCGTTTCCAGTATAGGCCTGCCTGTGAACCAAGTGCTCACGTAGTCCGTAGCAGGAGATCCGCTTCGTACGAAGCATGTCTCTACGAGACGAAACCCGGCCGTCAGTCTGTTTCACCCCCGGCCCCACCGGGTCGGGATTCCTGTGCAGAACGGACGGGCACGTCCCTACTCCGCCCGAAGATTGACTGCACAGATTGCGACCGTCGTGCTTTGATCGTGAATAGTGCCGTCGATCCGTCGACGACGCTCTTTTGAGGACGCTCTTTTCTCCCAGAGGTGCCCCTGAGCAGTCTCTTCCCTAGGCCGATTGCGCTCTCGAGGGACATCGAGTCCGAATCGCCTCTCCTCCCCTGAATGGCCCCTCCCGTTTCGGACACCCCCTGGTAACCCGAATCGGTTCCGGACGGCCCCTATTTACCTGTGAGTGACCCAATGAGGATCTCGACATTGCAAGAGAAGAAGCTCGACGAGCTCCGCGAGATTGCCTGCGAACTCGACCTCTCTGGCTACTCCGACCTTCGGAAGCAGGACCTCATCTACCGCATCCTGGAGGCGCAGGCCGAAGGTGCGGCCTCGGACGAGGAACCCCAAGAGCCGTCGGGCGACGCCGATGCCCTATCGACCGCCCCCCCTGGCGACGGGGCCGAGCCGGAGCCTGAGGAGTCGAGGGAGACCGCGTCCGAGCGCTCCCGCGAATCGGACCAGGACACCGGCAAGCCGACGTACATGCGGCGCTACGACCCCGACGAGACGGAACTCCGGGGCATGATCAAGAAGGTCGGCGTGCTCGAAATCCTGCCGGACGGGTACGGGTTTCTTCGGTCCGATGAGTACAGCTATCAGTCGAGTCCGGATGACATCTACGTCTCCCCGTCCCAGATCAAGCGCTTCGGCCTGCAGGAAGGCGACACGGTACAGGGCAGTGTGCGTCCGCCCAAGGAAGGCGAAAAGTTCTTCGCCCTCATCCAGGTCGATGCGATCAATGGGTGCGATCCGAGTGAGCTTGACGAACGGCCCGACTTTGAGTACCTGACGCCGATTTTTCCGCAGGAGCGGCTCACGCTCGAAACTGACCCGGAGGACCACGGCCCACGCATTCTCGACCTGTTCGCGCCTATTGGCAAAGGGCAGCGCGGCCTCATCGTCTCGCCGCCGAAGGCCGGGAAGACGGTCCTGCTTCAGAAGATCGCGAAAGGCATCAGGGCCAACCACCCGAACGTGCACCTCCTCGTCCTACTCATCGACGAGCGCCCGGAGGAGGTGACCGACATGGACCGCACGGTGGATGGAGAGGTCGTCGCCTCCACGTTCGACAAAGACCCGGAGCGGCACGTCGATGTGGCCGACACGGTGCTCCTGAGGGTGCGGCGCCTCGTGGAGTCCGGACAGGACGTGTGCGTGCTGCTCGACTCGATTACGCGCCTGGCCCGGGCCCACAACGCCGTGACGCCCGAAAAGGGGCGCACGCTGTCCGGCGGCATCGAGGCGGGCGCCCTGCGGGGCCCGAAGCGATTCTTCGGCGCGGCCCGCAACGTCGAGGAGGGTGGGTCCCTCACCATCGTCGGCACCGCCCTCGTTGACACGGGCAGCCGCATGGATCAGGTCATCTTCGAAGAGTTCAAGGGCACCGGCAACATGGAGCTCGTCCTGGACCGTGAGATGGCCGACCGGCGCCTCTTCCCCGCCATCGACCTCATCCTCTCCGGCACGCGCCGGGAGGAGCTTCTGCTGCCGAAGCCGCAACTGAAACGCGTGTGGGTGATGCGCAAGATTCTGGCCGACATGGAGCCGATTGAGGCCATGGAGTTCCTCCTCGACAAGATGAGGGGCACGGACGACAACGAGGAGTTCCTGGAAACGATGAACTGAGGGGCTGACTCTGCGTCGAGACGTACGATCCGCACTGGGCTCATGTAGTCCGCTCGCCTCGTTCCTTCACGGCTCCCTGGACCCGCCCCAACAGAACTGCCCCCCTCTGTGCTGATCGATCCCAGCGCGGAGGCGGGCGATTTGCATTGAGACCCGTAGGTCGGGGGCTATGCGGCGACGAGGTCTTTGTCCTCAACCCGCGGAGAGGCCCCGACCTGCTCTTTCCGTTCGCGAATCGGGCGGTCGCACTCCAAACAGCGGTAGTGCCCGTGGAAAGCACTGATCTCGCACAGCGTCCGTTCGCCGCACTGCGGACAGTCGTCGTGGATGAACACGACCGGACCGGTGAGCGCAACCGCCCCGTGGAACGTGGATGCGATCCATTCAGAAAGTTGAGCGAGCATGCGCGTAAGCAGCTGGATGGTGATTTGAAGGCGACGGCGCACGTGGTCCGCCGCGCGGTCGGGAGGTCCAACCCCCAGTCCCTCCCTCGGATCCGCCGATCGTACGTCCGAAGCGCTTTTGGTCATCGTTTGTTGACAACTGTAACGGCCCTGAGACGCGTAGAACCGCTTTTCCTAAGCAGGGCGCCTGGAGCGAGCAGTTTTCAATAGGCCTACCTGATCCCGACCGCTTCGTACTCCGGAACTGCCCCGGGGCGCACGGCCCTGCACCGGGCGTTCTTTCTTCCCTTTCCCTCCGTACCCGCCCCCTCCACGCGAGCTCGGGCCGCTGGTCGAGACCGGCCTAGTCGCCGCCCGAAACGCTGGAAGCCAGCACGCGACTGCTACAGCGCCCATCAGCGTCCCGCAACCCGAGGCTCTTTGCCAAGTAGGAGAAGGCTGCGCTACGTCGAATGAGTTTTTTTCCTCCATGCACACCCACCTTTTCTCCGCTTTTCTCCTCTCTGCCCTCTTCGTCGCGCCGACTGCCGCCCAGGAGGCCGATCCGTTCATGCGCCATCCCGCCGTCCATCCGGAGGGGAATCGGATCGCCTTCTCTTATCAGGGTGACCTCTGGACCGTCTCCACCGACGGCGGCACGCCCGAGCGGCTCACGATCCACGAGGCCTACGAGGGGCAGCCCCGCTGGGGCCCCGAGGGCGATCGGATTGCATTCACCAGCGATCGATACGGCAACGACGACCTTTACGTGATGGATACCGCCGGCAGCACGCCCGAGCGCCTCACATACCATTCTACGGGCGATGCCCTCAGCGGCTGGACGCCCAACGACCACCTCCTCTTCACCACGGATCGCACCTACGCCCAGGCCGAGTGGACCGACGAAATCCATACGGTGGACGCCGACGGCGGCACCCCGGATCGCCTCCTCGATGCCGTGGGCAGCGCCCCCCGCATGTCGCCCGATGGGCGTCTCGTCGCCTTCGAGCGCGGATACAACGGCACCGAGAAGAAAGGCTACGAAGGCCCCGCCGACCGCAATCTCTGGGTGTACGACACAGAACGCGACACGTACACGCAACTCACGACCTACGCGGGAAACGACCACAATCCGGTATGGACGGGTCCCCGTACGCTGCACTACATCAGCGAGCAGAGCGGCACCTACAACGTGCACCGGCTCAGCGTCACCGATCAGGGCGCGGCCGACGGGGCGCCCGAGGCCGTCACGTCGTTCGACGAGGACGGCGTGCGGGCCCTCAGTGCCAGTACCGACGGGAGCGTGGTGGCGTTTGAGCGACAGACCGACGTCTACGTCATGGAGAATGGGGGCGAGCCGCGCCCGCTCGACGTGTCCGCCCCGGCCGACTACCGGTTCGACCCCACCGAACAGATGGAGATGAGCGACGGCCTCCGCGACTACGCGGTGTCCCCCAGCGGCGAGCAGGTCGCGCTCGTGCTCCGCGGCGAGCTCTTCCTCATGCAGAACGAAGCGGACGAGCCCCGCACGACCCGCCTCACCGAGCACGCGTACCGGGACCGCAGCGTGGCGTGGATGAACGACTCAACGCTCGTCTTCTCATCGGACCGCAACGGCAACCAATACGACCTGTATCGGCTTGAGTCGGCCGACCCCGAGCATCCCGGCGATCTGTACACGGCCCTGAAGCACCGCATCGAGCGCCTCACGGATACGCCCGAAGACGAGCGCGTGCTGGAGATGGCCCCCGACTACGACCACGTGGCCCTCCGCCGGGGGGCGATGACGAGTTACGGCGAGGGGCAGCTCATCACGGCTGCCGTCTCGGACGGGACATTCGAGGAGGAAACCGTGCTGGTCGAGGGCTGGAATGCCCCGACCGATGTCGCCTGGAGCCCCGACAGTGAATGGCTCGCCTACAGCCAGAACGACCTCAACTTCAACGACGATATCTTCATCCACGCCGCCGACGGCGAAACAGGACCGGTCAACGTGAGCCAGCACCCCAAGAGCGACACGGACCCGGTATGGAGCCCGGACGGCTCGAAGCTCGCCTTCACCTCCGATCGCAGTGGCAACGACGACGACATCTGGTTCGCGTGGCTTCAGGAAGAGGACTGGGAGAAGACGGAGCGCGACTGGGAGGCGATCGAAGACGAAGAGGAGGACGCCGAGGACGAAGAGGAGGACGCTGAGGACGACGAGAAGACCCCGACCGTTAAGATTGACCTCGACAACATCCACGACCGACTGGAACGCGTGACGGCCCTGCCCGGCGGCGAAGATGATCCTGTGATCGCCGACGACGGAGACACTTTCTACTTCGTGGGCGGGCAGGATGCCGGTCCGGCCGACTACGACTCGGAGGTCGACCTGTACCACATCCAGTGGGACGGCTCCGAACAGACGCGCGTCACAGAGGAAGACGTGAGCCCGAGCAACGTGCGACTCACGCCCGACCACTCTCAGATTACGTTCACGCATTCCGGCGGCCAGTTGGCCCGCGTGCCCACCAGCAACAATGAGCTGGAGCAGCTCTCCTTTTCCGCGTCCATGACGGTGGACCACGAAACGGAGCGCACCCAAATCTTCGCGGAGGTCGGCCGGGCGCTGGGGCAGGGCTTCTATGACCCCAACTTTCACGGTGAGGACTGGCAGGCCCTCCTTGACGAGTACCGTCCGCACGCCATGGACGCGTCGACCACCCAGGACTTCCAGGACGTTGTAAATCTTATGCTCGGCGAGCTGAACGCCAGTCACATGGGCTACTACGGCGGCGACCGGGCCGAGACGCAAAACGAGCGCACTGGTCTGCTCGGGGTAGAGCTCGATCCAGTTGAGGACGGCGTCGAGGTGCAGCGGGTCGTGCCCCGCTCCCCAGCCGACCGGGAGGCCAGTACGCTCCGCGAAGGGGACATCATCACCGCCGTGAACGGCCGGTCGGTGGCCGACGCGCCGAACTTCTACCAGTTGCTGGAGGGCACCGTCAACGAGAAGATCCTCCTGGACGTCACGGACCCGGAGGGCGAGGAACGGACCGTCCGCATCCGTCCCACTGACAGTCTCAGCGATGAACTCTACCGCGAGTGGGTGGAGGAGCGCAGGGCGCTGGTGGAAGAGTACTCCGACGGGCGTCTCGGTTACGTGCACGTCGAGGGCATGAACTGGGAGAGCTTCGAGCACTTTGAGCGCGAACTCTACGCCAGCGGCCACGGCAAGGAGGGCCTTATCATCGACGTGCGCTACAACGGCGGCGGCTGGACGACCGATTACCTGATGACCGTGCTCAACGTGCGTCGCCACGCCTACACCGTGCCGCGCGGCGCCACCGACGACCTTCAGCAGAACCACGAGGAGTACCAGGACCACTATCCGTTCGGCGAGCGCCTGCCGTATGCGGCATGGACAAAGCCGGCGGCCACCCTGGCCAACGAAAACAGCTACTCCAACGCTGAGATCTTCTCGCACGCCTTCAAGAACCTGGACCACGGCCCGCTCGTGGGTCAGCCCACTTTTGGCGCCGTCATCTCGACGGGCGGCGCCGGGCTCGTCGACGGGTCGTACGTGCGCATGCCGTTCCGGGCCTGGTACGTCCATCAGACCGACGAGAACATGGAGCACGGTCCGGCCCGTCCCGACATTCAGGTGGAAAACCCGCCGGGCATCAAGGCGGACGGCGAGGACCCGCAGCTCCGCCGCGCCGTGGAGGCGCTCCTTGAGGCGAGGAACGAATAGGGCTCGTGCTCCCTTTTGCCCTCGGTATTCGAGACACTTCTCAGCAGAGCGTGAGGCGTGACTCGTGATCCGTGATTTGCGGTCGAGGCGCGGAAGGCAACGTCCCTTCCGTGCCTCCAGCCCCCTTCGTTCGATCCTTGCCCTCGCTTCTCGCTCCTCCCCATTGCCTTGCCGGAACTGGACGGCCCGCCTGTAGTGGAAGGGAGTTGGCCGTAATTGCTTCTCACTGATCCCAATCCCGCTCCATGCCCGAGAACGTACAACTCAACGCGTTGCTGTTCGACATGGATGGCGTCCTCGTAGACGTCTCGCGCTCGTATCGCCGCGCCATTGAAGAGACCGTCGAGCACTTCACCGGTCGCAAGATTGGGGAAAATGCCATTCAGCGATACAAAAATTACGGCGGCTTTGAGGACGACTGGAAGCTCACGCACGCCATTATCACCGACACTGCGATGGAGGTGCCCATCAGCCGCGTGATCGAAGAGTTTCAGGATCGCTACCGGGGGGACGACTGGGACGGATTTATTACCGAGGAGCCGCCTTTGATCGACGATAGGACCCTCGACACCCTGAATAAAAGCCACGTCTTGGGCATCGTGACTGGTCGACCCGAGGAGGAAGCGCAGTGGACACTGGACCACCAGAACTGGACGAACTACTTTCCGCTTCTGGTGGCCAAGGAAAAACAGGGCGACCGTCAGAAGCCAGATGCCTTTCCCCTCGAGCACTCCCTGACCATGCTGGCCGCCGCCGGTTGCCCGGTCGAGCCCGACGAGACCGTGTACGTTGGGGACTCGGTCGACGACATGGCTGCGGCCCAGGCCGCCGACATGTGGCGGATCGGGGTCGTGCCCCCTTACGTGGACGCCGACGACCACGAACTCTTACTGAACGAGCACGGGGCCCACGTCGTCATTGACGATCCCAATGCCCTCCCCGAAGCCCTCTCGTCGCTCGGAAGGCATTCTACGGCCCAGGCCGCGTCGTAAGCTCGTACCGCTGTCAGTTCACCAGCAGACCCGGACGTCCACGGATTCTGCCGGGTTTTCCATTGCCCGCTTCTGCACAGCGTTTGCGACCCGCGACTCGCAACCCATAACTCAACCGCCTACGGCCCGTCCTCGACCACAATCTCGACGCGCCGATCCTCCCGGCGTCGCTCCGGCGTCTCGTCCGCGCCCACCGGCGTTCGGGGGCCGAACGCTTCGATCTCGAGCCCCTCCGTTCGAATTCCGTGGTTCTTGTCGAGGTAGTGGGCCACCGCTGCCGCCCGCCGCGCCGACAGGTACCAGTTGCTCGGGTACGTATCCTTGAGGCTCGGCCCAATGGGAACCGGATCGGTGTACCCCCGCACCCGGAAACCAGCGTCCGGATATTTCTCCTCGATCGTCGCGGCGTGCTCCCCGAGCTGGCGCCGCCCTCGATCCGAAATCCACGCGCTGCCCGACGGAAAGTACACGGGAGGGCCGAGCACGGTCCCCTCTTCCTGCACCCGTAGCGAATCGCGTAGGGTTCGAACCTGCTGCGTTAGTTCCTCATTCGCGGTTTCCAGGGAGTCAACCTGATTCTGCAGGTTCTGGGCGCTCTCTTGGGTGTTTCCTTGGCACCCAGCAAGAACGGCGACCGAGAGAAGAAGACTGAAAGGGAGGCGCATGGCACTGAAGTGCTTTGACGGAGGACGCGCAGTTTTTCCCAAGGTCAACATTGAGGCGCTGGAATGCAATGCAGCCCGTCGGACACGTTGCTTTCTAGGACGGAGTGGCAGCGGACAGCGAGGTTGATGGAAGTCCCGTGAATTTGCGAGCACAGCGCGCACCCGCCGCATGCTTCGTTAGGCCATGGAAGCGTAAACGGTTGTAGATACGGTGCATCCATTCGTCCGCACATCCATCCTTCCATCCCCGAATCTGGTACTCGGATTCGGAACTACTCCCTCGTCCGACGCTGCACGAGCGTCCCACACTCTTTCGCTTGTGCCATCACCTGTCCCACCGTGAAGGCCCAGCGCGGCGACACGTCGCACCCCGCCGCCTCCAGGGCCGCGGCGGCCCAGTGGTTGCAGTTGTTGAAGACGTGGTACGTGAGCGGCGACGCGTAGAAGCGGCTGTCGGCGTAGTAGCCGGGCGCCGCTTGCACAGCACGTCCGGTCGAGTCGACGGTGAACGATTCGGCCACGAACGCCGTGAGGGCGTCGAGCGCGGTGGAGTCTACCGGCACGCGGACGACGGTCTGCTCCGGAAAGCGATCGAGCACGGGCCGGTCGATAGGCACGACGTGGAGGACGCTGCCTGTGGGCCAGAGGCCGGCCCGGAGCGTGCCCCGTACGCCGCGCGCCTCGCCCGGGTAGTAGCGCGCCTCGCCCCATCCGGCCTCCAGGTACCGCGCGTTGGGAACGTCATCGAGAATAGGCCATCGGTCGTCGGGCACGTCGGCCCGGCGCACGGCGATGCCGGCGTGCCAGCCGTGCTGCACGAGGTAAACGGCGCTCGTTCTGTCCGCCGTGGACGGGACGGCGTGGCGCGGAAGGTGACAGCGGGCCGCCAGGAGGAGAGCCCAGACGGCCAACGCACCGACAACAAGACCGCGCCACCAGCGCATCCGCACGGGAAACCGATGAGTGGACAGCATCGAGGGACACGTTCAATCACTGGTCCACCTTCCGAGATCCACAACAGAGTCCTTCGCCCCGCGCCTCTCCCCACCCCGATGGCGTTCGGGGCACGTTCTCTCACTCTCTCCTTCTCCCACGCCCTCACCTCCACTTCCATACCTCCACACCTCCAAACTTCCACACGTAAATCCCACGCACCCTCCCTCAATTCCCCCTTTATTTCCGCGTCGGGAGTGTTACGTTGTGCTGCAGAGCGCGACCGCTCGCCCGACGCCACCCGCGCTACGCCCCACCCGACGACTCGGAAAGCGAGGAGGGCCGCGTGTACATCAACGAGGAGCAGTACTTTGAGGGCGTGGAGCCGGCAGTGTGGCGCTTCCACGTGGGCGGCTACCAGGTGTGCCAAAAGTGGCTCAAAGACCGGAAAGGCCACGCCCTCGACCGCTTCGACGACCTTCGGCACTACCAGAACGTCGTGGCTACCCTGCGCCGCACGATGGAACGTATGGACACCATCGACACCCTCATCAACGAACACGGCGGCTGGCCGCTCCCCGGAAGCACGACCGCCGACAGCGACTCGGAGCCCTCCCCGTAACGTCTCGCCTCCTTTTCCACCGACCTTCCCTTCCTCATGGATCAAAACGCTGCCCTCCGCGCCCACCTGACGGACCTTCTCACCGCCCGGCAGGCCCACTGCACATTTGAGGACGCAGTCGCCCACATGCCGCCCGAGCGACGCGGCGATCGACCCGAGGACCTGCCGTACTCGGTGTGGGAGCTCGTCGACCACCTTCGCCGTGCCCAGCGCGACATTCTGGACTACTGCCGCAACCCGGACTACGAGGCCCACGACTGGCCGGACGACTACTGGCCCGACGCCGCCGCACCGCCCGACACGGCGGCGTGGGACGACTGCGTGGCTCAGGTGCAGAGCGACCAGGCGGCACTGTGCGACCTCATCACCGACGAGACGCTCGACCTCTACGATACGGTTCCGTCCAGCGACGAGCACACGTACCTGCGCGAGGCAATGCTCGTGGCCGACCACAATGCCTACCACATCGGCCAGATTGTGACGGTGCGCCGGCAGCTCGGGCTCTGGCCCCCCAGTAGCGACGCCGAATGAGGCCCACATGGCGGCACGGTGCGTCGCGTCGTCCGTCTACGAGTGGAGGTGACGATCCAGGTAGTCTTCTGCCTCGGCCTTCACGCGTCCCCGCATCGGCTGTAGAAACGCACTGAGGTTGATTGAGACGTGGACCGCGTCGGCCTCCACCTCGATGTCCCCCTCAGCTCCCTGTCCGTCGAACTGAAGCGTATTGTCGTTCCACTGGGACTCGACCCCGAGCTCGTCTTCAAGTTTCCGAGCGACGCGTTCGACGGCCGTCCGTCCGTCGTCGAGGCCCAGGGAGTGCGAGCGCGTGATGTTGATGTCAGCCATTGCAGAGACCGTTCTCGGAGGAAGGACAGGCGGCTGAGAAAGGGGTACGAAGAGCCGCACAGTCCGTTCTCTCCACTCTCACGTCCACACCTCCGCACTTCCAACCCTCTATACGTCCCTCCTTGTAACTGCCCCGCTGTCGCCGTTAATTGTGGGCGCCCCTCTCACCAAACCTCCCCTACCGGTCCTCGTCCCTGCATGCCCGCCGTGCGCGACCGCGTCCTCTTTGTCGCCGGCCTGCTCCTGCTCCCCCTCGGGCTCCCGCTCGGGAGTCACGCGCAGCCGGCCGAGACGCTGCAGTCTCCCGCTACGTTCCTGGGCTATGAGCTCGGCGAGCAATTTACCCCTCACCACCGGGTCGTCGACTACGTGCGGCACGTGGCCGAGCATTCGCCCCGCGTCACCCATCGGCGGTACGGCACCTCGGTGGAAGGGCGTCCCCTTCTTCTCGCCACCATCGCTACGCCGACCAACCAGGACCGCATCGAGACGCTTCGCCGCGACAACCTGAAGCGGGCCGGCGTCGCTGAGGGGGAGCCCCAGGGCGAGCCCACCGCCCTCGTCTGGCTTAGCTACGGGGTCCACGGCAACGAGTCGGTCTCCACCGAGGCGGCGCTCCGGACGCTCTACGCCCTCGGGAATCCGCAGAACACCCGTACCGGCGGCTGGCTCGATAACACCGTGGTGCTCCTCGACCCAGTGCTCAACCCCGACGGCCGGGCCCGCTACGTGCAGTGGTACAAGCGCATGACGGGCGATCAGCCCAACGCCCGTCCGGCGGCCCGCGAGCACCACGAGCCCTGGCCCGGTGGTCGCACGAACCACTACTACTTCGACCTCAACCGCGACTGGGCCTGGGGCACCCAGCCGGAGACGCGGTACCGGCTGGAGGCGTACCACCGCTGGATGCCCCACGTGCACGTCGACTTCCACGAGATGGGCGTGGACGACCCGTACTACTTCGCCCCCGCCGGGGAACCGTTTCACGAAGACCTGACCGAATGGCAGATCGACTTCCAGTTCACCGTCGGGCGCAACAACGCTGAGTATTTCAACGAGAATGGGTGGCTCTACTTCACCGAAGAGGTCTTCGACCTGTTCTACCCCGGCTACGGGGACACGTGGCCCCTCTTCAACGGCGCCATCGGCATGACCTACGAGCAGGGCGGCTCGGGACGGGCCGGGCGGGCTGTGATTACCGCCGAGGGCGATACGCTCACGCTGACCGAGCGCCTTCGCCACCACCACACCACCGGCCTCTCCACCGTCGAGGCAACAGCTGCAAATCATGAACGGGTGGTCCGGAAGTTTGCCGGCTACCACGCCTCGGTCCAGAACAACCCGCCCGGCGAGTACCAAACGTATGTCGTGCAGCGAGACGCGCAGGGGCATCGGCTGTCGGCCCTCGCCACCCACCTCGACCGTCAGCACATCCGCTATGGCTACGCTACCGAATCGCGCACCGTCCAGGGACGCTCGTACCGAACGGGCGACACGCTGAGGGCTCAGATTCAGCAGGGGGACCTCATCGTGAACGCGGCGCAGCCTAAAGGACGCCTCGCCAAGGTCCTCCTGGAGCCGAAGACGACGATCACCGACTCGCTGATGTACGACATCACTGCCTGGGGCCTGCCGTACGCGTACGGCCTGGAGGCCTATGCTCTCCCGGAGCGGGTGACGCCGGACGTCGACACGATGCCTATTCCCGACCTCTCGCCGGCCAGCGGTGCGTCGTCACCCTACGCCTACGTCACCCCCTGGACGAGTCGGGCCGACGCTCGGTTTGCGGCGGCGCTGCTCGACGAGAACATTCGTGTCCGGTTCGCCACGGAGGCCTTTACCGTAGACGGCCGGACCTACGAGCCAGGCACGCTCGTCGTGACCCGCGCCGCGAATACGAACCGGACCCGTCGCTTCGACGCGACCGTGCGGCGACTGGGCCAGGCCCACGACCAGTCCCTCCACGCCGTGACGACCGGCTTCACCGAAGAGGGCCCGGACTTTGGATCCGACAACTTCGGATTCGTGGACGCCCCACACGTGGCGGCCCTCTCGGGTCCTCCGACGACCTCGTACCGCCTCGGGGAGGTGTGGCACTTCTTCGACCGGCAGGTCAACTACCCGGTGACCCTGCTCCCGGCGAGCGACTTCGAGGCCTCCATGCTCGACGACGTGGACGTGCTCGTATTGCCGGGCGGGCAGTATGGCGACTGGCTCACGGACGCACGGGCGGAGGCCCTCACCGAGTGGGTGCGGCAGGGCGGACGGCTCCTGTCGATGGGCGACGCCAACGATGCGCTGGCCGACCGGGCCCCGTACGCCCTCACCCGCAGAGACGCGGCGTCCCCCGACACGACCACGGCGGAGGCTCCCACTCCGTACGCTGCGCAGACCCGCGAGCAGCTGGCCGGCGCCACGCCCGGCAGCATCCACCGCGCGTGGCTCGACGACTCCCATCCGCTCGGCTTCGGCATCGAGCCGCCGTACTTCACGCTCAAGCGCAACGACGCGGCCTTCACCTACCTCGACGATGGGCAGACCGTCGGGGCACTCCAAACCCCGACACCGGTGAGCGGATTCATGGGCCACGAGGCGCAAGAAACGGTCGACGAAACCCTCCTCTTCGGCACGCAGCCCATTGGCGACGGACAGGCCACCTACTTCGTGGACAACCCGCTCTTCCGGGGCTTCTGGTACAATGGCCAGATTCTCTTCGCCAACGCCATCTTCTTCGTGGGGAATGGGTAGGGGGTAGGAGGGAAGAGGTAGGAGGGAAGCGGGAAGAGGAGAAGCGACGATACTCTTCTCTCCCGCGCTCCCTCTCCCCCATTCTCCCATTCCCAAATTAGTCCATCCCGATGGAAAACATGTTCTCCAGGTCGTGGCTAGAGTGGACCCGAAAGCCGATAAGGGTCTCGGTGTCGGTGATTCCTTCGACCTGTCGGATTTGATCCGTGACGAGATCGGCGAGCTCCTCGTTTTTGGCGACGCGCAGCATGGCGACGAGGTCGACGCGGCCTGCCACGGAGTGCACCTCGCTGATGCCGTCGAGGGCCGCGAGGGTGTCGGCCACTTCGTTCACTTTGCCGCGCTCGGTGTCGAGAAGGACAATTGCAGTAACCATCGTGCGTGTGGGCGTTTGTGCGGGTGAGGCGTGTGGGCGTCGGAATGCACGACAAATATACGCCCGAACGCCCAGACGCCCAAACGTACACACTCAGTCGTAACAGTCCCTCCCATGGCGTCCTCGACCGACGACGATCCCGCCGCCTCCGGGGACCACTACGTTTACGTCCTCGAATGCAGCGACGGCACCTACTACACTGGCTACACGACGGACGTGGAGCGGCGCGTGGCGGAGCACAATGAGGGCACCGCCGCCAAATACACCCGCGGCCGTCGGCCGGTCGAACTGATCCACGCCGAAACCTACGACACAAAGTCCGACGCGATGCAACGGGAGCACGCGATCAAGCAGCTCCGCCGGCCGGCGAAGGAGCAGCTCATCCAAAAAGACGCATAGATCGTCGTTAGCTGCTCCTCTGTAGCAACAGAGGATCTCTCGAGAACCTACCGGTAGTCTCTTCCTTCCCCCTCTTTCCACGTTCCCGCCCTCACACCTGAAACAGCACTACAGTGGCAGATTGCCGTGCTTCTTCGGCGGGTTGTTCACCACCTTGTCCTCTAGCATGTCGAACCCGCGGATGAGGCGCTCGCGCGTCTCGCTCGGCTTGAAGTCGTCGGCGGTCGAATCGGTAGCGTCACCGAGGGCTGAGCGAATCGACGGTTGTACGGGAGCAGTGCGTCCCGTACGGTAGGCGGCAGGACGCTCCCGTCAATGGACCTGCCGCGCCGCGCTCCCCAGCCTCTCCTCCCGTTTCTCCAGTGAATCCTCCGACGGACTCACATCTACAAAATGTTCGTTGGTACCGACTTTGCCCTACACTGAAATGAAAACGCTCGTCATCATCAACACGAACTGTCCCGCTATGCTTAACCGTCTCCCCACCTCCTTCGTCAAGCACATTGAGCTTTGGCTCAGCGGCGCGGGTCTTCTCGTCATCTTTGGAGTGTCTCTCATCGCCGGCCCCTCGGGCCTCGCCTTCTGGCGGCTCATTGCTTTGATCGCTGTGGGGGTGGGCCTCCTTCACGGCCTCATTTTCTGGGCCGTGCGGCGGCGACAGCGCCAGATCCGCCGGCAGTCGATCCGCGAGATCCAGCAGATGCTCTCCGACGTGCTCAAAAACAAGCTCGCCGCGATCAACATGTACCTGCCCGAAGAGGAAAATCAGGCGCTCGTGCAGCAAGAGGTGGACGCCATCCGCACCTCGATTGAGGACATCGCCGACGAGGTTGACAGCATTTCTGAGGAAAGCATCGAGGGCTGGAAGGAGCGCTACAGCGGCGCCGTGGAGCGGACAACCGATCTGTAGTGCGTATTGCGTTGGGCGTATTGCGGGGCCGATCCGCAATACAGAACACGCCCTACTCCAGCGCTCCATATTCTTCCTGATCCCCCGCCGTCGCGGGCTCTAGGATCACCGCCTGCCCCCCACTGCGAGCGAGATCCGCGCCGATCGTGCCGCCCGTCGTCACGAGCCCGCGGCGAATGCGGTAGGCGTGCGGATTGTCCTCGTAGTCGGATGCGGGGGTGTCCTCAAAGACGTGCGCCACGTAGGACTGCCCCGCGTCGAGGAAATCGAGGGGCACCGTCAGGATGCGCGCCTCGGCATTCGTCGTCGTGCCCACGTACCATGCCTCGCTGTCCTTCTTCCGGCGGGCGATGGTGATGGACTCCCCAATGCGGGCGTTCAGGACGTGGCCCTCCGACCAGTCGGCCGGCACGCGCTCGATGAATTCGACCGCGTCCTCCCCCTCGTAGTGCTCGATGAGATCGGCGGCCATCTGCACGGGACTGTAGAGCACGACCATGTTGGCTAGCTGCTTCGACAGCGTGGTGCGCACCCGGTGGTCCGGCATCGTCTCCTCCGGCGTCAGGTTGAAGATGCCGGGCGTGTAGTCGAGCGGCCCGGCCAGCATGCGTGTAAACGGAAGGGTGACGGTGTGCCGCGGCGGATTGCCCTCGCTCCAGGCGTTGTACTCCATGCCGCGCACGCCCTCCCGCGTCATCATGTGGGGCCAGGTGCGCTCGATGCCTGTCCCCATAACCGGCTCGTGCACGTCGAGCATGATATTGTGCTCGGCCGCTTCCTTCACGACGCGCCGATAGTGGTTCACCATCTGCTGGCCGTGGTGGTGGACGCCCTCCGGCCGGATGGGTCCCGCGTAGCCGGTCTTGACGGCCGGCACGCCCACTGAGTCGTAGAGGGCGAAGGCCTCGCCCATCTGGCGCTCGTAGCTGGGCACGTCGCCCCCCGTTTCGTGGTGACCAATGAGCGCCACGCCCTTCTCGCGGCCGTACTCGGCGACCTCTTCGAGATCGAAGTCGGGATAGGACTCGGCGAAGTCGAAATTATCGTCTTGGAGCCAGCTCTCCCAGCCAACGTTCCACCCTTCTACGAGTACGCCGTCAATGTCGTGTTCGGCGGCGAAGTCCACGTAGCGCTTCGTCCGCTCGGTGGTGGCCCCGTGCGCATCGGTTTGGCCCCACGTGTGTGTGCCGATGTGCATGCTCCACCAGATGCCGACGTACGTCATCGGCTCAATCCAGGAGGGGTCCCCGATCTTCGACGGCTCGTTGAGGTTTTGGAGAAGGTGCGATTCGATGAGACCGCCGGGGCGGTCGGCGATCTGGAGGACGCGCCAGGGCGTCCGGTGGGGCACGCTCGTCTTCACCTTCACGCCGTTGGGCCGGGGCACGAGGTGGGTTCGGAGGGTCGTAGGCGCATCCGGATCCGCCTGCAGGGTCATGCTCGAATAGTCGGTCAGGGCCGCCTCGTGGAGCGCCAGGTATCGGTTCTCGTCCGGGCTGCGCAGGGTGAGGGGCGGGTTGACGGCCCCGGGCCGGTCCTCTTTCGAGGTCGGGCGGACGGGAGTTCGGTCCTCGTCGTCTTCGAGGTACGAGTTGAAGCTGATCGCGGTCGCGCGGTCCCGGATCGCGCTCAGGGGCGTCTCGCGGTAGACCCACTCGTAGTTGTCGTAGTCGTCGGGGATCCACCAGGCGGTGTGGTCCGCCGTGAGACGAAAGTGGGTCTCCTCCGATGCGATGCGGAGCGAGTCGAGGTTTGGCTGTTCGGGCCAGCGATAGCGGAACGCCACGCCGTCATCGTAGGCCCGCAGGACCAGAGTGAGCCGGCGCTCCGGACCGTCGGCCTCTCGCAGCCGAATTGTGCGCTCAGCGAAGTGGTTGCGCACGGTGTCCTGCGTGCCCCACACGGGCGTCCACGTGTCGTCGACTGTGCGCCCGGTCGTCCCGATCACTTCGAACCCGTCGCGCAGGGGCGGGGCGTCCTCGAAGTCGAAGCCGAGCGGGGAGGGTGCCACGAGCGTGTCGCCGTCGGCCCGGACGTGGTAGTGAGGACGCTCGTCGACCCGGTCGACCCCGATGGTGATGGAGCCGTCGGGGGAGGCTGCAGTCATCATGTCGTTGAAAGAGCAGGCAGTGAGGGCACGGACGAGCGCAACGGGAGCGGCCCGAACAAACGGCACCGCAACGGGGAAGGATCGGGGCCGAGGGACGGGACGAGGGAGCCCTCGCAGCGGAAGACTCGCACCGCTGCGTGAGGACTCGTGCGCAATTTCGCCCCGCACTTCGTCGGCACACAGGATACAGTGCACGCGAGGAAACCCCAAAGTCCGGCGCGCATCGGTCTGGGACATCGCGGGGTGCTCATCCGTACACCGGTTGCTCCCGAGGCTTTGCGTTCGGGAGTCCTCGCAGTGGTGCCACCAAGCACGCGACGGAGCTGCTGTCTTGCCTTCGTTCTCTGGCCCTTCGTTCCCTGGCTCCCGATTCCGCTCATGTACGATTTTTGCCCCTACGACGTCATCGAAATCGAGTCCACCGAGGCCTTGCGTCGGCGCATCGAGCAGGGGCAGTCCCTCCAAAACGTCGTCGTTCAGGGCGTCGACCTCACGAGCCCACCCGTGGAGCGCCTACTCACCTCCGCCTCGGCCGAGAACGCCTTTTTCCTCGGCTGCGAGCTCTCCGAGGCCGCGGAGCAGCACGTGCGCGATACCGGCGGGACCCTCTTTCCGGAATTCGTGGGGGTGCCTTTTCAGCCGTATCGGGCGTCCCTTTACACTCCCATGGAGCTCGTGGACGGCTATGAGCGGGGCCAGCCCGGGACGCGAACCGAGACCGTTGACGCCCGCATCTACCGGTACTTCAAGAACCGGAAGCGCAACGGGCACGACGCCCCCGTCATGGATGCTCTGGCGTTCCGCATCCACGACCACGCCATCGACGATGCCCTGCGCGACCTTCTCTTTCCCGACGACGGCGCCGATCGGCGGGTGGTGGGCATCATGGGCGGCCATCAGCTCGAACGAGACGCAGCCCTGTACCGTCGGGTCGCCCGACTGGGCTGGCGGCTGACCCGGGCCGGGTTCTTCGTCGCCAGCGGCGGCGGACCGGGCGCAATGGAGGCCGCCAACCTCGGTGCATCGCTGGCGCCGTACGAGCGCGACACGGTCGACGATGCCGTTGACACCCTTGCCGCCGCTCCGCACTACGAAGACGACACCTACCTCGACCGGGCCCTCGACGTCCGAGAGCAGTATCCCGACCGCGCAGAAAGCCTCGCCGTACCCACCTGGTTCTACGGCCACGAGCCCTCAAACCTCTTCTCCACGCACGTGGCGAAGTACTTCGCCAACAGCATTCGCGAGGACGGACTGCTGGCCATCGCCACGTACGGGGTCGTCTACGCCCCCGGCAGTGCGGGCACTATTCAGGAGGTGTTCATGGACGCGGCCCAGAACCACTACGAGACGTTTGGCCCGGCCAGCCCCATGGTGTTTCTCGACCGCACCTACTGGTCCGAGACGAAACCGGTGTACCCCCTCATGACGACCCTGGCGGAGGAGACCCCGTACGAGGACCACCTCGCGGCCACCGACGACATCGGAACGGTCGTCTCGCTTATTGACGAGCACGCCGCCACTCGGTCCCACGAGGCGAACGCGGCGTAACGGACCTCCGACGACCGCTCGGTATTTTCCCGCGGCGAGCATGCGCGCGAGATCAGTCAGCGCAGCTACTGCTCGCTGGAGCCGGTCACTTATTTCTCCGCTGACGTTGTGTCCCTCCGGAGCTCGGCTTGCACTTGCTTCGGGTCCACTCGCTCCCACACCTCACGGATCTTAAAGTCGACCAGTTCTCCCACGTGGTACCACGTGTCCCCCTCCATGCGGGCCTGGAACCGGAGCGTGGTGCCGCTCAGGGAGGGGTCCGAATGATACTGGACGTGCTCGATGTACAGGTTTCGTTCCGGGTGGTACTCGTAGCGTCCCCCTCCCGCGAGCACCGTCTCCCCATCCTCGGTCTCCCGTCCCCAGGCGAAATGCGTCGAGTTCAGGATTTTGTAGTTGGCTCCCCAGTTCTTACTCTGGTTGACGACCGAATCCGGATAGACGAGCTCCCGCGACACCATCGTCCACGTTCCCTCCAACTCGTTGGCCGGAAGCTGAGCCCAGGCGCCCGTCGGGCCGATGATTAGCAGTGCAAAGACGAGACCGAGAAGACGCTGGACCGTATACATGGCAGTAGGCCGTGGTTTATGTGAAGGCATCGTAAACGCATTGTAGAACGAGGCGTGCGGAGAGGACAACAGCCCCTCCCGGAAGCCCTTCCGAAAAAACGCATATCTGCGCGGCGTTCAGCCGGACTCGGAGCCGCTTCTGGATGCGAATTGGTGCTCTTCTGTTGGAAGATCCTAGGGCAAACCCGTCTCCAACCGCCTGGCATCCGACGCGAGAGGTGCGCTCCGAGCTCGCGTCCGCCGCAGGGCACACACCATTCGCTCATGCCGCAGGCCGTTGTTTAGAAAAGTAACCAACTCTTTAACTTTTGTCAACTCCGGATCGGCGGCTAGACCGTTCGTGTCGCAGGGAGCGAGAGCACGTCCCCCCTGCGCGGCGTATGTACGGGTGGACCGCCTCCTACGGGAAAATGCCCATCTGCTCGTAGGAGTTTGCAATCTTATCGATGGCGCTGATGAAGGCCGCCGTGCGCATGTCCACGCCCTTCTCTTCTCGGATGGCCCGGATCTCGCCGTACGCCTGGGTCATGGTATCTTCGAGGCCCGAGTTCACGAGGTCTCGCTCGCTCGCCCCAAAGCCGACACGCTCGATGAGGGATTCGAGGAGGTCCTCATCGAAGTCCTCCGTGGTCAGGTCGTCAACGGCGTGGAGAATGCGCTCGGCATTTCGCTCTTCGAAACGGCGGCTCATGCGACCGTGCCGCATGTGCGACAGGTTGCGCAGCCACTCGAAATAGGACACCGTGACGCCTCCCGCGTTCAGATACACGTCCGGAATGACCATGGTCTCTTTGTTCTGTAGGAGGTCGTCGGCCTGCGAGGTCACGGGACCGTTGGCCGCCTCGGCGACGATGGTGGCCCGGATGTCCGGGGCGTTGTCGCTGGTAATCACGCCTTCGAGGGCCGCCGGAATGAGGATGTCACAGGGAAGGACCACGTCGTCGACGGCGAGTCCGTCGGGATTGTAGATGGCCCCTTCGATCTCGGCGATCCCGACGATGTCGGCTCCCCCCTCTTCGTCCAGAATCTTGGCCGCGTGGTAGCCGACATTGCCCAGTCCTTGAATGACGATGCTCTTGCCCTCTAAGCCCGGTTCCAGGCCAAAGCGCTTCATGTCTTTCTCGTACTCGCACGCCTCTCGAATGCCGTAGTAGACGCCGCGGCCCGTCGCCTCAGTGCGGCCCCGCACCCCGCCCTGCCCCACCGGTTTGCCTGTCACGCATGCCAGGGCGTTTAAGTCCTCGTCCCCAATCCGGGTAAAAGTGTCCATGATCCACGCCATCTCCTGCTTGCCGGTGCCGTAGTCGGGCGCTGGCACGTCCGTTCCGGGACCGATGAAGTCTTTCCGGGCGAGCTCGAAGGTGTAGCGGCGCGTGATGCGCTTCAGCTCTTTCGTCGAGTATTTGCGTGCGTCGATGCATACGCCCCCCTTCGCCCCTCCGAACGGCACGTCCATGATGGCACACTTGTAGCTCATCAGCGCCGAGAGGGCCATCACCTCATCCACGTTCACGCTGGTCGCGTACCGGATGCCCCCTTTGGTAGGCTTCATGTGGTGACTATGCTCCCCCCGGTAGCCCCGGATGACCTGGATGGTGCCGTCGTCCCGCTTGATGGGAAACTCGAAGCGAATAACGTTGTCGCAGGCCCGGATCTGGTGGAGGACGCCTCGATCGTGGTCTGTCTGGGCCGCGGCCGCGTCGAACATCTGGTTCACCTGGCCGAAAAAGCCGAGCGACGATTCGACCTGACCGTTCGTCTGCGAGCTCGTTGCTTCCATGAGGGAAATGTTACGACATGTGAACAGAGAGGTGTATATGCATAAAAATGAGCACGGGACCGAACTGCAAGCGCTTCCAGGTCCGTTCATCGCATAATCTCATGCCCTCGCTGGAAACTGTTGGGAGGGTTGCTACTGTTTGTTGCTACTGTTTAGGAAGACTCGTTACACTTCCTACCGTAGGAGGTCTACTTTCGCGTCTTTTCTCGCTGATTTCCCCCTGGGGCCGTGCCCGAATCCATCTTGCTCGACATCACCATCGTCATCGTTCTGGGGGTCGGGGCGCAGTGGGCCGCGTGGCGGTTTCGACTGCCCTCCATTTTGCTGCTGCTCCTGGTCGGGTTTCTCGCCGGTCCCGTGCTCGGGCTCCTTAGTCCACAGTCGCTGCAGGGAGACTGGCTATTTGCCTTCGTCTCGCTATCGATCGGTATCATCCTGTTCGAGGGGGGCCTGAGCCTTCGCCTCTCGGAGCTACGCGAGGTGGGAGGGATCGTGTTGAATCTCACGACGATCGGGGCCCTCATCACGTGGGGGCTCGGCGCGGCAGGACTCCACTACATTCTCGAATACAACGTTCCCCTGTCCATCCTCATCGGGGCCATCCTCATCGTCACCGGTCCCACAGTGGTCATTCCGCTTCTCCGCCACGTGCAGCCGAAAGGGCGGGTAGGCACCGTCGCCAAGTGGGAAGGCATCACCATCGATCCCGTGGGGGCCATCCTCGCCGTATTGGTCCTCGAAACGTTGCTTCTCCTCAACGACCCGAGTCGGGCCGAGGCCGGGGTTAATGCAGCCGTTGAGCACGTCGCCATCGGTCTTGGCCTCGAAATTTTCGTAGCCCTTGGAATCAGCGTGGCGGCCACGATGCTTCTGGTCTTCGTCCTGCGGCAACGGATGGTGCCCGATTTCCTCCGAAATGCGGTTACGCTCATGGTGGTCGTTGCAGCTTTTGTTGTTTCCAACGTGCTCCAGCATGAGTCCGGCCTGCTCACGACGACGCTCATGGGCATTGCTTTGGCGAACCAGCCGTTCGTATCGGTGCAGCACATCGTGGAGTTCAAGGAAAACCTTCAGGTCTTGCTCATCGGATCGCTATTTGTACTCCTGAGCGCACGGTTGGAGCTGAGCGCCCTGGAATACATTGACCTCCGAGTGCTCGTCTTTCTGGGCCTGCTGATCTTCATCGTCCGCCCTGTTGCCGTCTTCGTGTCCGCTGTCAGGTCAAACCTGGACTGGGAGGAGAAGGCGTTTCTGTCGTGGATGGCCCCGAGGGGGGTGGTGGCGGCTGCGGTGGCTTCGTTATTTGCCTTTCAGCTCCGCCCGGTGTATCCGGAGGCGGTCGACGGCATGGTGCCGGTCGTGTTCGCCGTGATCGTGGGTACGGTGGCCATTTACGGCCTCACGGCGGCCCCGCTGGCGCAGTGGTTCGGCCTGGCGGACCCGAACCCCAATGGTCTTTTGTTCGTGGGCGCGGCGCCATGGGTTCGGATGGTGGCCAGGCGGGTGCAGGACCTGGGAGTTGACGTCTCCCTCATCGACAACAATCCGACCGACGTGGAGCATGCCCGCGAGGAAGGCCTCGATGCGTATCAGGCCAACGTTCTTTCAGAAACGGTTCTCGACGAGATTAACCTCTACGGACTCGGGCGCCTCCTCATCACGATTCCGAACGACGAGGTGGCGTCCCTGACCGCCCTTCACTTCTCCGAGGTCTTCGAGTCGACGGACATCCACCAGCTCGCCGCCGGCCCCAACAGCCGTCACGGAGGGGAAGACGAAATGCCCAGGCACATGCGGGGGCGGCCCCTCTTCGGGGGGTCCACCCACTACCAGTCCCTCGAGAAGCACGTGGACGAGGGCGGCACGGTGGCCCTCCTCACGCTAGCGGATGACTATGCCGAGGACGAGCAGCAAGAGTACTACACGGCTGATGAGCTCTCGGACCACTACGACGATTTTTCCCTCATTCCTCTTTTTATTCTGTCGGAGGGGGATGTGGAGGTCGTCTCTGAAATGGAACAGTTCCGGTTGCGCCCGGACGACCGGCTCCTCGCCCTCCTCGGCCCGGAGGCGGACGAGCCGGGTTCCCTCGGGAAGCCGGGCACGACCGACGGTGACGCCTCCCCGGTCGAAGAGTCCGCCTTCGAGGTCGTGGACATCCACGATGACGAGGACGGGGCAGAAGAATAGCCCAACTCTACGTCGGCGCAAACGCCGCCTAGCAGAGGCGTCCAGGGCATGCCGAAGCCGCCCCGATTCCCACCGGTGCCAGCGACCGCTTGGGTAGCCTGAACCGATTCGGTGTGCATCTTGCGCCACGACTTCTATGAGCGACGCATCCGACACGTCGGCATCCTCCCTCGAGACGTCTCGCCGAGAGGGCGAGCTGGAGCGCACGCTTGGACCACGTAGACCGGGAGAAGAACTTTACGGAGAAGAGTCGGTGTAGACGAACGGTTTTCGCTCTGCTTCCTGCATCCTGCTTTCCAAACACGTTCTGCCGAACCGTTCGCGAGCCGACCGATAAGGAGATCGAGGAACTGAAGCGGGACCCAAGAAGTGAGCCGTGTGGCGATGCGCGCTCACGATGGACCTGAGACGGACCGGCAAGCTGGTCGAGCGGGTCCGGCAGTACAACACGAGAACGTCCCCGGTGGCGGACAACAGTCAGGACCATCGTGCTTGTCGGCCAATCCCGGCCACCCGGATTCAGCGTACGTTGAACGACTACTCCCAGAACCCGTGATACTGGCTGGGCTTCTGCCGGTACGTCCCTGAGGAGGCGTTTTCCTCAGGACAGCATTTGTTGAACTCTCTTTCTGCGAGCATCTGGATGAACCTGTAATGGTGAAGAATTTTCGACTGGGCGTCAGCATTCTGGCCGTTTTTGTCTCCCTTGTCTTTTTGGCGTCTGCGTTGAAGGCGCAGCCGAATACGGTGGCTGAGTTTTCAGTGCACGCCGGTGCCTTCGAGCGCGTGAATACGCCGGTGGAGGCTTCTCTCGAGGGCGTACCCCTTCAGCAGCAGTCCGGGGCCTTGCAGCTCTACGAGATCACCGGTGGACAGGAAACGCCCGTGGCGTCCCAACTTGAGGCGGGTTCCCCGAAGCGGCTAACCTGGATCCTGAAGGGGGAAACGGAGCCGGGGACGGCTCGCAGTTTTGAGCTGCGCGTGGTCGATGCCGGGGGGGACTCGTCTCCGGGAACCGCCGTGAACGACGACGGGGAGCGCCTGCGCCTAGAGCGGGGAGATCGGCCGGTGCTCGAATACCGGTACGAGCCCAAAGGCGTGCCCGAAGGGGTCGACGAGATTTACAGTCGGGGCGGCTACATTCACCCGCTGTGGTCGCCGGAAGGAGCGATGCTTACCCGCGTCCAGCCGCCCGACCATTACCACCACTACGGCATCTGGAATCCCTGGACCCGTACGGAATTTCAGGGACGCGAGATCGATTTCTGGAACCTGGCGAAGGGACAGGGCACGGTGCGGACCGATCGGATCACCGAGCGCACGGAAGGAGACGTATTCGCCGGGTTTGAGGCGACCCACAACCACGTCGACACGGGGCCCTCCGAAGAGCAGGTGACACTCAAAGAGACGTGGAAGGTGAAGAGCTGGAACGTGGATCCCGACCAGGAGGTGTGGCTGGTCGACTTTACCTCGGTGCTCCGCCCGGCGACGGAGGATCCCTTCACCATCAAGGAATACCGCTACCAGGGGTTCAGCTTGCGGGCCACCGCAAAGTGGAACGACGAGACCGCGTCGATCCTTACGTCTCGCGGCCACGACAAGAGCGACGCCAATGGCACGCGGGCGCGGTGGGTGGACGTGAGTGGAGTTTCCGACACGCCGTCCGGGACCTCCGGTGTGCTCTTCATGACGAACCCGAACAACTTCAATTATCCGGAGCCGCTCCGGATTTGGCCGACGGGGATGAACGACGGGGAAGAAAACGTGTTTGTCAATTTCAATCCGGCTCAGGACCGGGATTGGGTCCTCGCACCCGGCCAGTCCCACTCCCTGAAGTACCGCATGCTGGTCTACGACGGGGAGCTCAGTGCGGAGGCGGCCAACCGGTACTGGCGGGACTTTGCTCATCCGCCGGAGGTCGACGTGCATCCGGTGGGGACGTTGCAGGACGCCAATGTGCTGGTCTACACCCGGAATGGCGAGGGGTACGTGCACGACAACATTCCTCAGAGCGTAGAGATGATTGAGCAGTTGGGGCAGGCGCGTGGGTTCGAGGTGACGGCCACGGAGGATCCCGGGCACTTCACGCGGGACAGCCTACGCCAGTACGACGCGTTGATCTTCTCCAACACGAACAACAAGACGTTCACCTCCGACGCGCAGCGGGAGGCCCTACAGTGGTACGTGCGCCAAGGAGGAGGCTTCGTGGGCATCCACTCGGCCACCGGATCGGAGCGGGACTGGCCCTGGTTCTCGAAGCTGGTTGGCGGCAACTTTGAGCGGCATTCCCCCCGACAGGACTTTACGGCGGAGGTCGTTACCCGTGCGCATCCGTCCACGGCCTTTTTGCCGGACCGGTGGGAGATCGTGGATGATGAGAGCTATTACCACACCGAACTGAGCCCGAAGATCAACGTCCTGCTGACGGTAGATTTGGGAACGATTGAGGAGGACGACTCGCTCGACGAGTATCCGGGCGACACGTTTGGCGACTCGTTTCCAATTGCCTGGTATCAGAAGTTCGATGGAGGGCGGCAGTGGTACACGGCGCTCGGTCACCGCCCGGAGCACTACGAGGATCCGCAGTTTCGCCGGCACGTGCTCGGGGGCATCCAGTGGGTGGTGAACGGCACGCCGCTCGAGGACTGACGCGAGGCGGGACGAGCCGAGCGTCCCTTTTTTCGACGAATCAGATCATAAGCAGCACTTGGCTATGGATGACGACTGTACGGAACGCGGTGAGATGACGCGACGCGAGTACTTGAAGCGATCGGCCCTGGGCGTGTCGGGGCTCATCGCAGCTCCCACCATCCTCTCTTCGACGGCATTTGGGAAGAGTTCGCCCAACGACACGATCCAGGTGGGGCAGATTGGTTGCGGGCGCATTGCCCGGGGCCACGACCTGCCGGAGACGATGAAGGAAACGGAGGACGTTCGCATCGTTGCGGTGAGCGACGTTGACCGTCAGCGAATGAAGGATGGGAAAGCGCTCGTCGAGGAGTGGTACGCAGAGGAGACCGGGAAGGAAAATTACGTGGATGTCCAGACCTACCAGGACTACCGGGAGATGCTGGCGCAGTCCAACATCGACGCGGTCATCGTGAGCACGCCCGACCACTGGCACGCCCAGCCGGTCGTAGAGGCCGCCCTGGCGGGGAAGGACATTTACATGCAAAAGCCGCACTCGCTGACCGTGCGGGAAGGGCGGATCATGGCAGATGTCCTCCAGCACATGGGCACGGTTTTCCAGGTGGGCAGTCAGCAGCGGGGCACCGATCCCTGGCCGCAGTTCAAGCGAGCGTGCGAACTGGTTCGCAATGGTCGGGTCGGGGCGCTCCAGAGGGTGGACGTGGGACTCCCCGGCGATCCGTCCGGCGGCGATCCAACGCCCATGCCCGTCCCAGAAAACCTGAACTACGACATGTGGCTCGGGCGGACGTCCCGCAAGCCCTATACGCAACAGCGGGTGCATCCCCAGTCCGACAACGTCGACGAGCGGTACAGCCGGCCGGGGTGGCTGCGTTGCGAGCAGTTCTCCGCCGGGATGATCACCGGATGGGGCGCCCACCACGTCGACGCGGCCCACTGGGGCATGGGCACTGAGTACACCGGCCCGGTCGAGATTCAGGCCGAGGCGGAATTTCCGAAGGAAGGGCTCTGGGATGTCCACGGAAAGTTCCGAGTGGAGTCCCAGTACGAAAACGGGGTGACGATGATCATCAGCAACGAGCTGGAACAGGGGGTTCGATTCACGGGGGCGGAAGACTGGATTCACGTGAGCCGGGGGCCGGCACAGGTCACGGCCAGCGATCCCGGCTCCGGGGACGAGGAGGACGCCCCCCTGAAGGCCAGCACCCCCTCGCTCTTGAACTCGGAGATTGGTCCGGACGAGCTTCACCTGCAGGGGCGGGAGAGCGAGGAGCATCACTCGAACTGGGTCCGAAAGATCAAGGAGCAGGATCCCGACACCTTGGCCCCGGCCGAGGTCTCACACCGCTCCACCAGCGCCTGCCTGCTTTCGCACATCGCCATGAAGCTCCCCCGGACGCTCCACTGGGATCCGGCCAACGAGCGCTTCGAGGACGACGACGAGGCCAACTCGATGCTCTCTCGTCCGCAGCGATACCCCTGGGGCATCGATCACATCGACGACCTCGAGCTGGACGGCTGGTAGACTGCGGTCGGAAGACCGCCTGGAAGAAGTCGCTATCGGTCTCGACCCATCGTGCCGTGATGGATGGGGAGTACGTGACAGCGTGTTGACGTGTGAGCGCCTCGTTCTCCCGCTGCCTAGGCGGCCATGACGCCCCCGACGGTCATGCATTTTGGCGACGGGTACGTGGTTCAGTGACAGGGTTGGGACGTCCGACAGAGAAGCCGTCGAGGCCCCTTGGCTCCAGCCGCCCCGAGGAGGCTCCTACTCTTGCACCAGCGCTGAACGCCGCCTGCGCATTGCCACAGGGGGCCCGACGGGTAGATGAATTCATCGGTACTGATCGGCCTGATCTCTTTTCGAATTCCCCTTCGTACTCGTTGCCGAAATGCCATGAGAGCTCATGTTCTTGCCTCCCTGCTGCTGCTCGTGTGCGCCGCCTGCGGAGCCAGAGGGCAACCCACGAGTGACTTTACCGGTGCGGACGATGAGGTGGGCCTGATGATTCAGGACCCTGGCCACTTCCATGCAGCACTGGTCCAAAAGTACGACTATTCCCAGATTGACCCTGCTGTTCACGTCTATGCGCCGGTGGAGAATGAAGTTGGAAGTTATCTGGACCTGATTGAGCGCTTTAACACGCGTGAGGAAACCCCCACGAACTGGACCCAGCGGATCTACGTGGGGGGCGACTATCAGGAGAAAATGGCCGAGGAGAAGCCGGGCAATCTGATGGTCGTGGCCGGCAATAATGCCCGGAAGATCGGGTACATCCAGCACGCCGTCGAGAACGGCATCAACGTGCTGGCCGACAAGCCGATGGTCATTACGCCCGACGGCTTTCCAACCCTGCGGAGCACGGTGGAGAAGGCCGACGAACGGGGGCTGCTGGTCAACGACATTATGACCGAGCGCTACGTCGCCGCCACGCGGCTGCAGCGCGCGCTGTCCCAGAACGAAGAACTGTTTGGTGAGCTGCGGGAGGGAAGTCCAGAAAAACCGGCGATTACCAAGGAAAGCGTGCACCACTTCTACAAGATGGTTGCGGGGGAACCCCTCATTCGCCCGGCATGGTTTTTCGACGTCGATCAGCAGGGAGAAGCCATCGCCGACGTGTCGACCCACCTGGTCGATCTAATCTTGTGGGAGGCATTCCCCGGAGAGCCGATTGACTATCGGAACGAGGCGGACGGCGTGGAGGTGCTGTCGGCTCGGAGCTGGGACACCGAGATGACCCCCGCTCAGTTCACCCAGGTGACCGGCCAGCAGCCATATCCTGAGTTCCTTCAGTCCGACGTGGACTCCGATTCGACCCTCAACGTGGCGGCCAACGGCGAATTTACGTTCACGGTGCGGGGGATTCACGCGAAGGTGTCGGCCGAGTGGGACTACGAAAACCCGGGCGGGGGGGACACCCACTATTCCATCATGCGAGGAACGCAGGCCAACCTGACCATCCGGCAGGGGGAGGCGCAGAATTTTGAGCCCGTGCTGTACGTCGAGCCCGTTGGGAAGGGCGGGGATCAGTTCGCTGCGACCCTGAAGAAGGCCCTAAAGGATCTGAGCCCCGAATACGAGGGCGTGACGGCCGAGTCGTCGGAGTTTGGGTGGCGGGTGAACATTCCGGAGCGGTACGAGGAGGGCCACGAGGAGCACTTTGCCAGCGTCACCGAGCAATACCTGCAGTATCTCATTGACGGGCAGCTTCCGGAGTGGGAGCGGACAAACCTGTTGACGAAGTACTACGTTACGACGACGGCCTACGAGATGAGCCGTTGACCGGGCGGCAGGGCAGCCTACTCCCCTTTCAAGGTTGTCATGTACGCGACGAGGTCGCGCAGCTCGCGGCGCGTAAGAATGTCTCCCATCGGGGGCATCGGCGAAGAGTTGACCTGAGAGGTTACCTTTGATTTCGAAAGGGTCCGGACCTGCTCTTCGCCGCGTCGCAGGGTGATCGTAGTGTCCGTCTCGGCTTCGATAACGCCGCGCAGGGTGGATCCGTCCTCGAGCGTGAGGGCTACTCCCCCGTAGCCTGGTGCGAGGCGCGCGTCCGGGGCTACCATCGCCTCCAGCAGCAACTCGCGCGAAAGTCTGGATCCGATGTCCGTCAGCGCAGGGCCCACCTCGCCCCCCTCGCCGTTCACGGCGTGGCAGCGACTGCACTGGGCCCCAGGGTGTTGGGAGAAGAGTTCGCGCCCGCGCTCGGCGTTCCCGCCATACAGCGCCGCTCGGTACACGGCCACCGAGTCGCCCGAGGCCGTGCGGGACTGATACTGCTTCAGCCGTTCGTTGAGTGCCTCGGCGTCCGACTGCCGGACGGCCTGCACGAGCTCCAGTTCGAGGGTCCGCGACAGGTCCCCGGCGAGGAGTTGATCCATGTAGGTGCTCAGAAGGTCGGTGGCGGCCGGGGCGTCGATTTCGCCGAGGAGCTGCAGCGCCGTTTGCCGCTCGTCGCTCGATCCGTCCTCCAGCACCGAGGCCAGGAGCGACGCGACGTCTTCGGGGGGAAGGTTGAGGTCGGGAATCATTTCCAGCGCCGCCTGGCGCACCGAGCGCGCCTCGTCGGCCAGGGCCACATCGAACGCCTCCTTGAGCGGGGTGGAGGCCAGATCGCGCAGTGTATTTAGCGCCGCGATCCGAACCGACGCGACTTCGTCCGTTCTTAGCACGTCCATCAGGTCCTCGGCGGCAGCCTCGTAGCCGGTGCCGCCAATTGCCTTCGCGGCGGCCTCCCGGACCCGTGCACTTGGGTCGTGCAGGAGCCCGGGCGTGGCCGAAGCGATGGCCCGTCGTGCCGGGTCGGTCTCGTTGTCGACGGGCCCCCGATACCGACCCGTCACCCGGTCCAGCATCGAGGGGTCCGTCCACATGGCAAGCGTAGAGAGGGCCTCGGCCCGAAGCGTGTCACCGATCGATTGTCGTTCGGCAAATCGGGCCAGTCGCTGCGCGTCGGTGCCTCGGCCACTGTAGAGGGACGCGTTGATCGCGCGCCGCATGAGCGGCTCGTTCACCACTCGGTCCTGGTCGAGCATCTCGGCCAGGGCGGGGAGGGCGTCCTCGATGAACGCGTCGTCGTTGATGGCTCGCGCGGCGTTGGTCACGACGGTCGCGTTGTCGTCGTCCAGGAAACGCGCCACGCCCGGGTGCTCCAGCCGCTTCAGCGCGACCACCGCTGCGAGCCGGACCGCCACGGAGTCGTGGTCGGACAAGTCCCGAAGCGCGTCTCCGTCCCCGATGCGGGCCAGGGCAATCGTTCCCGCGTGGTGGAGGTGAGCGTCCTCGTTGCCGTTGCCGGCCAGCATCTCGACGAGGGGCGCGACGGCGGGCTCGTGCTCGAGTCGGCCAAGGGCCTGCGCCACAAAGAGGCGCACGCGCGGATGTTCATCTTCGAGGAGGGGCATCAGCGAGTCGGCTGCGGGGGCGTACCGCACGTCGCCCAGGGCACGGGCCACCTGTGCCCGGATCTCCGCCTCGTCGTCGTGGCGCCACTTCAGCAGGGACTTTACTCGGGTTGAGTCCTCGCGGCCGAGCTGGGCGAATCCCCAAATCCCGTGGATCCGGCGCATCTGGTCGTCGCTCTCGAGGGCCTCCCGGAATGCGGCGAGGGCCTCGCGATCGGCGAGTTCGAACTGCGCTTTCATGCGGACCCGCTGGTCTGGATGGCTCAGTAGCTCCACGAGGCCGTCTGTAGAGCGACCGTCAAACGACTCGCGTAGGAGGGATTCCGTTTCCTCGCGGAGAGACGAATGCTTCTGGGCCGGCGTGTCTAGTTTCCAAATCCGGCCCTCATCATTGGTCGCCCACCCTTCGACCCAGTCGGCGAGGTACAGCGCGCCGCCCACTCCCACGTCCATGCCCGTTACCTGAATGCCCTGCATGACCTGTTCGTCCGTGGCGAGCTCGAAGGAGGACCCGTTCGGGTCGAGGGTAAAGGCGTCCACCCCGGAGTTGGAAGGGGAGCCGCCAAAGCGTGCGACGAAGAAGTGGTCTTCCCACCGCTCGCCGAGGGCCGTGCCCGGATTGTAAACCATGCCAGCGGGTCCGGTGTGATAAGGGGCCAAGGGGGGAAGAATGTGTGCGCCCCGATGGGCGGGCCGCGGACGGAAGTAATTTTCGTCCATCCAGGGATTATACTCATTGTTTTTCGGATCGGTGTATTTTCCGAACTGCCAGTTGAACCGCCACCCGCTGTCCGACCCGTCGATCAGGTGCACCAGACGCTCGAACTCACCGGCGTGATCCCCGTCGTTGTCAACGGTGATGAGGTTGCCGTACTCGTCGAAGACGAACTCGTGGGTATTTCGAATCCCGGAAGCGAACACCTCAAAATTACTGCCGTCCGGGTCCGCGCGGACGATGGCGCCGCGCTGCGGGTACGCCCACCGGCGCCCCCGCGGGTCCGTCACGTTCAGCGCCGGGTCCCCCACGCTCCAGTAGAGCCGGCCATAAGGCCCTACTGTGAGTCCCGACATCCCGTGCCCGCTCATGCTAATGTTCACGCCGTAGCCGGAGCTGATCGATTCGGTTTCGTCGGCCATTCCGTCCTGGTTCGCGTCGCGGAGGCGCCACAGGTCCGGAGCGACGCCGACGAAAACCGCCCCTTGATGGTGCAGGACCGCCCCGGCGAGGTCGGACGTAGGCTCGTTAAAGCCCCGGTAGAACAGCTGTGATCGGTTGGCCAGATTGTTGCCGGTCGTGTCCTCGACCCGGTACACCTTTTCCTGTTCAACCGTCAGGTCACGCCAGTCGTGGGACCCGTCGTCGTTGTAATCGGTGAGCCAGCTGCTATTGCTATCGCTGCGTGAGGGGGCCAACTTCTCTCGGAGAAAGGCCGCCCGGTCCTCAACGCGGGTAAAACTGAGCACCTCGGTGGCCCAGTCCGGATGATTGCGAAGGTCAATTGAGGAGGTGCGCCGGCGGTTGGTGACGGTCACGTGGGCTCGTCCCTGCCGATCGAGGTCCAGAGCGATGGGATCGGCGATCAAGGTGTCGGAGGCCCAGAGCGACACGTCAAGGTCGCCGGCGAATGTCCCAGAGATTCCCTGCCGTGCCTGGTCGGCGAGCCGCTCCGCCTCCCCGTCATTGATGCGGGTCACTTCGAGATCGGGGGATTCGGTACAGCCGACAAGCCCAGCGAGGAAGAGTAGGAGGACGAGAATTGGAAGAGCACATGCCCGGTCGATCATGAACGAAGAATCCCGCGATCCGAAGAGGCACGGGTGTAGTGGGAGGGAACTAGAAACTGGAGGGATGCTCAAGACCCGTCGTCCTTGGGAAGGAGTTTCCCCTGACCGCGAACGTCAATGGACAAGGGGAAACCCGACGAGAACAGTGTCCCCTGCATCGCCCGTGAGGGCACTGCGAATGGGGGCGTAGGAAGGAACCGTCGTTCTGGTGGGTCGCGCCAAAAACAGTGAGACGGGATGGAATCTCCTCCCTAGAGTTCAACCATCCGGCGGAGTCGCATCAAATCGGTGTGAAGGAACTCTCTCCAACACGCTGCAATTGTTCTTGCTGTGTCGCAATGTCGCGGATAAAATGGTCATCGAGGCGGGTCCGTTTCCCCGAAGGAACAGCCGTTACGGTAATCGCACGAGTCATGCCGAGACCTGTGGCACTACTGGTCTAGTTTGTTTTTCAACGTGCATGTTCGCTGGAATAAGGCATGATGCGCAAAGCGTGACGCGTAAAACGTGAGGACGCTTTTTCACGCATCACGTTTCACATATCACGTTTCGTCCAGGTCGAAAGCAACGTCTCCATTTGCCAAGATCTACGGTTGACAGTGCACTACTTCTCCCACAACTACCTGCACAGTTTATGGTAATCGGACGGTGCTCGCTACGTTCGCATTTGCTGTTTCACATCGTACCGTGGATCGGCCTACTGGGAGGGGTCCTTATCCTGTCGGCGTGCCAGTCGTCGTCCGAGGAAGCAGAAGTTGTTCGTTTGGATTCCGCAAAGGCGGCCCAGAAGGCCCGCGCCGTCGAGCAAGACGTGGCTCCCCAACCGACCGCGGGGTTCGACGTCCGCCTGTGGGCCTCCGAGCTGCTCCTCGCCGACCCGATCGCCCTGGACACCGATTCGAAGGGGCGCGTCTACGCCACGGGATCGAGCCGCTCAGGCGGACTGCTCGACATCCGCGACCATCCGGATTGGACGACGGAGGTCCTCACCCACAAGACGGTCGAGGATCAGCGCGAGTTTATCCGCCGCGAGATGGCGCCCGAACGCAGCGAGGAAAACACCTGGCTCCCCGATCTCAATGAAGACAGCCTGCACGACTGGCGCGACCTGACCGTGCAGAAAGAACGGGTCTATCGCATCGAGGATAGCACGGGGGACGGACGGGCCGATCGGTCCCAGGTTATCATGGAAGGCTTCAACTCGGAGCTCACCGATGGAGCCGGGGGCCTGCTGGTACGCGACGATGACATCTATGTCGGCGCGTTCCCGGCGGTCTGGCGACTGCGCGACAACTCGGGCGACGGCGTCATCGACAAAAAAGAGTCGATCAGCCATGGGTACGGCGTGCACTTCGGCTTCTTCGGCCACGGGCTGTCCGGCCTCACCATGGGTCCGGACGGCCGGCTCTACTGGGGCGTGGGCGACCTCGGATTCACGGTGGTCGACGATGAGGGCGACGAGCATTCCTATCCGCGCCAGGGGGCCATCCTGCGGGCCAACCCGGACGGCAGTGACTTTGAGGTCTTCGCCACCGGGCTCCGGAACCCGCACGAGTTTGCCTTCGACAAGCACGGAAACATCATCACCGTCGATAATGACGGCGATCATTCCGGTGAGCACGAACGCTTGGTTTACCTCGTCGAAGGCTCCGACAGCGGGTGGCGGGCCAACTGGCAGTACGGCAAGTACACCGACCCCAAAAACAACGATTACAAGGTCTGGATGGACGAGGGGCTCCATCGGGCCCGTTTCGAGGGGCAGGCCGCCTACATCGTACCGCCGATCACGCCCTACCACAACGGACCGACGGGGGTCGTCTATAATCCGGGGACCGCACTCAGCGAGAAGTGGCGCGATTACTTCTTCATGTCGGAATTTGTCGGATCGCCCGGCAATTCGACAATCCACGCATTCCGCCTGAAGCAGGACGGCGCCGGGTTTGCACTCGAACAGGAGCAGCCCATCTTGAGCGGTGTCCTTGCCACCGGCATCACGTTCGGGCCGGCCGGCGCGCTCTACGTGGCCGACTGGGTCGAGGGCTGGGAGTCGAACGGCGAGGGGCGCATCTGGACGCTGGACGTGCCGGGGGCCCCCTCTTCGCCGCACCGGACAAAGACGCGCACACTGCTGGCCGCGTCGTTCGCGGATCGCTCTGACGCGGAGCTGGCCGACCTCCTACACCACGACGACATGCGTGTGCGGAAGAAGGCCCAGTTCGCATTGGCCGACCGGTCGGCCGCCGAGACGCTTCTGGCGACGGCCCGGCACAGCGACCATCAGCTTGCCCGCCTGCACGGGCTGTGGGGCATCGGCCAACTCGCCCGCGAAGACCTCGAGCGCGCCGAGCCGCTCGTGGCGTTTCTGGACGACGAGGATTCGGAGGTGCGCGCGCAGGCCGCGAAGGTGATCGGCGATGTGGAATATGCGGCGGCCGGGGATGCATTGATCCCGCTGCTGGACGACGAGGCGCCGCGGGTGCGCTTCTTCGCCGCACAGGCGCTGGGCCAGATCGCCCACCGACCAGCCGTCCAGCCGCTCGTAGCCATGCTAGAGGCCAACAACGACGAAGACGTTTACCTGCGGCACGCCGGGTCGCAGGCGCTGGCCCGCATCGGCGATGCCGAGGCGACTGTTGCCCTCGCCGACCATTCCTCCCGCGCCGTGCGCATCGCGGCGGTGGTGGCCCTGCGCCGGATGGGACATCCCGGCGTCGCGCGCTTCCTCGATGACGAGGACCCGTACGTTGTGACGGAGGCGGCGCGGGCCATCAACGACGACGGCGGCATCGAGGATGCTCTTCCCGACCTGGCCCAGGTGCTCGACGAAGAGCGGTTCTCGAACGAGGCGCTGTTGCGGCGGGCGATCAACGCCAACCTGCGAGTCGGCACAGAAGACGCCGCCCAGCGAGTTGCCGCGTACGCCACGCGCAGTGGTGCCCCCGAGGCAATGCGGGTGGAAGCGACCAAGGTGCTGGGCGTCTGGCCGAAGCCATCTGTCCTGGACCGCGTCGACGGCGTGTATCACGGCCCCGTGGAGCGCGACACGGCCGTCGCGCGGAAGGCCCTCGCCCCCATCGTCGAGCCGCTCTTTGCCGACAGCAGCACTTCGATCCGAGTCGCTGCTGCCAAAGTCATCGGTCGGGTGCGCCTCGCCGGTGCGACGCCCGCTCTGCTCGCCCGCGTGCACAACGATCCGTCCGCCGAGGTGCGTGCTGCGGCGCTGAGGGCTCTGCACGCAACCGGCTCCACCCGCATGGAAGAGGCCGTCCGGACGGCCCTTTCGGACGACGACGGCACGGTGCGGACCACGGCGCTCGACCTGCTGCCGCCCCTCAATCTGCCAGCGGCCACGACCTCCGAATTGCTCACCACGGTGCTCGACGAGGGTACGGTCGAGGAGCAGCAGCGTGCCCTCCGTCTCCTGGGCCAGATCGATACGCCCTCTGCGCATCAGACGCTCGGCACCCTGTTCGATCGGCTGACGGCCGGCGAGCTTCTGCCGGCGATCGAGCTGGACCTTATCGAAGCGGTGGAGGCCAGCAGCTCCGACACGCTGCACGACCGCCTGACGGCGTATCGGGCCGCCAAGCCGGACGCCAATCCGATGGCCACATACCGCGAGGCGCTGTACGGCGGCGATGCCACCCAGGGTCGACAGATCTTCTCCGAGCATGCGGGAGCGCAATGCACGCGCTGCCACGCCCTGCGGGACATCGAGGCCTCCACGGTCGGCCCAAACCTGCGCACGATCGGCGCCACGCTCTCACGCGAACAGCTGCTGGAGGCGCTGGTGCGCCCGAGTGCACGCCTCGCCCCGGGCTTCGGTACCGTATCCGTCACGCTTCAGGATGGACAGACCCTCAGCGGTCGTCTCGTTGACGAAACGGCGTCACATCTCGTGGTGCAATCCAGCGACGGTGAGCAGCGCATCGCCAGGTCGGAGATCGAGCAACGGGGGAACGCACCTTCGGCCATGCCCCCCGCGCAAAACGTTCTGGACAAAGGAGAAATTCGAGACCTGGTCGAGTTCCTGAGCACGCTGCAGTAGGCTTCCGATTGCGTATTGCTTGAGAAGCTGTTTGGCGGACGCTCCGTGGCCTGCGACTTCGTGGATCTCGCGCAAAAAGGCTTCTTCGCTCACCCGGTAACACCGCTACAGGGTTCGTTTGGGCACCTTTTTGCGGCTTCGCCCACTATGTCTCGGCCGAACATCAATCCACCAAACAGATTCTGAGGGCGAGTGCTCCGTTTGTGAATGCGGTCGGGCGCCCAATGTCAGAGTCCATTTGCACGTACCGTCCCCGCCGTTTCGATAAGCGTCTCTACCCCGAGGGCATCCCGGTGCGGTTCTCCCGCGCGGCGGCCGGCGCGTTCATAGAATGGTTCGGATCCGAGCGGGCCTCCACCGCCGCGGGGGAGCCGATCCCGTAAGGGTTCGTCTTCTGTGAAAGCGAATTTCGCTGCGTAACGTGTGAGGGGGCCTCTGCGTCCGATTACCGCAGTTCGCTTGCTTGTCTCTTTCCGATCTGGAGGCGGTCATGGCAAAGAAACTGGAACGCGACCTGGGTCTGCCATCGGTGCTGGCCATCAGCATCGGCGCGATGGTGGGGAGCGGCATCTTTATCCTGCCCGCCCTGGCAATGAAAATGGCCGGCCCCGCGGTTGTGCTGGCCTACCTGCTGGCGGGCGTGCTGGTGCTTCCGGCCGCGCTGAGTAAGGCAGAAATGGCCACGGCCATGCCGGAGGCCGGGGGTACGTACATCTATATCGAGCGTGGTATGGGACCGCTCATGGGGACCATCGCGGGCATCGGCACGTGGTTTTCTCTCTCATTTAAGGGTGCGCTCGCGCTGGTGGGCGGGGCACCTTACATTGTCCTCCTGTTCGATGTGCCGCCCCAAACGCTGGCTTTAGTCATCGCGGGGATGCTCATCTTGGTAAATCTGCTGGGAGTTAAGCAGACGGGACGCGTTCAGGTGGCCCTGGTGGGGGTGATGCTGGGGGCGATGGCGTGGTTCGTGGGCGGCAGCCTCGGCGACGTGGCTCCGATGCGCTTCGAGAGCTTCTTCGAAGGCGGCTTTGGGGGGCTGCTCGCCGCCACGGGCTTCGTGTACGTGTCGTACGCCGGAGTAACCAAGGTGGCCAGCGTGGCCGAAGAGGTCGAAAACCCGGATCGCAACATCCCGCTCGGCCTGATCGGGTCGCTGGGCTTCACGACGCTCCTCTACGTACTGGTGGTTACCGTCATCGTGGGAGCCGCGCCGACGGCGGAACTCGCGGGGTCGTCGACCCCTGTGGCCGACGTGGCGGACAGCTCTCTCATTCAATGGGGCGTGCTCGTAGTGGTCGTGGCGGCCATCCTGGCCCTCATCAGCACGGCCAACGCAGGACTCCTGTCCGCCTCGCGGTACCCGTTCGCGATGAGCCGCGACCAACTCGCTCCGGAATTCCTCGAACACGTGAGCGACCGGTTCGACACCCCGACATCCGCCATCACGCTGACGGGCGCCGTCATGCTTGTGATGATCGCCTTCGTGCCGATCGACGACATCGCGAAGCTGGGAAGCGCCTTTAAGATTCTCGTGTTCATCCTCGTCAACGTCGCGCTCGTTGCCTTTCGGGAAGGCAATCTCGATACCTACGATCCGTCGTTCCGCGACCCCTTTTACCCCTGGACACAGGCGTTCGGCGTGATCGGCGGTCTCGTCCTGCTCACGCAAATGGGCACCGTGCCTCTTGTCGGGGCCGCCATTATCATCTCGGGGGGATTCGTGTGGTACCTGGGATACGCGCGGACCCGGGTGCGACGGGAGGGCGTGGCTCGGCAGGCGGTCCGGGAGCGTGTGAGCAAGCGCGTCGTGGAGCGGACGGAGGCCACCTTTTTTGAACGAGCAGTCGGTACGGACATCACTGTAGCCCTTACCCAGGACGCCTCGCCGTTCCACGAGGAAGGGCTGGTTCGGATGGCCGCGGCCATCGCCCGTCACCGCGCCGGATCTGTGACAGTGGTACAGTTTGACACGGTGCCCGACCAGCTGCCGCTGGACTCGGCCGCCGAAATTCAGTCGCCCGACGACCTCGAATTTGAGGCCCGGATGGAGAAGCTCCAGTCGGAGGTGGACGTGCCCTTGGATTTCGGCGAGGTGGTAAGCCATGATCCCCGCCACGCCGTCGTCAATTTTGCCCGTCACCACGACACGGATCTACTCATCGTCGAAAGCGAGCCGGTTGGCGTGCGGTCCTGGGTGACCGGAGACGACGCCGAGTGGATCATTCGTCACGAACCCTGCGACTTGCTGCTGGTGCAGCCGCCCGAGTTCGAAGCGCTGCGTCGGCTCGCCCTCATCACGGACAATGGCCCGTTCGATCCCCTGAAGGTCGAAATTGCCGACGCCCTGGCCCAGGCTGCAGGGGCGAGCGTGGAGATGGTTCACGTATTGCCGCCTTCCGCCACCGACGAACAGCGAACCACAATCCGCAATTACCACGACGAGCTTGTGGAGCTGTGCGCCGTTCCGGTCGAGTCGCGGTTTATCGTCGAGCAATCGGCGGGGGCCACCGCTGCCTGCATCGCCGAGGACGATCTCATCGTGGTGAGTAGCGACGAATCCTGGTGGAACCGTCTGCTCGAACGGAAACCGCGCCGCATCGTCGAGGCGTTCGGAGGTGCCTCCGTCGTGGTATACCCCCACCAGGAACGCACGCCAGGGCCTGTGGAACAGCTGCTCGAACGCGCAGCCTTTTGACCCGCATTCATCTCTACGCGAAAGGCGGCAGGCCGAGGTTCGGTTCTTTCCTGCGACGGCCCCGTTAAGTTTTCGCAACAGAGGGAACCTGCCCCCCCACCCGCGATCTTTACCGGTTTTGCACCTCCTCTCTACATCTAGCGGGCCGTATCATGGCTTCGGACTCTTCCCTTCAGAAAAACCTGACGCTCTACGACGTCTACGCGATCAGCACGGGGGCAATGTTCAGTTCCGGGTTCTTCCTGCTTCCCGGCATCGCGGCGGCGGAAACGGGGCCCTCCGTGGTCCTTGCGTACTTTGTGGCGGGGGTCCTCATTCTGCCGTCCATGTACAGCATGGCGGAGCTGTCGACGGCCATGCCGAAGGCGGGGGGCACGTACTATTTTCTCGACCGTAGCCTCGGGCCCCTCGCCGGCACCGTGGGCGGGCTGGGGACGTGGCTTGCGCTCGTCTTTAAGAGTGCGTTCGCGCTGATCGGGATGGGAGCCTATCTGGCCATCTACGCCGACGTGCCGATTAAGCCGCTGGCCGCAGCGCTCACCGTGGCCTTCGGCGTGCTTAATATCGTGGGCGCCAAGGAGAGCAGTTGGCTGCAGCGCGTGCTGGTGACGATTCTGGTGGGCGTGCTCACCTTCTACGCCGCGCAGGGCGTGGTGTCGGTCTGGGGCGGGCAAAGTGCCGTAGGGGGCGCTGCCGGAGAGTTCACGCCCTTCTTCACGGACGGGGTCCGCGGCTTTCTCGCCACCATCGGCATCGTGTTTGTGTCGTACGCGGGCCTCACAAAGGTGGCCAGCGTGGCGGAGGAGGTGCAGAACCCGGACCGCAACATTCCCCTGGGCATGGGCCTATCGCTGCTCACCGCCACGGGGATCTACGTGATCGGCGTGGCCATCATGGTGGCCATCCTCCCCGCCACGGACCTCCAGTCGGACCTTACGCCCGTATTCACCTCCGGGGAGGTGTTCTTCAACTGGCTGCCGTACACGCTTGGGCCCATCCTGATCGTGGTGGCGGCCATCGCCGCGTTTGCCTCCACTGGCAACGCCGGCATCCTGTCGGCCTCGCGCTACCCGCTGGCGATGGCGCGGGACCAACTGCTGCCGGACGGGTTTGCCAAAATTGGACGCTTCAACACGCCCACCCGATCCATCGTGGTGACGGTGGGCCTCATGCTGATCATCATCTTCGCGCTTTCTGAAGAGGGCGTGGCCAAGCTGGCGAGTGCGTTCCAGCTCTTGATCTTCGCGCTCCTCAACTTCGCGGTCATCGTGATGCGGGAGAGCGAGATTCCCTCCTACGCGCCGGGATACCGGTCCCCGCTCTACCCCTGGATGCAGGTGGCCGGCATTTTTATTCCGGCCTTCCTGATCTCGGAGATGGGCACGCTGGCAATCGTCTTCACGGGCGTGGTGGTGCTGCTCGGCCTGGGCTGGTATTTCTACTACGCCTCCGACATCCCCCGCGAAGGGGCGATCTTCCACCTCTTCGCTCGCCTGGGGGAGGAGCGCTACGACGGCCTCGACCGGGAGCTGCAGACGATTCTCGAGGAGAAGGGCGTGGGGCACGACACGGCGTTCGACCGGCTCGTCGCCGAGTCGGACGTAATCCACCTCGACGACCCGCAGCCGTATCAGGCGGTCGTGGAGGAGGTGTCGCATCGCCTCTCCGACGCGCTCGGCATTTCGACGAAGACGCTCAAACACGGCTTTCTGGAGGGCGCTCCCTACAGTGCCGTGTCGGTCTCGCACGGCGCGGCGCTTCCCTACTGCCGCCTCGACGGCATCGACGGGCCGAAGGTGGTGATGGTCCACTGCCAGTCCGGCATCTGTGTGGACTTAGAGGACGAGATTGAGGAGCTTGACGCGTCGGAGCCGGTCTACGCCTTTTTCTTCCTCGTGAGCCCCAAGGACGACGAGGGGGAGCACCTGCGCACGCTCGCGACCCTCGCCAATCGGACCGATGAGAAGCAGTTCCTGGTAGAGTGGCGCGCGGCGACCGACGAGCAGGAGGTGAAAGAGAGCCTGCTGCACCACGAGCGCTACCTGACGCTCCACCTGCTGACGGGGACCAACACCGAGGAGTTTATCGGGCGCACGATCGCGGAGCTCAACCTGCCAGCGGGCGTGCTTGTGGCCCTGGTTCGGCGCGACGGGCAAATCACCGTGCCGTCGAGGTCGACCACGTTGCAGGAGGGGGATCGCGTAACAATAATCGGCAACCCGGCCGGCATCGACCGCCTGTACGAACTCTATCGCCAGGGCGAGCGGGAAGGAGTCGTTCAGTAGCGGCCCCTTCGAGGGTCGGCCTCCATCGACGGTTCGTCTCTGCTACGATGCTCTCCCCCACCGTGACGATCGATGCCTCTACCCGCCTTGTCACCCTACTCGGCCACCCGGTCGAGCACTCCCTGTCGCCCCGCATTCACAACGCGGCGTTCCGGGCGCACGAGGCGAATGCTGTGTACGTGGCCACGCCGGTTCCGCCGGAGGAGATTGAGCGCGCCGTGGACGGCCTCCGGGCGCTCGGATTCCTCGGGGCCAACGTAACCGTGCCGCACAAGGAGGCGGTGCAGCCCTTCCTCGACACGGTGACGGAACGGGCCGACGCGGTGGGGGCCGTCAACACCATTGTGCGCGACAAAACGGAGAGCGGAGCGGATCGCCTCCGCGGGGACAACACGGACGTGGAGGGCTTCCTGGCCCCGCTGGACGAGGAGGAAGCGGACCTCGATGGGGCTCCAATGCTCGTGTTTGGGGCCGGGGGTGCGGCGCGGGCCGCGGTCTACGTCCTCCTCACCGAATACGCTCCTGAGCGCCTGACGATCGTTGCCCGGCGGCCTGAGCAGGCAGAACTTTTGGCCGGGGACCTCGCCGACTATGACTCGACGGGCGCGCTCGAGGTCTCGTCCTTCGAAGGGGCCACGCTGTCTGTCCAGTCGAGTCGCCTGCTTGTTAACGCTACGCCCCTGGGCATGGCCCCCGATCGCCACGGCCAAACTCCTTGGCCCAATGCGGAGGATTTTGGCCCCGGCCACGTCGTCTACGATCTCGTCTACACGCCCGAACGCACCCGATTTCTCCGAGAGGCCGAGGCGCAGGGCGCCGCTCCCATCGGGGGACTCGACATGCTCGTAGAGCAGGCGGCGGCGGCCTACCGGCAGTGGACCGGTCGAGAACTGCCGCGGACGGCAGTCTACGACGCCCTGCGGGAGACGGAGCTGTCGTAGCCCTCTCCACGCCTCGCAGGGGCCTTGCCTTCACTTCCCACTCGACCGGGACCAACACTCGCCGCGCGGCTTACGGAGGCCGTGTTCATGCGGCCCGGTGCTGCGGGCTCTCCACCTCCCGACACGATCGCCATCCGCCAAGACTCTGATGTGGCAGCGAGCATGGACCTGGCTCCGGGCGTATCTTCCCATCGCCCGCTGGGCCTCTGACTATTCCTCGGCGGCCCTCCGGCAGGATGCAACGGCGGGCCTTACGGTGGGAACGATGCTGATTCCGCAGGGCATGGCCTACGCCGTCATTGCGGGCGTGCCGCCCATCTACGGCCTCTACGCCGGACTTGTCCCGCTCCTGGCGTACCCACTGTTCGGCAGCTCGCGACAGCTCGCCATCGGGCCGGTGGCCATCGACATGTTGATCGTGGCCGCCGGCGTCGGGGCCCTCGCCCAGAGCGGCACGGAGCGCTACGTGGCGCTCGCGATTTTGCTGACGGCCATGGTGGGCCTTCTTCAGATGATCATGGGCGTCCTTCGGCTCGGCTTCGTGGCCAGCCTGCTCTCCCGCCCCGTCATCGCAGGCCTCACCTCCGCCGCCTCGCTGATTATCGCGGTGAGCCAGCTGGGCACCCTGCTCGGCGTCGAACTCGGGCGGTCGCAGTACGTCCACGTGCTGGTCTGGGACGCCGTCCGGCACGCTGGGGAAACCCACCTGCCGACGCTCGGCATCGGCCTGGCCTGCATCGGGCTCCTGATGGGCCTGTCCCGGTGGGCGCCTCGGGTTCCAGGTCCCCTCGTCGTCGTGGTTGGCGCCACGGCCGCCGGCTGGGGCCTCGGCCTCGATCAATGGGGCATATCCGTCGTTGGGTCGATTCCGACGGGACTTCCCAGCCCGGAGGTGTGGGCCGTCAGTTTCTCGGACCTCAACGCGCTTCTCCCGGCCGCGGTCACTGTTGCGCTGGTGCAGTTCATGAAAGACGTGTCGCTGGGCCGCATCTTTGCGAAGCGGCACGGCTACACCATCAATCCCAACCAGGAGCTCCTCGGAATCGGGGCCGGCAACCTCGCCGGAAGCCTCTTCCAGAGCATCCCCGCGTCGGGCAGCTTCTCGCGGTCGGCGGTCAACGATCAGACCGGGGCCCAAAGCCCCCTGGCCAACGCCTTCGCGGCTCTCATCATTGCGCTTACGCTTCTCTTTCTGACGCCGCTGTTCTACTACCTGCCGTCGCCGGCCCTGGCCGCCATCATTATCGTGGCGGGGTTCGGGCTCTTCGACCTGCAAGAGCTCCAGGTTCTCTTCCGTACCCGGCGCCGGGACGGATACATTGCCCTCTTCACGGCGGCCTGCACGCTGTTCATTGGCATTCAGGAAGGCATCTTGCTTGGCATCGGGGCCTCCGTCGTCGCCGTTCTCTTCCGCGTGAGCCGGCCGAACGTCGCGGAGCTCGGGCACGTCCCCGGCACGCGCCGCTACCGCGACCTGGACCGATTCGAGCAGGCGCGGCGGCTTGAGGACATCATGGTGCTCCGCGTGGACGCGGCCTTCTCCTTTGCCAACGCCGAATACTTCCAGACGTTCATCCTCGACAAGAGCGAACACGAGGGACGCCCCGTAAAGGTCGTCGTGATGGACGGGAGCAGTATCAACGACCTGGACACGACCGCCACTGAGGCGCTTCTCTCGGTCGCCAACCGGCTGGATGAGATCGGGATCGAGTTGCATCTGACCGGCCTGATTGGTCCGGTGCGCGAGGCGGTGCGACGCTCCAGCCTCCACGCTCTGCTCGGGGAGGAGCGGTTCCACCTCTCGCCCCATCAGGCGGTCGCCCAGGTCTTAGAACGTCTCGACGCGGAGGAAGGCACCGAGCGACGTGAGCAGTACGCCGCGGCCGTCAGGGACGAGGAAAAAGCCCCAACTCCTGCGGCTACGTGAGCAATAGAGCCCTTCGTGATGGGCCGCCACATCATCGTTTCTTGAAAAAATCGGCTCGGGGCTCCATGAGAAGGACGTGATGAGTTCCTGACGATTCTTCCGTCGGTCCACGCGCTCTGCCGCGGAGCGAGAGCCCAAACTCAGTTTCGACCTCGCCCTGCGACGGCGCTACAGGCACGAACGGCAGAATAAGATTTAAATGAATGGACCGCTTCAACATTCGAGGTCTCGCATAATGATCCTTGGTAGATGGTACCAGTTCCAGAACACGGAGAATCAAGGCCTCAGAGAACGAAGAGGATGGGTCCCCGGACACTCCTAGCCCCCCACGCTCCCATTCTCTCTACCTCCCACGCCCCACCGGGTGATGTTTGTGTGAGGGCAGGTCCAACGGCGAACTCCGACCGACGCATTGCTTATGAACATTCATGGTTCGGCGCGCACGCTCGTCCCCCTCTGGCGCGTTCGGACCGCCTCGTGCACGTCCCCAGTGAACCGACGCACTCCGTTCGTCACATGATCGACCCCCTCGCCCCGGACGCCCTCCGCCAACGCTTCGACCCGTCCGACTTTGACTTTGAGACGACCGACGACCTGTCCGGCGACACGGAAGTGGTGGGGCAGGACCGCGCTGTCGAGGCGCTCAACTTTGGCATGAACATCGACGCCGAGGGCTACAACGTCTTTGCCATGGGCCCGACGGGCACCGGTCGCCGCGAGCTCGTGCAGCACCTCCTGGAAGAGCAGTCCGCCGAGGAGCCCCCCCCACCGGATCTCTGCTACGTCAACAACTTCGACGACGAGCGCGAGCCGCGCGCGCTGCAGCTCCCGGCGGGCCGGGGCTGTGAGCTGAAAGAGGACGTGGACGAGCTCATTGAGGATCTCCAGACGGCCCTCCCCGGCACGTTCGAGAGCGAGGAGTATCAGTCGCGCCGCGAGATGATTCAGGAAGAGGTGCGGGAGGGGCAGGAGGTTGCGCTCGAAGACCTGCAGGAGCGCGCCCGCGAGGAGGATATCGCCCTGATCCGCACCCCGCAAGGCTTTGTCTTTACCCCGATCCAGGACGGCGAGGCGGTGCCTCCGGAGGAGGTGGAGTCGATGCCCGAGGAGGAGCGCGAGCAGATCCAGCAAAAGATCGAGGGGTATCAGGAAGAGCTCCAGAACATCCTTCAGAAGGTGCCCGAGCATCAGCGCGAGGCGCGCCAGCGCATCGAGGAGCTGAACGAGGAAATGGCGGCGCTCGTCGTCGACGACCTCATCAACGAACTGCGCGACAAATACGCGAACCTCGACGATGTCCTAGATTTTCTCGACAGCGTGCGGAGCGACCTCATCGAAAACGTCGACTTCTTTGTTCAGGCGGCGCAGCAGGGCCAGTCCCCCAGTCAGCAGGGTCCGCAACAGATGATGCAACAGCAGAGCCAGCAGGGCGGCGGGCAACAGGCACCCGCACCGGACGGGGCCTTTTGGCGCCGCTACCGCGTGAACCTCATCGTCGACAACGAGGAGACGGAGGGCGCGCCCGTCGTCTACGAGGACAACCCGAACTATCAGAACCTCGTAGGCCAGGTCGAACAGATCGCCCAGATGGGCGCGCTCGTCACCGACTTCAACCTGATCCGAAAAGGCGCCCTCCACGAGGCCAACGGCGGCTACCTGATCGTGGAGGCGCGGCAGCTGCTCACGCAGCCCTATGCCTGGGAGGGACTAAAGCGCGCTCTCCAGAACGGCGAAATTCAGATCGAGTCGCCCGGGCAGGCGCTTGGGCTCATCCGCACCCTTACCCTCGAACCGGAGGCCGTGCCGCTCGACGTCAAGATCGTCGTCGTGGGCGAGCGGCTACTCTATTACCTCCTCGACGCCCTCGACCCGGACATGGACCGCCTGTTCAAGGTGATGGCTGACTTCGACGACCAGATCGACCGGGACGAGGAGCGGGAAGCCGACTACGCCGACCTCATCGCTACGACTGTTGACCACAAGGACTTACAGCCTTTCGATCGCTCGGCCGTGGCGCGGGTGTTTGAGCACAGCCTCCGGATGGTGAGCGACACCGAAAAGCTGAGCGCTCGGGTCGACGAAATTCGGGACCTGCTCGTGGAGGCGAATCACTGGGCCCAGGAGGACGGGGCCGACGTCGTCACCGACGAGCACGTTCAGCGCACGATTGATGCTCAGATGTACCGCGCCGACCGCCTGCGGGAGCGGGTGCAGGAGTCCATCGAGCGCGAGAAGGTGTACATCGATACCGACGGCGAAACGACCGGCCAGATCAACGGCCTGTCGTACCTGGAGGTCGGCGGCTTCAGCTTCGGCAAGCCGAACCGCATCACCGCTCGGGTGCGACTCGGAGAGGGCAAAATCGTAGACATTGAGCGCGAAGCGGCCCTCGGGGGGCCCATCCACTCGAAAGGCGTGCTTATCCTGTCGGGCTTCCTGGAGGGCCGGTTTGCGCAACGGTTCCCGCTTTCCCTCTCAGCGCGCCTCGTGTTCGAGCAATCCTACGGCGGCATCGACGGGGACAGTGCCTCCTCGGCAGAGCTCTACGCGCTCCTGTCGGCGCTGGCGGAGGTGCCGCTGAAGCAGACCCTGGCCGTCACCGGCTCGGTGAACCAGCGCGGCGTGGTGCAGCCCATCGGTGGGGTCAACGAGAAGATCGAGGGTTTCTTCGACGTGTGCGACACCCGCGGACTTACCGGAGAGCAGGGCGTTCTCATTCCAGCCAGCAACACCGACAACCTCATGCTGCGGCCGGACGTGGTCGAGGCCGTCGAGGCGGGCGACTTTCATGTCTACCCCGTGGCGACGGTCGATCAGGGCATCGAACTGCTGACGGGGATCGAGGCCGGCACGCGTGACGAACAGGGGGCCTTCCCGGACGATACAATCAATGGACGGGTCGAGGCCCGGCTCCGCGAGTTTGCCGACCGACGGCGTCAGTTTGCCCTGACCAACGGCCAGACCGAACTGTCTGAGGAGGCATAGCTCCCGATGCGTGAGAACGCCCGTAAACAAGGGTTCGGCACCCGGACCGGCTCTATCCTTCACGCGTCGCGTGTGGGCGGTCGGCGTGTGACAGTGTGGGAAAAACGCCCGCACGCCCACCCCGACGGCAGTCGGGACAGGCACTCCCATACGCACCCCCTGTGTGTACGAGTATTCTGGAGCGCTATAGACAAAACAATTCGCGAACTTCCTCACCCCTCGGTATGCCTACGATTGAGGCCCCTTCCCCCCGCGTCTTTCGCCGAATTCTCATAGCGCTGGACGACTCCCCTCACAGTCGGGCCGCCCTCGACATGGCCGTGCGGCTGGCGGCCGACCTGGAGGCGGAGCTGGAGGGCCTGTTCATCAAAGACAAGAACCTGCTCCGGGCCGCCCAGCTCCCATTCGCCGAGGAGGTGCGCACGCATTCGGTGTCCCCAAAGACCCTTACCGACCGTCGCGCGCAGCGCCAGCTGCGCTACCAAGCCGAGCGCGCCGAGGCCACCCTGCAGGAGGCCACCGAGCAGGCCGAGGTCTCCTCCAACTTCCGCGTCGTGGAGGGACACGTGACGCGCGAGTTGCTTTCGGCCGCGGAGGAGGCCGATCTCCTCGCCCTGGGCAAGACGAGCACGCAGAGCAGCCGACGGCGCCTTGGGACGACCTGCGAAGCGCTCCTGTCGGACGCCCCGACGCCGGTGCTCGTACTGCGAGAAGCTGTGCGGCGCCGGCAGCCCGTTCTTACGTACTACGACGGCTCCGACCCAGCGGCGTCTGCCCTGCGCGTAGCGGCCGAGCTCGCCAATCGAGGGCCGGGCCACCTCCTCAAGGTGCTTCTTCCCGCGGAGGATGAGGCCGAAGCGGAGCGCCTGCGGGACGAGGTGCATGAGGAACACGAGGACCGCGTTCCGCATCTCGAGGTGCGTCCCCTCACCCAAATCGAGCTTGACCGGATCGCTGTGCTTGCTCGCCGCGAAGGACGCGGGCTCTTCGTCATGCCCGCCGAGTCCTCTCCACTCGCCGAGTTTCCCCTCCAGCGCTTTCTCTACGAGCTCGACCGCCCCCTCCTCGTGGTCCGATGATCAGACGATGATGCCTGCGTCGCACTTCCTTCCACAAACCGCCGAGCCCATGAGCGCCGTCGTTCGTCTCTCCCTGCGTCCCGGCGAAGCCGCAAAGATCACCCCCTTCGAAGTCCTTCGGGATTTTGCGGACGTCGAGTCCAGATGGAGCTACCTCAAAGAAGATTCGGAGCACTATTCCGACCTCAAGGGCGCGCCGGGGGCGGTTCTCCGCCATCGCATCGCCCCCTCCACGTACGTCGACTTTGGGTTCGTGGAGGCCACTGTGGACCCGAGCACCGTAGATCTTGCCGTTCTGGATCGTCCCGACGCAGAGACGCTGCTCTCGCCCGACGAACGCGCCGGCCTCATCGACACGTTCCTCGATGCGATGCGCGACTACCTGAGCGAGCGGGCGGATCACGTGACCCTGCACATCGAGCGCGACGCGGCGGACCCGACCACATCGTAGCGGCCCCGCCCCGCTCCCTTTCTGACGTCCGACTCGGTTCACTGCACGGAGGACGTGTACCGGTGGCTGCGCGACCGCGGCCTCCACTTCCTCCCCGTGGTGCACTGGGTGGAGCGCGGCCTCTACGAGCCCGGCAACTCGGTCCCCCGCTTCCACGTGGTATGGGGCACCAGACCGGAGCTCGCAATGACGCTCATCGACAGCTTCCGCACCCAGATGACGACGGGACCCTGAGTCGCTTCTTAACGAGTAAGAAAACCGGGCTAAGCGGCACCTCTTTCGGTAGGAAAGGAT
>PXTN01000006.1 GCA_003022565.1 Bacteroidetes bacterium QS_3_64_15 | reverse complement strand
TACCACCGGACCCGGCGCCCTCGGAGATCGAGGTGCACGAAGGGGCCGTGGTGCGCAGTGGATCCGTAGGCGGACAGGCCGCCGCGGAACCGGTCATCCCCAGGCGTGGGAATGCGCCGCACAATGTCGGCGAGATCTCGGGCATCGGCCGTCGTCACGCGCCCGTCGCCGGTCAGGTCGTCCATCCGCTGATCCCCGTTGGCGTCGACGTAGATGTCGGCCGCGTCGCCGTAGAGGTGGCGGCTGTACTCGGTGGTGTTGCCAATGGCGCGGTTGTAGTAGGGCGTGCGGTACCCGCTCATGACGTGGAGGGTGGATGCGTCGTGTCCCCGGGCGTTGACGGCGGCGAGCACCTGTTCGAGGTGGCGGAGGAGGCGGGGGCGGACGAGGGCGTACTGCGGCGTATCGTCGGTCTGCTTGCAGAGAAACTGATTCAGTCGGAAGTGCGGGGACACGAGCGCGTCTTTGGTTTCGGCCGTCACCTTCACGAAGCCCTCTGGCGGCTCGTAAACGGCCCGGCCGTTGCGAGGCTCCCTCTCGTAGCGGCCGATGCGGTACCCGTTCAGCCGCCGGCCCTCGTGGTCCCATGGGGCCAGGACGAAGACCTGGAGGCGGACAGTGGCGCCGGTCTGTGCATCCGTCACGACGATGGGATAGAGGCCGGGATCCGACGGAGTCGCGAACCGCCACGACGAGCTGGAGAGAGGAATGATGTGAGGCTCGGGGGCCTCGGTGCGATAGTGCCCCTCTGTGAGACCCGGCTCCGCCACGATGCGGATTGCGGTGTCCGGCAGCGCGGTTACTGCCATGATTCGGTGACGCACCACCGTTTCGCCGAATTGAACGGCAAATGCCGCCCGCCCGTCGTCAAACCGGGCCGAGTCGGATGGGGCCGCGACGGCCGAACTCACGAGTCCAGCCACCATCATGACCAGTCCCCATCCTTTGAAGGTCCGGAGCGCACGGCTCCATCGAGAAGCGATCATGACACGTCGAGGGGCGAAAAGATGCTCGAACACTCAACGGAACGCCGATGCCCCTGTTTGGGATCCGGTCGCAAGAGCCCTGCGATTTCAGGGCGACGGCCCGAGAGTGGGGCTACGCGTCCTCGTCGGGCAGCGCTTCGTACGCCTTCTGGAGGTCGGAATACACGCGCGGGAAATCTTCATGGACCGTATCCCACACGACCTCCAGATTCACGGCGAAATACTCGTGAACGATCATGTCTCTCATCCCCGCCATCTTTCGCCACGGAATGTGAGAATGACGCTCCCGAACTGAATCGTCGATTTGCTTGACAGCCTCCCCGATGATTTCGAAGGTCCGCTGTAGAGCATACTGCGTTCGCCGGTCCCCTTCAAGCTCTTCGAACGTAACGTCCTCAACGAATCTTCGGGCGTCGTCCATCGCCGTCAATATGTCGAGGAGATACTGCTTCTGACTCCGGCTCATAGATATTCCACCTCCCGCTGGATGTTGTCCGCCGCGGGTCCCTCCTTCAGCGCGCCAGGCATCCCGAGGTCGATGGAAAGATCGAGCGCATCTTCGAGGTAGTGTTTGAGCCCGACGACCGCGAAAAAACCGGGGGTATCAGAAAAGGCCACGAGCAGGTCCAGGTCGCTGCCTTCCGTCTGCTCGCCGCGAACGTACGAGCCGCAAATCCCGAGGCGATCGACGTCGTATCGCTCGCGCAGATGAGGCAACTCGGCTCGGAGCTGCTCCCGAATGTCATCCAGTGTGCGCATGGGGGGAGGACTGATTTGAACACCACTTGGGAACAAGGTACAGTGACTGTCCCAGGGAAGTTGCGGGGGCACGACTCGGTTTCGACGGGCGACGGCCAAGCCCAGGCGTACTTCCTCACTCCGCTCACGGCGCAAGGCGCTCCAGGGTCCAGTCGTCCTCCGCGCTGGCCCGGCGGTAGCGGAGGCGGTCGTGGAGGCGGTTGGGGCGGCCCTGCCAGAACTCGATCTCCGTGGGGCGCACCACGTAGCCGCCCCAGTGCGCGGGACGGGGGATCTCGTCCCGGTCCTCGTACTCGGCCGTCACGTCCTCAAGGTTCTGCTCCAGGGCCTTGCGGCTCTCGATTACGTAGCTCTGGGGAGACGCCCAGGCGCCCAGTTGGGCTCCGCGGGGGCGGCTGTGGAAGTACTCGGTGGACTCCGCCTCGGGCATGCGATCAACCCGCCCTTCGATGCGCACCTGCCGCTCCAGCGGCTTCCACAGAAAGGTGAGGGCAGCGCGCGGGTTCTGGCTGAGATCGGTCCCCTTGCGGCTCTCGTAGTTTGTGTAGAAGCGGAAGCCGCGCTCGTCGAGGCCCTTCAGCAGCACGATGCGGGCGGAGGGCGTGCCGTCCGCGGCGGCGGTGGCGAGCGTCATCGCGTTCGGCTCCTCCACCTCAGCGTCCTGGACCTCATCGAACCAGTCCCGAAACTGCTCGATCGGGTCGTCGGCCACATGGTCGCGTGAGAGTTCGGCCCGGGTGTACTCCCGGCGCAGGTCGGCGAGGTCGGACATCAGCAACGCAGCGGGTTGTGGCAAAAGCGGAGCGAAGCGGCAACGACCAGCGCACTCTCCTCGTTTCGGGCTCTCGCGATCTGTTGCGGGGGTGTAAGAAGCGTTTAGAATCTCGGAGCTCCTGCCGACGTGGCGGGCGGGGAGAAGGATCCCGTCGGTCAGAGGTGGCCGTATTGGGAATGCCGGATCGGCGCTTGGACTCCCGCCGAGTCCGGCCCGGCAGGACTACCGGCGTCGCAACGCGAGGGAGCGGCGAAGGAGCGAGTCGGCCCTTTCGTATTCGTGGTTGTTAAGGCCGACGTGGACCCGCCCCATCGCGTCGAGCATTTGCGCCCGGACCGCCGACTGGTCCTCGAGCGCCGCATCTTATACCGTCTGCCGACGATCACTGTACGCGGCCCAGCACTCGCGATCGCAGGACGCGCCTCCTGATGAGGGTCGGTGCATTCCGGCCCCCGAGCCGGCCTCGTCGCCGTTCGAACACGGCATTCAAAACCGATTCGGAGCACTCGGTACCGTGGATCGTGATTTCCGGTCGTTGGTATTACGGACGGTTCACGACCAGTCTCCGGGCCAGCCCTTTACGCGTTCTTGCACGACGGGTAGATTGGAGGGCTCCAAGCCTCAACGTCCAGCCCCAAGTCACCGATGCTACGCTGTCCGCTGCCCGTCCTGCTTCTCTTCTGTTTCCTCGTTGGGCCAGGGGGCGTGTCTCCGGGATGGGCTCAGCAGGGCCCGCCGACCCGCGCCGGGGCGGATCCGGGCGCCGACGCTCTTCTGCAGGCGGGCCCGATGGTGGGCTACGGCACCCACCGCGAGGTGCAGCTCTGGGTTCAGACCACCCGTCCGGCCGACGTCCAACTGCGCTACTGGAGCCGCACGACGGCCCGGGGCGACACCGCCTCCCCGGCCGTCATTCCCGATCCCGATACCTCCGTCACGACTGTCCAGCGCACCGCCGCCGCGGAGGAGCACATTGCCCGGTTTACGATCCGTGCCCTGGAGCCCGGCAACACATATTTGTACCGGCTCTATCTCAACGGACAGCGCGTGCAGCGGCCCTACCCGCTCCGCTTCCAGACCCAGCCCCTCTGGCAGTGGCGCACCGATCCGCCAACCATCACGATGGCAGTCGGCTCGTGCGCCTACATCAACGACCCGCCGTACGACCGGCCCGGGGAGCCCTACGGCGGGGACGAGCGCATCTTCCGCACCATCGCGACGGAGAATCCAGACCTCATGCTGTGGATGGGGGACAACGTGTACTACCGCGAGGTCGACTGGGCCACGCCCGCGATGATGGAGGCCCGCTACGCACATACCCGGCGCACGCCGGCCCTGCAGTCCCTCCTGGGGCATACCCACAACTACGCCACCTGGGACGACCACGACTACGGGCCCAACAACAGCGACCGCTCCTACCGCCAGAAAGAGGCCAGCCTCCGCCTTTTTAAGCAGTACTGGGCGAACCCCAACTACGGGCGGCCCGACGTGCCGGGCGTCTTTGGCAAGTTTCGGTGGGGCGACGTCGATGTCTTCCTGCTCGACGATCGCTACCACCGCTCGCCGACCGACGCCCCACGCACGGAGCGCAAAACCATGTGGGGCACAGAGCAGCGCCAGTGGCTCATTGACGCCCTTACGACCAGCGATGCCCCGTTCAAGCTGGTGGTGAACGGGGGACAGGTGACGACCCCCGCGACCCGATACGAGACGCTGGCCCGGTTCCCACACGAGCAGTCGACATTGCTGGAGGCTCTCCAGGAGCGGCAGATCGAGGGGGTCGTCTTCCTCTCCGGCGACCGGCACATCACCGAGCTTCTGCGGCGCCACCCCGAGGACTTCTACCCGATCTACGAGTTCACGAACTCGCCCCTCACAGCCGGTGCGGGATCCGGCAGCCCCAACCCGAACCGGGTGCACGGCACGCTCGTGGAGCAGCGCAACTTCGGCACTCTTACCGTGAGCGGCCCCCGCGAGGACCGCGTGCTCACCCTCCGCACCTTCGGGGTTGACGGCGAGACGCTGTGGAAGCGAGCCATCCGCGCCGAGACACTCACCGTGCCCGATGGATCGGACGAGGGCGACGAGTAACTCCTACTGGCGCGGCTCCGAGTCGGTCGCCCCGTCCCGGACGTACCCCAGCACGTCGATGGCCTTTCCGAGTCCGGCCAGGAGGCCCGCGACGGCAAGCGCGGTCACCCCGAGAGTATTTTTGACGTCATCCCCGGGACCGCCAACCACGAGAAGAACGATCCCTCCGATGCCGGCCAGCAGGGCGAGGCGGTAGGCGAGGTTGTGCACGGGAGCGGCGCGTTGGAAAGAGTAGCAAGACAGCAGCGTCTCGGGGGAGACGGAGACGCGTTACGGCGACGCGTTAACGGCAGCAAGGCCGACGGCCCGAATCCGGACTAAAATAGAAAAAGCCTGCCCCTAGCGGGCAGGCCCACTTTTTTCCTCCAACACTTCAACTATCATAACAGCAAAATCGTCCCCCGGGGTGTCAAGGGATTTCGTTGGGTTTGGGTAAAGGAGTGGTAGAGGAACGGAGAATTCCGGGAGGCTCATTCGTAGGTAGTCCTCTTCTCGGTCCGGACGAGGGGGCCGAACACGACCCCGGCCCGACCGTGAACCGTCCGGGGACGCTGGGGCCGACGATCGTGCGTCCAATTGTTCGTTTATGTCTCTCCGCATCCTACTCGTTCTATGGACACGCGCATCGAAGACCACGCCCGCATTCTCGTCGACTGGTCCACGGACGTCCACAGCGGCGACGACGTCGTCATTGCGGCAGGCCCTGAGGCCCACGAGCTGGTAGTGGCCCTGCACCGGGAGTTGGGGGAACGAGGGGCGAACCCCACGACCCTGTACACGTCCGGCGAGGCGTCACGGGCGCACCTCCGGGCCCACGATGAGGAGTTCACCCTGCCCGAGCACACGCTCGCCCTCTACGAGGCGTGCGACGTGGCCATCCACGCGCGCTCGGATCCCAACTTGGCGGCCCTCAACGATGTCCCGGGCACACGCCTCGCGGAGCGGTCCCGGGTGCACAAGCCGATCACCGAGGAGCGCCTCTCGACGCGGTGGTGCCTCACCCAGCACCCGACGAACGCCCATGCCCAAACCGCCGACCTGTCCCTCGCGGCGTACCGCGACTTCGTCTACGGCGCCATCCTGCGCGACTGGGACGCGGTGGAGGAATATCAGGACGAGCTCCGGCGGCGTCTCGAAGAGGCGAGCACGGTGCGCGTCGTGGCCGGCGAGACCGACATCCGGATGCGCGTGGACGGCATGCACGCCATCAACTCGGCTGGCCGCCACAACATGCCGAGCGGGGAGGTCTTCACCGCCCCGGTGCCCGACAGCGTGGAGGGGACCGTGCTCTTCGACAAGCCGCTCATTCACCAGGGGCGTGAGATGGGGGGCGTGCGCCTCGTGTTCGACGAGGGGGAGGTCGTCGAGTCCTCCGCCGAGCGCAATGGGGAGGCCCTCGACGACCTCCTCCACACCGACGATGGGGCGCGCCGCCTCGGGGAGCTCGGCATCGGGACGAACCGCGCGATCGACCGGTTCACCAAGAACATGCTCTTCGACGAGAAGATGGGCGAGACCGTTCACCTGGCCCTCGGACGCGCCTACGACGCCAACGTGGGCGCGGAGCGAGAGGGCAACGACAGCGCCGTCCACGTCGACATGATCCTCGACACGAGCGCCGGCCGCATCGAGTTTGACGGGGAGACCATTCAGGAGGGGGGCGCCTTCGTGTGGGAGTAGCGCGTCCTGAGGACGCCAGCCCGTGAAGAGAGTAGGCAATGCCTCCGGACGCGAGGGGGACACCAAGCGACCGAAGAAGCTCTTCGAACTCGGCGTTTTCGCTCTGTTCTGGGAGATCTTTCGACTCCGCTTCGCTCCGCTCAAGATGACTCCATTGCAAATCAAGATGACTCCATTGCAAAAAGGATTGCTTGAAGCTGCACTAGAAAATAAGCCTTGACAATGCAGTAGAGGATCGGGGGCGTCTCCGAGCTCTCGTGCGCCGGCTCAAAACGAACATCCGCCCGCGCCGCGTCGTTGAGTTCTGCTGTTGACGTTTCACTTCCGCATCCCCGATGCCCCCATGGCGCAGTTCGATACGCCCGATCAGATCTCGCTCCCCGATCTCGAAGAGGAGGTCCTCGACTGGTGGGACGACCATGACATCTTCGCCCGCAGCATCGAGGAGCGCGAAGGCCAGCCCACGTTCACGTTCTACGAGGGCCCGCCCACGGCCAACGGCACCCCCGGCATCCACCACGTTCTCGCCCGGGCCATCAAGGACATCTTCTGCCGCTACAAGACGATGCAGGGCTACCAGGTGGACCGGAAGGCCGGCTGGGACACCCACGGCCTGCCCGTC
>PXTN01000005.1 GCA_003022565.1 Bacteroidetes bacterium QS_3_64_15 | reverse complement strand
CCCGAGGCCTACGAAGGCGGGGGCGTGACGGCCCGCGAGCTCTCCGACGAGTACAACGCGCTGAAGCAGGAGCTCTCGGACCTCTACGAGGAGTGGGAGGTGCTCACCGATCACGTGACGGCGCTGGAGGAATAATTCTCCCCTCCGTGAAGACCCGCCGTTGCAGGAGCACCTTCTTTTTTGGATCGAGGTCTTTCACCGTCCGCCTACTCTGCAATCGCCGGCTCCTTCGCTCGCTCGTCCTCTTCCTCCTCCTTCAGCCGCTGATTCAGCTCGTACATCTCGCGGCGGCCCGAGTAATAGTCCCCCTCGTAGCGCGCCAGCACCCGGTCGCTCGGCGGTGTGCCGAACGCGATGCCCAGAAAAACGCCCGCCACGGCGAGCGCGAACCCAATCACGCCGTAGGCCAGGCCCGAGTTGGTGAGCCATGTCGGCAGCCAGCCCAACATCTCGTACTTGCCGAGGAAAAAGAACAGAAACGTGCCGACGGTGCCGAAGATGATGGCGAGGTAGGCCGAGAGCGTGGTCGGCTTCTTGGAAAAGACGCTGAACGTGGCCACCGCCGTTGTCGCCGAGATGAGGGCGCTCGACAGGAAGTACATGTCGAATAGCCCCGGAAACTCGAACGCCCACAGCAGCGAGAGCCCGATGAAGCCCGCCGTGACGACCCGGCCCGCGTTGAGGCGCGCCTGTCCGCTTACGTCGTACCGCTCAAAGACAAGCGGCTCCAGCACGTCCTTCGTCAGGTTCATGGCGCAGACGTTCACGTACGTGTCGACCGACGAGAGCGCCATGCCCATGAGCGCCACGATGAGCGCCCCGGCGATGATCGGGTTGCTAAAGAGCTCCGTGATCATCGAGGAGAAGATGAAGTAGCCGTAGCTCCCGACCTCGGACGGGATCTCGCCGCCAACCGGCGGAAAGACGACCAGCGCCGCCACGGCGATGAGGGTGGGCATGAGAATGACGATCAGGACGTTGAACGTCACGTTCCACCACATGCCCTTGTACGCCTCCGACTCGCTGGAGGTGGCCATCACGCGCTGCCACGCGCCCTGCAGCGTGATGAAGCCGGGGGTGTAAATGAGCACCGCGGCAAACATGTACGAGTACCCCGGCGAGTTCCAGTCCCAGAAGTGATCGGCGTAGATGGGGGGCGTCTCGTTGATCTGCGACACGATCTGGCCGAATCCGCCCGAGATTTTGGCCGCCTCGATGATGCCGAAGACCGAGAGCGCCACCAGCATGATGGCGGCGCAGACGAACTGAATCAGGTCCGTGCGCAGCACCGAGCGAAATCCGCCCAGCGTCACGTAGACGCCGAACGTGATGCTCACGATAACCGCCATCGTCACGATGCCCACCTCCAGCGGCTTCGACAGCACGGCGCTCAGCACGTAGATCTCCGCCGCCAGCCACGTGAGGTACGCAAAGCTCTGGACCGGCCCCAGCAGCGTCTGCGTCATGCGGTTGAACCGGAAGCGCAGGATCTCGGGGATGGAGACGCCGGGAAACCGCCGGAACAGCTTGGGGACGAACAGGAGCCCGATGGTGCAGAGGATCCAGGGGATCGTGAAGATCCAGATGGCGCCCAGGCCATAGGCGTACCAGAGGTACATCTGCCACGTCATCCAGCCCAGCAGAAGCCACCCGGCGGCCAGGGAGGCGGCGGTCCACCACCCCGGCACCGTCCCTTCGCCGATCCAGAAGTCGAAGGCGCGCTCGCCCCGATCGTCCACGCCCCGAAGTCCAATGAATTGGTATGCGCCAATGGCGACCATGCCGACCAGAAAGGCGGTCGCAAACGTCCAGTAAATGGCCAGTTCGCTCATTCGTCGAAAAGTCGGTGTGTTGACTGGGAACGCGTGCCGCTCATGAGAGCCTTCGGTGCACCCGCGGGGACTGCGCGCAACACCGCCGCCAAATGTATAGGTTCAGCCGATGAGTAGCCACCGCTTAGCGACGCTGAACGACTATATGTCAGATTATTTCAGACCTTCACACAAGGACTCGGCTGGCCAGACGCCTCCGTTCGAATGGTGTGAAGACAAGAGGAAGGAGGGCGAGATCTGTCACGCTTCTCTTCCGCCCATCGTTGCACGAGTGCGCGATCAGTCGAACCAATCCTCCGTCGATCCATGGAGCACTCCAGACCGACACGCCTCCATCCCAGAACGGCGACGCCGTCGCTGCCGTCGAACCGACGCCCCGCCTCGGACCGATCAAGGAGCCGGGCTCCTGGTGGGTGTGGCTCGCCTACGAGATCGCGGCGTGGACTGGGGGACGGTGATTGCCTCGATGAAGGTGGGGCAGGCCCGCTTCCCCGGGAGCCTGCGGCACGCCTACGAAACCCAGACGCTGGAGGAGAACCGGTCGCCGCCCGCAGCTCTGCGGCTCCTCCTGAGGCGCTACGTGGCCGGTCGGAGGGATGCGCCTTCTGCGTCGACCGAACCGGGATTTCTCACGGGACGTTACTGCGACTGCTGCGCGTCCTGCTGGGAGGGGGCTTCCTCGAAGGGCTGCACCAGCACCCAGCCGTCGCCCTCGAAGTCGAACTGAATCGATTCGCCACTGCCGCGCCCAAAGAGCGCTTTCGCCGACACGTCCGTCTCGATCGACGGCGCGAGCGCCCCGTCCCAGGCCACTGTGGCCTGCGGATCGGTGCAGACCGGCCTCCCCGGCTCCACCCGCAGCGTGACGGGCTTTCCGTGGGAGGTGATGACGACCGATCCGGTGCCGGACAGCGTCACGTTGAAGAGGCCGTCCGCGATCAGGCTCCCGGCGCTCTTCATCGCTTCGATGTCCCAGTCAATCCCGTCCTCGAAGGCCAAAAGGTCGCGACCATTGACGGTCACCTGGTCGTCGCTCAGCCGGAACGCGGAGATCTTTTTCCTGCGGTCAGCGAGGTAGACCTGGCCGGTCCCCGTCATTTTCATAAGCGGCGTCCCCTCGCCGGTGAACTGCTTCTTGAAGAAGTTGGCGAGGCCGCCCTCGAACACCCCTTTCCGCTTGAAGGTGACGTCGCCGGTGTAGGCCACCATCGCCCCGACCCGCGCCCAGGCGCGGCCGTCCAGATTTACCCCCAGCACCTCCGGGGTTTCCTGGACAAAAGTGCCGGCCGATTCGGCATCATGACGCAGCGAGGTGACGAACTCGTCGATCGATTGCGTGGCCATGGGAGGAGCGTTGATGCAAAATTTCAGTGGAGCGGTTATCGAAAAATGCACACGCCTCCACCTGCTGGACGGTTCCCAGGGGCTCCCGAGGACCGCACCCAACACGTGGCAGCGAAGAGAGTGGCTCCGTTTGCGACCGGTCGTGAAATAGCGGCTGACCGGTTCCCATTCCCTGTTCCCATTGGGAGCCCGTCCGGGCGGAGTCGTAGCGCTTCTGGCGCAGGCAAATCTTGTTCGGAAGAGATCGTAGACCCATTCCGCAACCGGGGCGGACTCCCTTCCGTACGGTCTCTTACGCTCAGGCTTCGGCGGTCGCCTCGGTCTTCTCGGCGTCCTCCTCCGGCAGGCCATTGCCATTCGGACCGTCCTCGTACTGTTCCTTGATGTTCGGGAGGGCCGTCTGGAACATGTCGTTCACCTCTTCGGTCTCCCCGTCGTGTTCCTCGCGGGCGTCGTGGAGGCGCACGCAGGCCTTCCACACCGCGCGGCGCAGGTTCCACTTGCGGACCGAGTAGGCCGCGCTCCGGCGCGTGCCGTCTCCTTCCAGCCAACTGAGCTGGACGTACGGCTTCGGCGTGCCGCTGCCGTCGTCTTTCCAGCAGAAGTTGAGACCGATGACGCCGGTCTTGGAGCGGGCCTCCGCCGAGCGCTGCACCGGATCCATTGGATCGGGCAACTCCTCAAGGAGCTCGTCGCGGTACGCGACCGCTTCTTCGAGGGCCTCCTCGCGGCCGCCGTGCCGCTTGTCGGAAAAGTATTTGGTGTGCTGCTCCTTCTGGCGCTTAATGCGCACCTGCCATCCGTGGGTGGGGTGACGGTCGGGATTTTCCTCGGACGGCTCAATGTCGATGCGAAAAACGTTTTTCGGCTTGTCGCTCATGGGTGATAACGTGTCGGGGCGATAATCGTGTGCTGGTGGACGTATGGGCCCGACGGGGCCCGCGAGAGTGTGCACGGACAGGCGCCCCACCCTCGCAGTCCGAGTGGGCAATTCGCGGGAGACGAGTCGCAGGCGTGGGTCAGTCGAGGAACAGCGGGAGCTGAAGGGGGCTCCGAGCGCAAAAAGCCATGAGCGCTGACTCGCCGACCTGAGAACGCGACGGTCACTCAACACGGGGCCCGACTGCCGTCGGGAGACGCGTCGGAGGCACGCCGCGCCCCAGAGAAGGTCTCGCGAGGAGTTGCCTCAGTCGGCCTCAAAGGTGAATTCGTCCGATGCGTGTATCGCGACGCTGAAATATGAGGGACAGCCACGGAGAAGTGCAACCGCGGCGGCCCTCGATGAACTCGTTCCGGACCTGCCACGCCTCGACAGGACGTGACGACGACGTTTTTAGAGAGAGTTATCGAAGATTTGCCTCCTCGGCCGCCTCGCGGAGGGCGTTGCGTTGGCTGCGCGAGAGGTCTTTCGGAATGTCGACATCGATCTCGACGTAGAGGTCCCCCTGCCCGTCGTCGGTCTTTACGCCCTTGCCTTTTAGGCGCAGTTTCTCACCGGGCTGGGTGCCGGCGGGCACGGTGAGTTTAAGATTCTGGCCGTAGGGAGTGGGAACGCGGACCTCCGTGCCGAAGACGGCCTCGAACATGCCGATCGATTCCGTCAGGTGAATATCGTCGCCCGCGCGGTCGAAGCGCGGGTGGTCCCCCACCTTGAAGGTGACATAGAGGTCTCCCCGCTGTCCGCTGGGTCCGGGCTGTCCCCGGCCCTTCAGGCGAATCTTCGTGCCATCCTTTGCGCCCGTCGGGATCTTGAGCCGAATCGACTCGCCGGTAGGGAGCTCTACCTGCTTGCGGCCCCCCTCGAGAGCCTCCTGGAACGAGAGCCGAAGGGTCGTCTCAACGTCCTGCCCGCCTTTTCGTCCCCGACGCTGCTGGTGTTGCCGCTGCCGGTGCTGTTGCTGCCGTTGATCGAAGGGGGCTCGGCCCCGCGTGCGCCCGCCGCCGGGGGTACCGCCGAAAAAGCGTTCGAAGATATCGTCGAGCCCGCTCCCCCCATGGCCCCTGAAGGCTTCATCGAAGTTGCCCTGCTCGAAGCGAATCTCGGGACCGCCCGGTCCGGGTTGGCCCCACGCGCCGCGATCGCCTCCGGCGCCACCGAGGCCGCCCCCGCCGCCAAAGCGGCGCTGGGCGTCGTACTGCTCCCGCTTTTCCTCATCCGAGAGGATCGAGTACGCCTTCTGGATCTCTTTGAACGTCTCCTCGGCGTCGGGGTCGTCCGGGTTGCGGTCCGGATGGTGCTCGCGCGCGAGGGTGCGGTACGCTTCCTTGATCTCCTCCTGGCTGGCGTCTTCGCCGACGCCGAGCACGTCGTAGAGGTCCTTGGTCTGCGGCATAGCGGCGCGGGTCGAGGTCAAGTGAGCCGGTCAGCGGGCCGGGTTCTGCAGCCCGCGAGTCGGGTGCAGAATCCGTGCAGGGACTGTTCTCATAACAGGATTCATGCCACAGCGTTCAGTAAGACGAAATGACGGATCCCACCGTGACATCCCGTCCTCTCAACAAGATCCTCGTCGTCGACCGCGGGGGGATCGCCATTCGCGTCCTACGCCCCTGTCATGAGCAGGGGCTCGATGCGGTCGCCACGTGCAGCACGCCCGACAACGAGCATTGACAGAGCACCAAGTTCCCATGAGCGCGAGTTCAGGTTCTCATCCCCTGCGCGCCCTCGTCGTCGACGATGAACCGCGCATTCGAAATGCCCTGACCACGTGCCTGGAAGGCGAGGGCTACGAGGTGGAGCCTGTCGCGCGGGCCGACGAGGCCCACGAGGCGGTCCGGTCCCGGCCCTACGACCTCGTCTTCCTGGACCTGCGGCTCGGCAGGGCCTCGGGCATGGATCTCCTTCCGGACCTTTTGGAGGAGCAGTCCCACGTGCAGGTCATCGTCATCACGGCCCACGCGTCCATCGACTCCGCCGTGGAGGCAATGCGGCGCGGCGCGACGGATTACCTTCCGAAACCCTTCACCCCAGCCCAGGTGCGGCTCGCCGCCGAGAAGGCCGTTGAGCGACGCACCCTGGAGCGCAGGGTGGCGATCCTCGAGGAAGAACAGCAGCGCCGAACGCCGGACGCCCCCTTCGACACGAAGAGCCCGGCCATGAAGGAGGTCGTGCGCACGGCCCGCGAGGTGGCCGATCGTGGCGTGACGGTCCTCCTCCGCGGCGAAAACGGAACGGGCAAGGGCGTGCTGGCCCGGGCTATTCATCGGTGGAGCGGGCGCAGCGACGCCCCGTTCGTCACGGTCCACTGCCCCTCCCTCTCCGGAGAGCTCCTCGAAAGCGAGCTGTTCGGTCACAAAAAGGGCGCGTTCACCGGCGCCACCGAGACGAACACCGGGCGCGTGTCGCAGGCCGAAGGCGGCACGCTCTTTCTCGACGAGATCGGCGACCTGCCAGCGGACCTGCAGCCGAAGCTGCTCCGCTTCATCGAGGAGAAGGAGTACGAGCGCGTGGGCGACCCCGTCACTCGCGAGGCCGACGTGCGCCTGCTGGCGGCCACGAATCAGGACCTGGAGGGCGCCGTGGAGGCGGGCACGTTCCGGCAGGACCTGCTCTACCGCCTCAACGTCATTGAGCTGACGCTCCCGCCGCTCCGCGACCGACCGGAGGACATCGTCCCGCTCGCCCGGCAGTTCGCCGCGTCCTTCAGCGAAAAATACGACCGACCGGTCGAAGGCCTGAGCGCAGACGCGGAGCGGCGCCTGCCTCGGCACGACTGGCCCGGCAACGTGCGCGAGCTCCGCAACGCCATCGAGCGCGCCGTCATCCT
>PXTN01000004.1 GCA_003022565.1 Bacteroidetes bacterium QS_3_64_15 | reverse complement strand
TCGCCGCACATGATCATGCGGGATCCCCTCCTCTTTCGCATCAAGCACGCCCACCACTACCGGCAGGGGGACGACTGGTGCATCTATCCGATGTACGACTACGCCCACCCGCTGGAGGACGCGATTGAGGACATCACCCACTCCCTCTGCACGCTGGAGTTCGACAACAACCGCCGCGTGTACGACTGGGTGATGGAGCACTGCCTCGACGAGGAGGAGATTCCCTCGCGTCCCCGGCAGTACGAGTTCAACCGCCTTAACCTCGGCTACACGGTGATGAGCAAAACCAAGCTGGGGCACCTGATCGAAGAGGAACTGGTGGGCGGGTGGGACGACCCGCGCCTCCCGACCCTCGCAGGCCTGCGCCGCCGGGGCGTGCCGCCTAGCGCGATCCGGTCGTTCTGCCGCGAGGTGGGTGTCACCCGGTCGCAGAGTCGCGTACAGATCGATCACTTCGAGCACGCCCTCCGCGACGACCTGAACCCGAAGGCCCCGCGGGTGATGGCCGTGCTCGATCCGCTGAAGGTGGTCGTCACGAACTGGGACGCCGGTGAGGTAGACTGGATCGACGCGAACCACTGGCCCCGCGACATCGACAAGGACGAGACGCGCCCCGTTCCCTTCACCCGCGAGCTCTACATCGAGCGCGACGACTTCCGCGAGGACCCGCCGGACGACTTCATTCGGCTCGCTCCAGGCCGCGAGGTGCGCCTGCGGCACGCCTACTTCTTTACCTGCGAGGAAGTGATCCGGGAGGAGGACGGCACCGTCACAGAGCTGCGCGGCACCGTCGACCCCGAGACGCGCGGGGCCACCGCCCCGGATGGCCGCTCCCCGGAGGGCACGCTGCACTGGGTATCCGCCGTCCACGGCGTTCCCTTCGAGGCACGCCTCTACGACCGCCTTTTCGAGGTCCCCGCCCCCGATGCCCGCGAGGAGCACTTCACTGGGTTCATCAACCCGGACTCCCTGAACGTGCAGCGGGGCGTCCTGGAGCCCGCCGTGCGCGACCTGGCGGCCGACCAGCGGGTGCAGTTTGAGCGGCAGGGCTACTTCTGGCCGGACCCCGACGACTCGACGCCCGACGCCCTCGTCTACAACCAGATCGTCCCCCTCCGCGACACCTGGGGAGACGAGGACCGGCTCACGCAGGCCGAACTGGAACAGCGGCGGCGCGAGAAGGAGGAGCGCAAAGAGCGCCAGCGAGAGCGCTCCCTCAAGGGCAAGACCGATCCGGTGGAGAACCTGGATGACGCCCAGCAGAATCGGTTCGAGCGATACCACGAGGCGCTCGGCCTCTCCCGCAACGATGCCGCCACCATCGCCGGGGAGGACGCCCTCGCCGGGTTCTTCGACGCGGCGCTGGAGCACTACGACGCTCCGAAGCCCCTCGCCAACTGGACCGTCAATGAGCTTCTCGGCGCATTGAAGGACCGGACTGTGGCGGATCTGCCGTTCGGCCCCGAGGCATTCGCAAGCCTAGTGCGCCTCGTGGACACGGACGTCATCTCCACCCGCGGGGCCGACGAGGTCTTCACCGAACTGGTCAAGAACGGCGGATCTCCGGAGGCCATCGTGGATGAGCACGACCTCCGCCAGGTCGACGACACCGAGGCCCTCCGCCCCACCGTCCGAGCTGTCCTTGACGACCATCCCGACGAGGTGGCCCGCTATCGGGACGGCAAGAAGAGCCTTGTCGGCTTCTTCATGGGGCAGGTGATGGACGAAACGAACGGCGCCGCCAATCCCAAGCTCGCCCGCGAACTCCTGCAGGAGGAACTCGACGCCTAAAGGTTTGGCAGGGTGGACGGATGGAGGGATGGACGTTCATCAGCCTCCACACGTCCGCACTTATCCGAGTTCCTCCGCAGCGCGGTGCATCCGGCGAATGCAGGCCTCCTTGCCCACGGCGGCCAGAAGGCCGAACACGCCCGGACCGTACGAACGCCCACTCACGGCGAGGCGGGCCGGATGGATGACGGCGCCCGCGCCCACATTCTCCTCGTCGGCCAGGGTACGGAGCTTTGTCTCCACCGCGTCCGTGTCGAACGTGTCGATGTCCTCCAACCGATCCGCGTAGGCGAGAAGCAGATCGGCGGACTCGTCTGTCCACCGCTTCTCCACGCCCGCCTCCTCGTACCCCTTGGGGTCTTCGAAGAAGTAGCGATTGTCCGTCACCACCTCCGGCACCACCTGAATGCGGTCCTGCACCAGCTCGCAGATCGTGTGCAGGCGCTCATCACTCACTTCGTAGCCCTCATCTTCCACGTAAGGCCGGGCCTTCTCGGCGAGCTCCTCGACCGACAGGTCGCGGATGTAGTGCTCGTTCACCCAGCGCAGCTTGTCGAGATCAAACTGCACGCCGCTGGCCCCCACGCGATCGAGGCTGAAGGCGTCGACCATCTCATCAAGCGAGAACAACTCCTCCTCCGTGCCGGGGCTCCAACCCAGCAGGGCCAGGAAGTTGAGAAGCGCCGCCGGCTCGTACCCCGCCTCGCGGTAGTCGGTGACGTACACCGGGATGCCAAGCTCGTTGGCGTCCCGCTTCGAGAGCTTGCCTCCTCGATCACTGTCGGGGCTCAGGATGAGGGGCAGGTGCGCAAACGTAGGCGGTTCCCAGCCCAGCGCGTCGTACATCAGCACGTGCTTGGGGGTCGACGACAGCCACTCCTCCCCCCGAATGACGTGCGAGATGTCCATCAGGTGGTCGTCGACGATGTTGGCCAGGTGGTAGGTGGGCATTCCATCGGACTTGAGGAGCACCTGGTCGTCGATCTCCGAGGTATCGAAGGACACACTCCCCCGAACGACGTCGTCGAACCGCGCCGACTCTTGCCGCGGCACCTTCAGCCGAACGACGTAATCTCCCGCATCCACGAGACGATCCACCTCGGCGTCGGACAGGGTGAGGGAATTTCGCATTTGCCGACGCGTCGACCCGTCGTACGCCCTGTTGCCCTCGCGCATCTCTTCCAGTTCACCCTCTGTGTCGAAGGCGTAATAGGCGCGCCCGGCCTCGATCAACGTCTGCGCGTATTCCCGGTAGTGCTCTGTCCGCTCGGATTGACGGTAGGGAGCGTACTCGCCGCCCTGATCGGGGCCCTCATCGCAATCGAGCCCCACCCATGAGAGGGCGTCGCGGATGTCGTCCTCAGCGCCGCGGACGGAGCGCGTCTGATCCGTGTCCTCAATCCGCAGCACGACGTCGCCTTCGTGCTTGCGGGCGAAGAGATAGTTGTAAAGGGCCGTCCGAAGCCCGCCGACGTGGAGACGGCCGGTCGGACTCGGGGCAAAACGAACGCGCACAGGGGGATCGAAGGCCATTGCGGGAGTGCGAATTGGGTTCAGAATTGGAGAGGAGAGCGGCGTCGGACAGGTGCCCCGGAGCGGGTCCCGCGCATTTTACTGATTCGTGAGTGGATAGCTAAAGACCTTTCGAGAATAGAGAATGGAAGATCGAGGATCGCAGTGCCGGTTCGGAAGCTGCTGCCCGTCGCTAGCTGTGCGATTCTCGATCCTCTATCTTCTTCGTCTCCTTGACAGAACTCTTCACGGTCAGTTTTAGCAATCCATGCACGGCTCAATAAAAACCACGGTTTGTAGAATTCGCCCTCCCCCCAGTTCCCCCGTGAGGACGAATTGTCCGGGGTTTTGCGAAGCTCGGAACAGTCTTTCCCCACTCGTTTTGCCCGTGAGGACACGGCGTGACGGACCGCTCGACTCAGGGACTGAAGAGCCTCATCTGCAGATCAAACCCCGGTGCAATCCCCATCGGCGAGTTGCATTCTGCGAGACCAGTTCGGTAGTTAAAAGGCGGTCTGCACACACCCCGCTCCCTCTGCGGCGACGGCTGCCCGACGGTTTCCCTCAATAAGTCTCCTCGCTTCATGGTCGCCCCACGAACCGCCATCACCGCTCTTCTCCTCACCGGGCTTTGCGTCGGGTGCAGTGGTCCCCAGCAGGCTGGCAATCCGGGGACAGAAGCTACGTCGTCTTCCGAGAACACAGTCGTCGCCCGGTACGCCGGCACGGCGATCACCCAGGCCGAGCTGGACTCCGCGTTTGCCGAGTCGACGGGGGGGGGCGAGAACGCTGCCGATAGCTCCCGCAGCGCATACCGGGACTTCCTCGATCAGTACCTGAACTTCCGCCTGAAGGTGCGTGCGGCCCACGACGCGGGGCTCGACACCCTGCCAAGCATTCGGCAGGACATCCAGAGCTACCGGCAGAAGCTGGCCCGGCCGACCCTCCTGCGGGAAGAGGTGTACGAGCCTGCCGCGCGCACTCTATATGAGCGCCAGAAAGAGGCCGTCGACGTCAGTCACATTCTGATTCGAACGTCGAACCGGGATACCCTCTCCGCCTACCGCACCGCTCAGTCCATCGCGGACTCGCTCGATCAGGGCCTCCCCTTCGCCGAGCTCGCCTATCGCAACTCCGAGGACCCATCTGCCCGCAAGAAAGGAGAACGGGGATTTCGGGGACGCCTGGGGCACATCCGAGCCGGACAGATTGTCGCGCCCTTCGAGGAGCGGATGTACGCCCTCGAGCCCGGGGAGACGAGCGATATCTTCCGGACCAAGTACGGCTACCACATCCTCAAGGTGCATGGCCGGCGTCCCACAGAGCCCCCCATCCGTCTCTCCCACATCCTGCGTCGGTCGGAGGGGACGTCCGGTGGGGCCCGCCAGTTTCTCGACTCCCTGCGGACGGAGATCGTGAACGGCGAAGTCGCCTTCTCGGCGGCGGCCAAAGAGCACTCTCAGCATCGCCAGTCGGCCTCGAAGGGGGGCACCCTCGGCGACATCAACCCGGAGACCCTCCCCGATCCTCTCCGCAAGGCCGTCGCGTCGATGGACACCGTGGGGACCGTGTCGGGCATCGTCAAAACCCGCTTCGGCCACCATCTGCTGAAGCTGACCGGCCGGCAGGAGCGACAATCCTTCAAGGAGGCGTACGACTCCCTAAAAGACCGTGTGTCGGATCAGCCCCGGGCGGAGCGGCGCAAGGCCAATTTTGCCCGCGACGTGCGGGCGGAGGTGAGAGTCACGGTGGACACAACTCGTCTCCTCGATGCGGCCAACATTGCCTCCACGGACTCCCTGGCTCGCCCCCTCCTCGCCACCGACCCCGCGGGCGTCTCCCCGGACGTAGCGACCCTTGGCGACTCCACCTACACCCTGCGGCAAATGGCGCGTCACCTGACGCAGACCGACGGCGGGGCACAGATGACGGTGGGGGCGCTCATCGAGTCGTTTCTGAACGAAAAGGCGATCCAGTACGTCGTCACCCGCCGGGCGCAGCGGGACCCGTCGCTCGCCGAAGCGATGAAGAAATACCGCGAGGGAGCCCTGCTCTTCCGCTACATGCAGGACTCGGTCTGGACGGCCGCGACGCAGGACTCGGCGGGCCTACGGGCCACGTACCGGCGCAATCAAGATCAGTACCGGTTCTCGGAACGCGTCCGGACGATTGTATTCCGGGCCCCGTCCGACACCTTGCTCCAGCCGTACAAGGCGGCTTACGACGAGGACCGGTCATTGCAGACTCCCCTGTCGGCCAGCGCGGAGGACTCGCTCGTCTCGGCCGACACGGTGTACGTCACCGACCAGTCCGCCGAGGTCTACCAGCCGGTCCGCTCCGCCGACGACCGGGAGGCGATCGGGCCGACGGCCCAGGAGGACGAGTGGCTCTTCATGATCCGCGACACCCGCCTCCCCCCGCGGCCGAAGACCTTCGAAGAGGCCCGAAACAGCGTCGTTCAGGACTACCAGGAGGCGTACGAGCAGACGGTCATCCGGCAGCTGCGGAATCGGTACGACGCCCAAACCTATCCGGACCGCCTTCGTCCCCCCTCTCGCGCCCCATCGCCTACCTCGTAGCGCGCCCCCATGATCTCTGCCTTCAAGAGTGCAAGCCCACGTCTCGGGTCCATCGTGGGGCTCCTCCTTCTCGGGACGTGCCTGGTCGGGTGCCAGTCGGACGAGCCGCCCGCCTCCTACGTCGCTCGGGTGGGCGACTACTACCTGACCCAGGACGACCTCGACCGCCGGCTCGCCGGAATGGGAGGCCCCACGTCCGACTCGACGGCGGCGCGGGAGCAGATCATTGAGCAGTGGGTGACCCGAATGCTTCTCTACCGGGAAGCTCAGCGGCTCAACTTAGAGTCGGCGGAGGAGGTGCAGCGCAAGCTGAAGCGACAGCGGCGCTCCATCCTCGTTACGGCCGCGAAGAACCAGCTCTACGAAGAGGCCAGCCTGACGCCCTCAGACGAAGAGGTGCAGACCTACTTCCAGCGTCACAAAGACCAACTGACCCTCCGTGAGCCCTACGTCAGCGTCCGCTACTTGTCCACGGAAGACCGCGCAGCGGCGCAGGAGGTCCGCGAGGAGCTGCGCACCCTCTCAGCCTCTTCCGACTCGGCCTGGAATCGACTCGTTCGGGAGTACGCCGCGGACACGGCCCGGGCCCGCAAATGGTCCCGGCGCTACCTGCCCCAAAGTCAGTTAGGCAGCCAGATCCCGGCTCTTCAGGCGGAGCTCCGTGAACTCGACGTCGGGGACACCGCCCCGGTCGTGAACGCCGACGACCGGTACCACGTACTGCGGCTCGATCGGCGGATGGCTGAGGGAACGACCCCGCAGCTCCAGTGGATCGAACCTGAAATCCGCCGCCGCCTCCGAATTCGCGCCCGGAAACAGATGTATGCCAACGAGGTTGAACGCCTTCGTAGCAAAGCGCAGGCCGACGGTGCCCTCGAGATGCCCTAACCCACCGCACCGAGGCCCGCTCATCGTTTTTCGAACACGTGTTTTTCCGCATGCGCCGTCTTTTTTCTTCCTTTTCCGTCTCTTCCATTTTCGGGGGCTCGCTGCTTGGAATTCTTGTGCTTCTGACTGGACTGGCCGTGTCCCCGACGCATGCCCAGAACGTTCAGGTCGTGGATCGCATCGCGGCCGTCGTCGGCGATAACCTCATCCTGAAGTCCGAGGTCGACCAGCTCGTCCGTCGGCAGACCCGGCAGCAGAACCAGTCGTACTCCCACGATCTGTGGATGGACGCCCTCGACCAGTTGGTCAATCAGAAGCTCCTGGCCGAAAAGGCCCGGCGAGATACCACCATCACTGTCTCGGATCAGCAGCTGAACAGCCAGCTCAACCGGCGCATCGAGCAACTGAAACAGCGAGCCGGCGGCGAGGCGCAGCTAGAAAAGGCGTACGGCAAAAGCATTCTCGAAATCAAGGAGCGGTTCCGGGAGGATCTCCGGGGCCAAATCCTGGCGCAGCAGCTGAGGCGGAAGCGGATGCAAAACATCAACGTCACGCCCAGTGAGGTGCGACGATGGTTCGAAGAGATTCCTCAGGATTCCCTGCCCCGCCTGCCGAAGACCGTCCGGCTCTCCCACGTTGTCCGGTACCCGACGCCCACCGAGGACGCCCGACAGGAGGCCAAATCCCTCATCACCTCCGTCCGCGACTCCATCGTCAACGGAGGCGCGTCGTTCGAAGCCATGGCCCGCCAGTTCTCGGATCCCAGTGCGGCCGGCACGCCGGGCGGTGCGCTCACCAACATCAACCTGAACGACCTCGTGCCTGAGTTTGCCGCCGTGGCCTCCCGCACCCCCGTGGGCACCGTCTCTCAGCCCTTTTACAACGAGAGCCAGAACGGTTACCACATTCTCCGCATCACCTCGAAGGACGGAAGCACCGTCGACCTGAATCACATCCTTATCAAGCCCGAGTCGTCCACGGGTAGCCGCGTGAAGGAGTACCTCAGTGCCGTCCGCGACACGCTCCTCAATAACGAGGATGTCCCCTTCGAGCTGATGGCTCGCCGCCACTCGGAGGATGACCGGACGGCTGAGAATGGAGGCCGCGTGACCGATCCGCAGTCGGGCACGCGCGATCTTGTGCTCGACCGCCTCGGCCCCTCCTGGAAACGGACCGTCGAGAAGCTGGAGCCCGGTGACATCAGCCAGCCGACCAAGGTGCAACTGCTGAACGGAGACGAGGCCTACCACATCGTCCGGCTCGAACGCCGCGTGCCCGCCCACCGCGCCAGCCTTGAGCAAGATTACGAACGCATCCGGCAGTTCGCCCTCCGCGAGAAGCGAAACCGGAAGATGGACGAGTGGACCAATCAGCTCCAAGAGGAGATCTACGTCGACGTCCGCATCTCCACGTCGGAACTGACGGCGATGCGGCAGCGCTGAGCGCACGCTTCTCACCACCCTCTGGCTGCCCGCTAAAGGTCGCATTCCGGGCCGCCCTTGCTTTTGAGACGTTCTTCCCCCCTATGCCTTCTTCGTCTTCGCCGCCGCAGGACCCTGAAACCATCGACGAGCTCAGCGAGGCGTACGACCGTCTTCGCGACGAAATTGGAAAGGTCATCGTCGGGCAGGAGGACATTATCGAGATGGTGGTGGTCTGCCTCATGGCCCGGGGCCACACCCTCTTGATTGGGGTGCCCGGCCTCGCCAAGACGCTGCTCGTGCGGACCCTGGCCGGGGTGCTCGACCTGGAGTTTAGCCGCATCCAGTTTACCCCGGACCTCATGCCCAGCGACATCACCGGAACCGAAATTATCCAGGAGACCCGGGAGGGCAATCGCCACTTCGAGTTTGCGGCCGGGCCTATCTTTGCCAATATCATCCTGGCCGACGAGATTAACCGCACGCCCCCAAAGACGCAGGCCGCCCTCCTGGAGGCCATGCAGGAACAGCACGTGACCGCGGCGGGCGAGACCCACACGCTCGACCATCCCTTCTTCGTCCTCGCGACCCAAAACCCGATCGAGCAGGAAGGCACCTATCCCCTGCCGGAAGCGCAGCTCGACCGCTTCATGCTAAACCTGTGGCTCGATTATCCCTCCTTCGACGAGGAGGCCGAGGTGGTTCGGAGCACCACCGCCGGGCCGCTTGCCGACGTGACCCCGGTGATGTCGGTCGAGGAGCTGCAGACCTACCAGGACTTCGTGCAGCAGATCCCGGTGGCCGACAACGTCATCGAGCACGCGGTGCAACTGGTGACCCGAACCCGTCCGGAGTCCGACTCCGCCCCCGACTTCATCGACAACTACCTGAGCTACGGGGCGGGCCCCCGGGCGTCGCAGTACCTCGTGCTCGGGGCCAAGACCCTCGCCGCTCTCAACGGGCGCATGACGCCTGTGGAGGACGACATTCGACGCATGGCCGTCCCCGTCCTCCGGCACCGCATTGTCCCCAGCTTCAACGCTGAGGCGGACGACGTGTCGTCGGTCGACCTTATCGAGCGGTTGCTCGCAAACAAGTAACGGCAATTTTCCGGCCGGAGGCTCAGAATGTTCGTCCGTGCAAAACTCAATCGGAAGCCAACGATTCGTTTACGTGCAATTATGGCTCTCTAGCGCATACGCAGAGCCGGGTATTCACTCCTTGTGGGACCTTCGGGAGGGCGCTGCGCTTAACTTTTGCACGAAGCCGATGCACGTTGAATGGACACCTCGCAGTACAGCCGGTTGACCCTGCTGGAGCGGATTGATTTCTCCGAAGAGTTGGCCGTCTTTCGCGTTCGCGCCGATGAGCCCGTCGACTTCACGCCCGGGCAGTATGCTACGCTCGGTCTGATGAACGACGATGACGATCGCCCGCTCCTCCGCCCCTACTCGGTGGCCTCGCCCCCCGGCGAGACAGAGCTCGAATTCTTTATCGAACGGGTCGACGAAGGGGTCCTGACCGAGAAGCTGTGGGCGCTGGAGCAGGGTGCGGAACTCTGGATGCGCGATAAAATCGTGGGCCGGTTCACCCTCGACCCCGAGTTCAGGTACCACCTCATGGTGGCCACGGTGACCGGTGTGGGTCCGTACGTCAGTATCGTCCGCGATCAGTTGCGGGCCCTGCGGGCCGATACGCTCGACGCGCCGCGGCCTATGCTGGTCGTGCACGGTGCGAGTCGGTCGTGGGAACTGGGCACCTATCTCGACGAGCTTACGTCCCTTGCCGACGAAGTAGATTGGTTCGAGTACGTGCCGACCGTGAGCCGCCCCTGGGAGGATCCGGATTGGGACGGAGAGGTGGGGCGGGTGGAAGACGTATTGCGAAAGTGCCTGGACGCGAGCTCCTTCGACCCGGGCGACACCGCTGCCTACACCTGCGGCCATCCGCAGATGATCGAGAATGCGCAGGGCATCCTCCGTCGGGCCGGCTTCGAGGACGACGCCATCCACGAGGAGAAATACTTCGTCGAACCCAATGGCACGTGAGGCGGGCGCTGGGGGCTTCCCCCGCACACGCAGGACGCTCCCTTGCTGAATGGAACCGGAAAGGGATCGACGAATTCGACGTTGCTGCAATTGCGACGGCCCGTCGACGACCTGTCACTCCCTCACCGCCCCCTCCCAGGCTGTCCCATGATCGGTCGCCTTCTTCTTCTCTTCCTGCTCACACCCGCGGTCGAGCTGGCCCTCCTTATTCAGGTGAACCGAATCATCGGGTTCTGGCCGACCATCGGACTCATTATCGTCACCGGCATCGTCGGCAGCCACCTGGCCCGCCGGGAGGGGCTCTCAACCTGGCGAAACCTCAACAGCCGCCTTCAGGCCGGGGATCTGCCGGGAACTGAGCTCGCGGACGGGGTCATTATTCTCGTTGCGGGCGCCTTGCTTATCACGCCGGGCATCCTGACGGACGTGCTTGGGTTCCTCGGGCTCATTCCCTTCACCCGCACCTACCTCCGGCGGTTGGTGATGCGCTGGTTTCGGCGCAAGATGCAGCAGGGAACCATGCAGGTCCAGTTCGGCATCTTCGGAGGCTCGTCCTCAGACGGCAACTGGCAGGGCCGGGGCCAGAACGTTCCTAATCACACCGACGAGGCCCACGACCCCGATTCGTCGACCGGCCCTGACAGTAGCAACGCAGCCGCTTGAATCCCGCTGCCGCTTGAATCCCGCCGCCTCTCCGGTCGCTCACGAGTCCCTCCCCTCGATTAATCGCCGCGCCCGTTCAGGCGCACGTTCACGTCCCAGGCCTTCGCCAGGGACTGGATGAGGGCCCGCTCGTCGCGCGTGATGGTGCCGTCGGCCCGCGCCACGGTATAGAGATCGTCGAGCACTGTCAGTCGCTGCGTGCTGGGCAGGACCTGTTTTAAAGCCTCGACGGAGTCGTGGATGAGGTCCTCCCCGGGCTCGTCGGCGTAGACCTGCAGGGCACGGCGCACGACCTCCCGCACCTGCTCCTCGGAGTGCTCGGGCTGCCACTCCTGCAGCCGATCCGCCATCACGTCGATTGTATCCGGGGAGAGCTCCTCGCCGGAAGTGTGTCCCACGAGGATGTAGAGGAAGGCCAGTTCATGAATGAGCCCCCAGTCCTCGCCGCGCCGCTGCACGACTGCGGAGGTGTTTTCGAGAAGCTCTTCGCTGAGCTCTTTGAGCGACCAGGCCTCCGCCAGGGCGTGGATAAATCCTTGCTCTCGTTCCAGCAATACCCCGTCGGCCTCGGCGATACGGATGAGATACCGCACCGTGTCTCGCCGTTCTTGGGGGGTAAGTGCGGACTGGAGCTCCCGCATGGCCCGCCGGACCTCGGCCTCGGCGTCCCCTTCGACGAAGGCGGTGGCGGCTTCCACAATGACCTCCCGAACGGCGGGGGCTTCGCGCTCCTCCCAGGCCTGCAGGGCCTCCGTAAGGACCTTCAGTTCTTCGTCGCTGAGGTCGTGATCGGTGCCGTAGGCGATGGCAATGTAGACGACCGCGAGGTCGTGGGTTGTCGTCCAGTCGTCGGTCGTATCCATGGTCGAGGATGTGGGGCATGAGGTTTGGGAGGACGCGTCGCTGCAATAATACAGAATAACCGCCCCGAAACGCAACGGGTCCCTCCTGGGACCAGGGCGATCGTATGTTGAAGACCCGATCGGGCGATGGAGGCTCAGCGGCCTCTGATCGCAGGAGGGAAAGCCAGGAACGCACGGGCGAATGGGTCGTGGGAGCACTCTGGAAGCACTTCTTCCCTCCGATCGGGGCGCGTGGGGGTCCCGAATGTCTGCCCCAGCAGAGCGGTGAGAACAGGCCGCCGTCGCGAAGATGCGATTGCCGCGCTCCTGAAACCGAGGCTCGTCCATTGAAATTGGAAGCGACGATCTGGCCGCCAACCACTTTGAGCCGAAGACGCCCCCAAAAACCTCCAACTCGTCATCCCGTCTCCCGTGTGATTGCTCTTTTCCAGCGGCTCACTGGCCGTGCCGGACCCGTTCACCGAGTTTTCCACGCAAAATGACCCGGGAGTGGTCCTCCATCTCTTGCATTCGTCCGGCTCTGGTGCTGATGTTTGAAAGGCTGTTTGGCGGACGGTCTACGGCTACCCCGGAGAGGGCTCGTGCTGCAAGCAGCATGACCTCCGGTCCTCGCTTTTGCTTCCAGCGCAGCCCGGAGACTACTCGGTCGTTACACTCCCAGCGCAGAACGGCTTCTGAGACCTTCGTGATACGAGTCCAATTCCTTTTCGCCTTCTGTTCTACTGCACCTCTTGCCTATGCCTGCCGTACAGACCGATGCCATCGAATCCCGGCTGGCCCGTCAACTCGCCCCCCATGGCAGTGAAGGGGTGCGGGCGACTCTGTCCGGCGTGGTGGACCTCGACTCCCTGGAGAAGCGTCAGTACGAGGATGTTCTCGACACCGTGGATCAACGGCTGTCCGAGGCACGCTACTCTCTGCTTTCGATGCTCGTCGCTGGCATCTACTTCGGGCTGCTCGTAGGCTTCTGGTTAGTGGACGGGTCCACGTGGGAGACCATTGCGCTCTGGGGGATCCCCGTACTTCTGGTGACGGCGTACGGCCTATACTCGACCCATCAGACCGTTCGTCAGATTCGCCACCTGTCGGAAGCCCGAGCCCTGCTTCGATTGTTGATGGACGGGGCGCCGTCTCCGGAAGACCCGGACGATGCTTAGTTGCCTGGCGCAGTCATGCTTTGCGGGACCCTTGCCTCTCGCACACGTCCCACTGCTTCTCCGAAAGCCCCTCCTGTCTTCCCCTCGCCCGATGTTCGACGCCTCTACGTATCGCTCTCGTCGTCGCACCCTCATCGATCAGGAATGCCCCCAGTCCGGGGTGGTGCTGCTACTGGGCAATCAACGGTCTCCGAGAAACTATCCGGACAACTCTCATCCCTTCCGCCAGGACAGCACATTTCTGTACTACTTCGGCCTCGACCGGCCCGACCTGTACGGCCTGATCGATCTCGACGCGGGGACCTCGACCCTCTATGGCGAGGACGGAAGCTTGGAAGATGCCATTTGGTCGGGCGAGCAGCCCTCCCTCCGCGACGAGGCGGCCGCCGCGGGCATCGAGTCGGTCGCCCCGGTTTCGGAGCTGGAGGAGGTCCTCACGACCGCCCGCAGCGATGAACGGGCCCTCCACTTCCTTTCGCCCTACCGGGCCGAACACCGCCTCCGACTCGAATCCCTGCTCGGCATCCGCACCGAGCAGCTCGACGCCTCCGTCTCTGAGCCCCTGATCCGGGCCGTCGTCCGGCAGCGGTCCGTGAAGACGGAGGCCGAGATCGACCAAATCGAGACGGCCGTCGAGCGGACTGTCCGTCTCCACGAATACGCCCAGCGCTACGCCACGCCCGGCACCCCCGAGCGCGAGATCCTGGCGGGCATGACGCGTCTCGTCGCCGCAGCGGAGAGCGCGTTTTCCTTTACGCCCACCTGCTCTGTGCGCGGCGAGGTGCTGCACAACCACTCTTATCCGAACACGCTGGCAGAGGGCGACCTGCTGTTGGTCGACGCTGGGGCCACCTCTCCGCTGCACTACGCGGGCGACATTACCCGGGTCATCCCGGTCGGCGGGGCCTTTTCGGCACGGCAGCGGGCCGTCTACGAGGCCGTCCTGGCGGCCCAGTCCGCTGCGATCGAGGCGTTGGCCCCCGGCGTTCCCTTCAAGGAGATTCACCTGCTCGCGGCCCGCACGCTGACGGAGCATCTCATCGAGATCGGGCTCATGCGGGGCGACCCCGAGGCGGCCGTCGACGCCGGGGCGCACGCCCTGTTCTTTCCCCACGGGCTGGGCCACATGATGGGGCTCGACGTGCACGATATGGAGAGCCTCGGCGAAAACTACGTAGGCTACGCGGACGACCAGACGCGCTCCGAGCAGTTTGGCCTGCACACCCTGCGGCTCGCCCGCCCCCTGCAACCGGGATTCGTGGCGACGGTGGAGCCGGGTTGCTACTTCATCCCGCCGCTCGTGGAGCGCTGGCGGGACGAGCGGCGGCACGCGTCGTTTATCAACTACGATCGGGTCGAGGACTTTCTCGGGCTTGGCGGCGTCCGGCTCGAAGACGACGTGTTGATCACCAAAGACGGGGCCCGCGTGCTCGGCCCGGCCCTTCCCAAAAGCCCGGCGCAGGTGGAAGCCCGGGCGGGCTCCGCGGTCGGCGCATAGCACTGATTTTCGATCTCAAAGGGGGTTCTCCGCCGAGGTCCACTTCTGACTCGACTCTGCACCCCCCGATGGTTATCGCGGAAAACGGACGTACTGAGCCGATCATGGGGAGCTACTGATGTGTGAGGACGGTCATAAACTGTTTCCGCCTGTCGTGCTCGGGAGTGCTCGACCGGCTTTGCGCATGGGCGTATGAGCGACAAAACTCACCTGACCCGGGCGAGGAAACGATCAGCTGCAACTATCATCGCCCGAACTGTAGCGTACGTCGGAGTTCCCATTCGCTTGTGTCGTCACTCTCGATCAGCGGAGCCGAACTGCTCTACTGGACCCATCGGAAAGCGGCAACAGCCCGGGTTCAGGTGGAATGGACGGGTTATGCTGCAAATGCTAAAGTTGGGCGAGGAGCTGATCGTAGTCCTCGTGGGAGCCGATCCAGAACCAGATGATAGACTCTTCTTTCTGAATCCCAACTGCCCGATAGTCCCTCGTAATGCGAACCGAATAGATGGGGCGACTCCGATGCACCTTCTTCAACCGGAGGCTCGGATGCCTCGGATTCTGCTCAAACAACTCGTAGGTCTTCCGAGCGCGACGCTTGATCCTCTCCGGAAGGTCTGCGTATGCGTCCCAAAATCGAGAAGTGGTTCGGGACTTCACAGCTGACCAGGATCAAGCTTCTCCGAGTCGCCGGCATTGTGTTTCTCGAGAGCCTCATCAGCCATTCGTTCGAGTTCATCCTGCGACTCACTGAAGGCTTGCTCCCACTGACGCTCAGATTCGAGCTCCTCCAGAATGAAGGCCGCCAAGTCGTCCTGCTCTTCTTCCGGGAGCTCGGACGCTTTCTCGAATGCCTTCTCCAGCAGTTGGGTCATAGGGGTGAGCATACGATTGCACAGGTCGACAGTGGATGTGACGACGTGAACCGACGAGCGGTTTCAACATGTCAGCGTGTTATGATCGGCCCGGGCTCGCAGTCGAGGGTTGTACACGTTGTGATCCCGTACCTACTCGCTTGTCTCAGTGTCCTTATCGTCATCCAGGAATATCGCTACGTACATACAGCATAAGTGCTCCAATCAGCGCCGCAGCGGCTGCTATTTGGACCGTGGACATAGCGAATGGGTTGGCTTTGATGAAAGATGAACCGCGACCAGCAGCATAACGGTGACATTCAACCGCGATGGGCTTCGAAACGTACGAAGAGGGAGTAGGAGACGACAACTTTTGAAAATGGCATCAGCCCCCATCGTCGGCTGCAATGAAGAGTTATACAGTGATTTATTACGCACCGGGAACTACTTCCCACGGATGTAGACCTCCTGTGGCCCGTCTATATATGCCGTGCTTACCACGAGACTATCTTCCGTCACTCCCCACTGCGCTCGATTCAGGTAGTCTTCCAGTGTCGTCCGCTCTTCCAGCCTCTCGTTTCGGTATACTTCGACGGAATCGTTCTCTGTCACAACGAGCGTTTCCGTTTCACCGGTGGTCTCCGGCGTCTCGACCCCAAGATCACCGATGACGTATTGCTGTTCCATAAACCTCCCAAGCCCTCACGTCACGTTTCATACGCGTTCCGTGTCCAAGTTGTCAGTTCAGTCACTGCCGGTTAATTCTCCACGACAAAACCCTGTCGGATTGCCAATTCCAGACCTCCATTCCGATTCCCTCTCGGTCCTGCACGCGCTCCCGTGTGAACCTTCGGAGGCGAGTTTTTACTTGCTCCCACGTCTGCTGGTCGGGGTACCGGTAAAACCGTGGAGGCGCAGAGTAATGGTGTCCATCGTCCACAAGGGGATAGGGCCATTTGCCTTCCTCTGGGACCTCAATGCGTGTGAGCGGCAATTCTTGAAGCCGGGCCGCAAAGTCGGTGCAGAGAGATTTTGTCTCCGACGTGGTACCACAGTAGTGGACGAACGAGTTTCGCGGATGGCGCCAGTAGAGTGTCGCGGTCGGTTCTGTCCAGTCGGCCTCTTCGCTGGTCAGTTTCACGCGCTGTTTGGTGACAGTGGCGGTATGCCGGTCTCGAACCTTTCCGTTTATGAGCGTCAGCGTGTATTTGCCCGGATTGAGAGCAAGTCTGAACCGGGCCGTCGCTGGTTCTTTCGGGCCGGCACAGGTGAACTCTGGTTCCTCAATCTCTAAGGCACGGATCACCACTTCGTTGCCGGCCCGCTCGAGGTCGTGGAGGATGCGGAATGTGCCGCAACCGAGGTTCTCTTTCGTCCGCATCGTGAAGAAAAGTTCCGGCACGTTCGTCGGCTCGGATGCGAGGCTGACTACGTGCTCTTCAGCCAGACGAAATTCTACCTCATGGTCGATGCCACCCGTCGGATCGTCCTTGGTCAAACCGACGACATCACATCCCACGTTACTGAACGCGACTGGTAGAATCAGAACGATGAACGGCAAATTGTCTCGCAGATTCATGGGTGCACGCCCCTTTCAGAAGTTCCTTTTTCATCTCAGTACACCTCACTATCGACAAATGACCACGCCACAGCTTTCGCATATCGGCCGAATTCAACTGCGAGGGGCGCGCCAAGATACGAACAGGCCGCGAGAGACGCCCTCATCTGAAAATGGGCAGCCGCCCCTCGTCAGTTGCAATGATGGGTTATGCTGCGTCGTCTGTGGCGAGGTCTCCCCCGGCTCGTCTCTGGCGGAACTTGTCAGTCAGATAGTCCAGTCCCAGCCAGACGACAGTAAAGGTTCCGACAAATGTAATCACACCTACAACTCCAAGCCGATCCCCTGTCACGAGCACGTAAGTGAGAAGTGCAGTCAGAAGTCCGATTATCGGGTTGATCCACTTGCTGAGCATGGCAGAAACGGATTGCTTGGGGGAAGAACAAACGAGATCAAGATTACCATCTCACGCAGTACAACGGGGCGAGCTGACCTGAGCGTCCCGATAGCTATCGGGAGCGATGCCTGCATCGCGGAGTCAGGTTGCGTCAGGCCCAGCGGGGGATATGTGGAGCGTCGCGTAAGGACCGAAGGGACGAGCGACCGGAGCATTCCCCCGCGTGACGGAGTAGCTCGCCTCGATATGCGCAGAGGGAGCGTAGCGACGGTAGCGCATATCGACGTAGATTAGCTCGCGAAGGGCCAACAATACGTTTCACTCTCAGCACGCTGACAGGTCGGGCCAGCTGTCGAGGTATCTACTCTTTCGTGCCATCGCTCCCTGTTGGCAGAGGCGAACTGCGTCCCCTGAGTCGTTTGAGGGCGGCAGCGGCCCTTCGTCAGCTACATTGACGATTATGCCGCCCTCTACCAGCCGCGTGGCATGTAGGGGTCATCCCCCGTGGGCAAGCCAGGCCTTTGCGATCCTAATAAGATTCCAGCATGCGAGCAGTCCCCACACTCCCAAACCGGCCCAGCGCCAACGCCGCCACGCCTCTTTTCCGATCTGCTTCCGCACGTTGCCACAGGCCAGCAATGCACCTCCTGCCAAAATTAAAGCTACGTTTGCGGCTGAGCCGTAATCACCCATCCACAGGCTGCCCCCAACTACTGTGAGCATCAAAGCCCCGATGGCGTAGAGTGCAGGCCAGTTGATGGGATGAGAGCTCCAGAAGTCTATGGGCTCCGGGTCGGAGCGCTTTTCCTCAGAAACGGAAGAGGTCATGACGTTCGCTACCAGTGATCGATTCGTTGGCACGTGAATGCGCAGGTCACCAGCGATATAACGTCGGAGTTATGCCATACTTTTTCGATCCTTCCTTCTGGATACTCGCAGGTTCTGCAGTAGAGTGAACAACCCAGCCTTTCGCTCTGGAGAGACTTCCGTGCGGGATCCGAGTAGTTCTGCTCCCCCTCCAGTAAGAAATCCTCCGGCAAAGGTGAGGTCGAATACCAGATAAGCCCACGTTCCCGATACCACGAGCACTTGACCGACTTTTCGGAAGAAGGCCTTCTTACCCATGAATGGGGATAGGTTCTCTCAGTGATTTGCGTGGCAGTGGTCCCATGCAGAGGGAGGGGCCAGGTTTTCCTCTACACGCATCGTCTTCGGCATATCGGCGAAACTCACCCGACCCGGGCGAGAAAACCGTTCAATCCTGTTCGCAACCGTTTGAACCATGTAGCATGCCGGAGCTTTCACTTTCTCGTGTCGTCACTCTCGGTAAGCGAAGTCGAACTGCTCGACCGCGACCGCTCGAAAGTGGCAACAGCCCGGGGTCAGGTGTAGTGGACGGGTTATGCGGCTGCTATTTCCTCATCCTCGACCGCCTCCTCTTCACTGTAAGCTGCTACTAGTTCACAAAGCAGCCGCTGCCTCTCTAGCTTCATCATTCTCCACATTCCTCCCAGGGCTGCAATTCCCATACAGAAGGCGAAGAAGAGTGGAAAGAAAAATTCCTCTAGAGTCCAACCTTCCCCAATCCCCACTAGAGGAAGAGCCGTTAGCACGGCCCCGAAGGCGAGGAGCGCTGCTGCAACTCCTGCATTTACTTTTGCCCAATAGATTCTGCGTTCAAGCGCAGGCAGCTTCTTTTCCGCGACTTCGGCGTATTCGCCTCCCTTGATCCGCTGTCGATCCGTGTAGCTCAGATGGATGTCGGGGTCCTCTATCGAGGACTTGAACTCCTCTGTAAACCGAGAAAATAGCTCCTCATACATTGGTCTCATTCACTCTATTTCGGGGAAGAACGAGATATTTGATCAGGCGCATAACCTGTAATTATGTGAAGGTGCTCAACATATGCATATCCTTAGCCCCGCAACCCCTAGGATCTCAATTGGTTGCGCGAAGGGACCTGTGCATATGTCAAACGGATTAGATCCGCGGAATATGTCAACGGCCTGGATATAGTATAATATGTCAGACATAGTACAATCTGTCAGACGAATAGACCTCGACGAGTCGGTCAACGGTCGGCACCCCTCCGACAGCGTTTTTGGGTTCAGAAATTATTGAAGAGAGGGCGCCGTTGCAAACGCGCATCGACGCACGGGGGACCGAGGAGGAGCCCCTCGCAGCGGGAACGGACTCCCGTTCAGGAAAGACGCCTGTGTCCGGTCGAACGGGGTCCTGGAAGAAGCGAGGAGGACCGTCTTCGCTACAGCAGGCCGCGGCGGGCGCGCTCCAGGGCCGCGGAGGCGAAGAGCTCTTTGTTCAGCGTCCGGTCCTCCACGAACTGGTGGTGGGTCGCATGCGCCCCATCCGCGTCGGCGACCCCCACCCACACGGTGCCCACCGGCTTCTCGGGCGTGCCGCCCGTGGGACCCGCGATGCCGGTGGTTGAGACGCCGATTGTCGTCCCCAGCGCCTCCTGCACGCCCTCGGCCATCTGCACGGCGACAGCCTCGCTCACGGCTCCATGCTCGCGGAACGCCGCTTCGCCCACCCCGAGCACCGCCTGTTTCACGCGATCAGCGTAGGCGACGATGCTTCCGAGGAAGTAGTCGGACGATCCCGAGACGCCGGTCAGGCGGTGCCCGATGAGGCCGCCCGTTGCGCTCTCCGCGGCGGCGATCGTGGCGTCGCGGTCGCGCAGGAGGTGCCCCAGCGCGTCTTCGGGCGTCACGTCGCCGGTGCCGATGATGCAGTCGCCCGCCCGCTCCCGGATCACCGACGCCACCTCATTAAGGCGCGCAGTGGCGTCGGCCTCCGCGGCGTCCGCGGAGAGGCGCAGGCGCACCCCGCTGGTGGAGGGAAGGTAGGCCAGGTGCACGTCGTCGCCCAGCACGCCGGACAAGTCGCCGAGCCGCTCCTGAAGGGCCGTCTCTGGGATGCCGGCCGTCACGAGCGTGCGGTGATGCACCTCGCCCACGCCCGGCAGCGCGCCGAGCCGCGGCTCCACCGACGCGTCGAAGATGGATTTCATCTCGTCCGGGATGCCCGGCAGCAACACGATCAGCCGCCCGTCTGCGGCCTCGTACCACAGCCCCACGGCGGCGCCCACCGGGTTGTCCAGCGGCTCAAACCCCTCCGGCACCTGTGCGAGGCGCGGGGCGGCGTCGGGCATCTCCCGGTCGCGCCGATTGTAATACTGGCGGACGCGGTCGAGCAGGGTGTCGTCGGTGTGGAGCGGGGCGTCGAAGTACTCGCCCACCACCGTCCGTGTCCGGTCGTCGTGAGTGGGACCGAGCCCGCCTGTGCAGACCACGAGCCGGGCGTCCTGGTAGGTCCGATCCAGCTCCCGCTGAATGGCATCGCGCGTGTCGCTCATTGTCACCGTCCGCCTCACCCGCACGCCGAGGCGGCTCAGGCGTCGGCCCAGCCACGCCGCGTTCGTGTTGGTGGTCTGCCCGATGAGCAGTTCGTCGCCGATGGTGAGGAGCTCTGCTTTCATGGAGACAGGGACAAGGGGTAAGAATGACAGTTACGCAGTCTCTTGATTCGCCGTCGAACGCCGAGGGTGCGTGTGTGCATCTGTGCGTTTGGGCGTGTCAGACGCAGGACGCCCGTACGCACACCCGCCACGACGCCCACACGCCTACCCCCCGTGCTCGCGGGACCAGGCCTCCGGGTCGGCCTGCCAGTCGTCGAGCAGCGTCCGCGCCTCCGCCGACAGGTCGTGCTGACGGCGGGCCACGTTTAGCAGGACCGGAAAGGTGGTGAGGTCGTGGGCCTCTACGTCGGCCGCCTCGAACGCGGAGGCTGCCGCGTCGAGCCCGTACGAAAAGATCGCCAGGACGGCCCGGACGGTGGCGCCAGTCTCTCGCACCGCCGACACCGCCTCCAACGCCGAGCCGCCCGTCGAGATCAGGTCCTCCACCACGACCGCTTCGTCGCCGGGTCCCAGCCGCGTGCCCTCGATGCGCCGCCCCTGCCCATGGCCCTTCGCCTCCGAGCGTACGTACGCCATCGGCGCCTCCAGCCGCTCGGCGAGCCAGGCCGCGTGCGGAATGCCGGCGGTCGCCGTGCCCGCAATGGAGATCGATTCCCATCCCGCCTCCCGCACCACCTCGGCAAACCCGTCTGCAATGGCACGGCGAATAGACGGGTGCGCAAGGGTGCGCCGGTTGTCGCAGTAGATCGGCGCCACGAGCCCCGAGGACCACGTAAATGGATCATGGGGACGCAGCGACACCGCGTCGATCCGCAGAAGCGCGCGGGCGACAGATCGGGCACGGTCCGAAGCCTCTGCTGTGTGAGAAGAAGAAGACTCGGGCATAGACGGGGACACGACAAATCAATAGGCCGGAGACAGGAACCAGAGACGCGTCACTCCGAGTCCATTTGCTCCTTGACCGGGGCCACCGCATAGAGCGCACCGGTGGCCAGTGTGAAGCCGACGACGCCGATCAGTGCCAGCCCAGGGAGTTGACTCTCGTACAAGATCCATCGGGCGGCTTCCTGCAGCGGCGGCGACGTGTGCGTTGCGGCCCGAAGCACGAGGATGGCAAACAGAAAGAGAATTTGCAGCATCGTCTTCCCCTTCGCCATACGGTAGGTAGGCAGCATCTGACCAGTCGCCTCGGCCCAGGAGCGAAAGATGGTCACGACGACGTCGCGCAGGGCAATGGCCACCACTGCCCACCACGGTACCAGATCAGGCGCCTCCAGGGCCAGCGCGATGAACGTGCCCAGAATGAGCACCTTGTCGGCCAGTGGATCGAGGTACTGCCCCAAGCGCGATCGCACGCCAAACCGACGGGCCAACACCCCGTCGTAATAGTCCGACAGCGAGGCCAACACAAACAGAAAGACCGCACTCATCTGGCCGGCCTGGCTCTGCACCGACAACAGCACAAGCAGCAACGGGGTCACCAGAATGCGACCGACCGTGAGGAGATTGGGAATGTATCGCAGCGCTGCAGATGTGTACATGACAGTACGGTAGTACCCACGAGCCCCGAAGATGTCCCAGACTCGTCTTGGTATTTGCAAAAATTTGCGCGGAGGACACGGGTTGTGGGGATGAGCGAGTCATTCCGGCTCCGAGCCTGCAACGTTTTCAGTGTGAGCAAGACGCCGGGCCCCCCCGTGACGCGCCGTCAGGGGCCTGTCGCGGATGGCCCCCGCTGTGTCTGTCAATGTGACGGACTATTCCCCTCCGATGCCCCACGGCATCATTCTTGATGCCTGGGACTTTTGGTGATGTAGAGCAGGAAGGACACAACGCCTTCGCCGACACGTCTCCGACATTCGACGAACTGACCTGAACCAACGCACACACGAACTTATGGGCAACGTTATAGGAATTGACCTTGGCACGACGAACTCCGTCGTGGCGGTGATGGAGGGGGACGACCCCGACGTTATCGAAAACGCGGAAGGCTCGCGTACCACGCCGTCCGTCGTGGCCTACAAAGACGACGGCGAGCGCCTCGTGGGCGCTCCTGCCAAGCGCCAGGCCATCACGAATCCCGAGCGCACGGTGTCCTCGATCAAGCGGTTTATGGGCCGCTTCTACGACGAGGTTGAGGACGAGATCGAAGAGGTCCCGTACGAAGTCGTTCGGGGCGACAACGACACCGCGCGCGTCAAGATCGACGACCGGGAGTACACGCCGCAGGAGATTTCGGCCGTGGTGCTGCAGAAGCTGAAGCAGACGGCCGAGGAGTACCTGGGCCAGGAGGTCACCGACGCGGTGATCACCGTGCCGGCGTACTTCAACGACGCGCAGCGGAAGGCCACGCAGGAGGCCGGCGAGATCGCGGGCCTCAACGTGGAACGCATCATTAACGAGCCGACCGCGGCCTCCCTCGCCTACGGCCTCGACGACGAGAGCGACCAGGTGGTGGCCGTCTACGACCTCGGCGGCGGCACCTACGACATCTCCATTCTGGAGCTCGGCGACGGGGTCTTCGAGGTGAACGCCACGTACGGCGACACGCACCTCGGGGGCGACGACTTCGACAAGCGCCTCATCGACCACATTGCCGACGAGTTCAAGAAGGATACCGGCATCGACCTCCGCGACGACCCGATGGCGCTTCAGCGCCTGAAGGAGGCCGCCGAGGAGGCCAAGGTGGAGCTGTCGAGCGCCACGACGACCACGATCAACCTGCCGTTCATCACGGCCACGGACGAGGGCCCGCAGCACCTGAACATGGACATCAACCGGTCCACGTTCGAGCAGCTGATCGACGACCTTGTCGAGAAGACGGTGCCGCAGATGGAAAAGGCCCTCGACGAGTCGGGCCACTCCAAGAGCGATGTCGACGAGGTCATTCTCGTCGGTGGATCTACCCGCGTGCCGCTCGTGCAAGAAACCGTGGAGGACTTCTTCGGCCAGGACACCAACAAGTCCGTAAACCCCGACGAGGTGGTCTCCCTCGGCGCGGCCATTCAGGGCGGCGTGCTCAGCGGCGACGTCGATGACGTGCTGCTGCTCGACGTGACGCCGCTCAACCTCGGCATCGAGACGCTCGGCGGCGTGATGACGACGCTGATCGAAGCGAACACCACGATTCCGACCAAGGAGAGCGAGATTTTCTCTACCGCCGCCGACAACCAGACCTCGGTCGAGGTGCACGTCCTGCAGGGTGATCGCGAGATGGCCAAGGACAACCGCACGCTCGGTCGCTTCCACCTCGACGGCATCCCGCCGGCCCCGCGCGGCACGCCGCAGATTGAGGTGACGTTCGACATCAACGCGGACGGCATCCTCAACGTGTCCGCCGTGGACAAGGACACCGGCAAGGAGCAGTCCATCCGCGTCGAGGCGTCCAGCGGTCTCACCGAGGAGGAGATTGAGAAGATGAAGGAAGAGGCCGAGAAGCACGCCGAAGAGGACGAGAAGCGCAAGGAGCGCGCCGACACGATCAACGAGGCGAACTCCATGGCCTACTCCGTGGAGCAGGGCCTCGAGGAGTACGGCGACAAGATCCCTGATGACAAGCGCTCGACCCTCGAAGACGCGCTCGAGACGCTCAACGACGAGCTCGAAACGGCCAGCGCCGACGAGGACATCACTGCGCTCGAAAACGCGCTTGATGAGCTGAATTCTGCCTGGTCGGCTGCGGGCGAAGAGATCCGCGAGGCGCAACAGCAGCAGGCCCAGCAGGGCGCTGCGGCCGGCGGTCCCGCCGGGGCAGGCGCCGGAGCCGGTGCGGGTCCGGCCGGTGCCGGTGCGGGTCCTGGAGCCGATGCTGGCGCTGGGAGCCCGGGCAACGGTGCCCCCGAGTCCGAGGACGAGGAAGACGTCCAAGACGCCGACTACGAGGTCGTGGACGAAGGCGACGAGGAGTAAGACGCGTGGCGGGGTGGAAGTGTGGAGGTGTGGATGTTTGGACGAATAGACACGTCCACACTTCCTCCCTTCCACACGTCCATGCATACCGAAGGTGCATCGCCCCGATCGGGACGGCCCGGTCGGGGCGTTTTCTTTATCCGCAGCAGTATTTGTATTTCATCCCACTGCCGCAGGGACAGGGATCGTTGCGGCCCACGTCTGGCGCGTCCTTCACGAAGGTCCCTCCCTCGTAGTGTCCGCCCTTCGTGGATTTTTGCCCCTGTTCCGTACGGAATGATGCCGTCTGTGAGGGATGGATCCGCAGGCCCCGTAGGGGATCCTGATGAAACCGAGTGCTTCAACGTGTCCCGAATCCTCCGGCACACGCCCCCCTTCTGCGTCATAGGAGACATGCACACGTGCGGCTCATTCCCTCCCGATCCCCATCATTTTCTCATCGCACGGCCCCATGGACCCGCGAGAAACGATCTCCGACTATGAACGGGAGCGCGGCAAGCCTACGCCCAGCAAACTTCACAGCATTGCTCAGAAGAAGCTCATCATTGCCCTTCACGAGTTTGAGCCTCCCTACACGGTCTTCAGTGAGCGTACTCTTCAACTGGATGACCGTGAGGTGACCCCTGATCTCTCGATCTACGAGGCTCAGGAAATTGACTTTTGGCACGACGAAGTTCGGCTCGAGAAGCCCCCGCTGATGACGATCGAGATCGCTTCTCCGACGCAGGGCATTCAACCCCTGATCGACAAGGTGCACTTTCTGGCGGATCATGGGGTGCAGTCATATTGGCTCGTCCAGCCCCAACTCCGCACGATTCCCAACTCCGCACGATTACTGTCTACAGCGATGACATGCGGTCCACGACATATTCCGAGGGGACCGTCCCCGACCCCAACCTCGATCTGGAGGTGAGCCTTGAGGAAGTGTTCTCGACGCCGTGAGGATCGAGAACGCCCTCGGCACGAACGACTCTCATCCTAGGCGATCGCTTCTGAGCAAGGGCAGCCTGCTCATCCATTACAATCGATTTCGTAGATGATCTTGGCATTCTGGGTCGTGATTTCCGCCACCTCCTGGAACGGCACCCCTTTCACCTCGGCGAGGCGCTCCACGACGTGGCGCACGTAGGCAGGCTCGTTGCGGTCCCCGCGGTTGGGCTCCGGCGCGAGGTAGGGACTGTCGGTCTCCACGACGATCTGCTCCAATGGGACCTCCTTCACGTACTGGTCCACGTCGCTGTTGGAGAAGGTCAGGATGCCCCCCACGCCCACGAAGAAGCCCAGGTTCCGGGCCCGCTCGGCCACCGCGGGCGGATCGACGTAGCAGTGGAGAATGCCGCGCATCCGCTCCGGCACGTCGGTCCGCACGTGCTCCTCCTCCAGAATGGCGAGGATGTCGTCGGTCGCCTCCCGGTTGTGGATGACGAGCGGCAGGTCCGACTCAATGGCGAGGCGGATGTGGCGGCGAAAGAACGCTTTCTGCTTGTCGTCAAACGACCGGTCCCAGTAGTAGTCGAGCCCGCTCTCCCCCACCGCCACCACGCGTGGGTGCGAGCACCACTCTGCGACTGCCTCGAAGTCCTCGTCGGTGGCGTCTTTCGTCTCGGAGGGATGCAGGGCCGTCATCGCGTACAGGTCGTCGTGGGCCTCGCATAGGTCGACGGCCTGCCGAATCGATGGCACGTCGATTGCCGGCATCACGATTGTGTCGACCTCGGCCCCGCGCGCTCGCCGGAGGACCGTGTCTCGGTCCTCGTCGAACCGGTCGAGATAGAGGTGCGCGTGGGTGTCAACGATCATAACCTCCGGGAACCATGGCGGGGAATCGACGCAGAAGCGCAGCGAGACCGTCTTCGCCGAGATCCTTCAGACGGGAACGAGGCCCCCATCTCAAATCGTAGGAGCACCGTCGTTGACAGAACACGGCCGGGGAGACTAAAGATTGACCGGAGGGCACACACTGTAAATGCATTGGTCTGGATTTCACCGGATGCTCCGGAGGGAAATGTTCACACTAGCACTGCGGACAACGACCGTGGGGGGACTTCTTCTGCTAGCAGGCAGTCTCGGCCACGGGGCCACCGCCCAGCCTGCGTCGGACAGCTCGAACTGGGTCCAGGTTCGTCTTCACCACGAGCTCAATGTCGAATCCATCCGGCTGACCCCACAGCGAGGCACCCTTGCGGTGGTGCTCCCCAGTGATGGCACCCCGGTCCTGCAGCTCCCCCCCGGCGAGACGGTCACGCTGGGACGCCGCCAGAGCGACGTCTACGCGAGGCACGGGGATGCCCAACTGTACGCCCGCGCTCTGCGCCTCGCCCCGTCCAGCGAGGCTACGTGGACCCTTCAGCAATCAGCCGAGTCGACTCGCACCTACACGGGAAGCCTCCGCGTCCGCCCGGCGGAGTCTGAGTCAACCCTGCAGTTGGTCAACCGCGCCCCCCTGTCCGACTACGTCGCGAGCGTCGTGGCCGGTGAGTACGGGCTCGACGACCGGGCCGGCACCCGGGCCATGGCGGTCGTGGCCCGGACCTACGCCCTCTTTTCCAACAAACACTTCGACGGCGAGTACGACCACGTGGACGGGACCGCCTCGCAGGTGTATCGCGGCCAGGGGGTGGTGACTGAGCGGGCACAGGCGGCGGCCCGAGCCACCCGCGGAGAGATTCTGACCCACAACGGCAGTCCCATCCAGGCGGTCTACTTCTCATCGAGCGGGGGGCACACGGCAAACAACGAGGATGTGTGGACGGAGAGGGATCCCCTTCCCTACCTGCGCGGCAAGGAGGACCCCTACGACCAGTCCTCGCCCAAACATCGATGGACGGTGCGAATCAACCGCCGGGCGCTACTCCAGGCTTTGACCCTGCACCAGGGCGCATCCGTGGAAGGCTTTCTGCTCGGCGACCGCTCTCCGGACGGGCGCCTGCGGACCATCGAGGTTCTCTTTTCCGATGACACCGAGACCGAGATTGAGGCGAGCACGTTTCGCTCGGTCGTCAACGACGAGGTCGACGGAGCGTCCCTGAAGAGCACGTGGTTCGATGCTCGCCGCGACGGGTCGGAATACGTCTTTGAGGGCCGAGGCCATGGGCACGGCGTGGGGCTCAATCAATGGGGCGCCCACGCGATGGCCCAGCAGGGCAACAGCTATCGGGAGATCCTGTTGTTTTATTACACTGGCGCCCAGATCCAACAGCTGGACGACACGTCCTCTCCGCCTCCTTTGGCCGAAGACCCCGCCACCGAGGTGCCCGACTCCACCTCCTCCCGCATTGGGTGGTGACGGCTCAACCAGATGTTTGTCAACGGCCCGATGCGCCCCTGCGTGCCCCACGCGAGCACCGGCACGTCCCGCGTGATCATGCCCCCTGGACCTCGTCTGCTCACCTCACCGTTAGATGTCCGAGCCGGGCCTCAGGAACGAAATCTACTACGCCACTCCTCATCAGCAGTCTTGCCCAATTTTGATGCCGTTCGCCTCGATGCTTTCCGCCCGTCAACGAGTATCCGGGATTGCATTTCTAATGACGCTGATGGTGGGTGTCGTCCCAAGTTCGAGCGTGGGACAATCGTCTCCCGACACGTCTATCGCGATGGAGGTCGAAATGGCCCCGGTAGAGGTGACAGCCACGCCGTTCCGGATTGCGAATGAATCGGCGTCGTTCTCGGCCTCGGTCCGTACCCGGACCGACCAGGCAATCAACAGCACCCCGTCCCTATCGCTGGAAGAGATTACAACAGGCCTGCCGGGGCTCTCCGTCCAGAGCCGCACCCACTTTGCCCTCGGCGACCGCATCACGATCCGCGGCTTCGGGTGGCGCGCTCAGTTCGGCGTGCGCGGGATTCAGATGACTCTGGACGGGATTCCACTGACGGTGGCGGACGGACAGTCGGTCGTCCACGTTCTCGACCCGTCCTTCGTCCGCTCCATCGAAGTCATTCGCGGTCCGGCCTCCACGTTTTGGGGAAATGCGAGTGGAGGCGTGCTTTCTCTGTCCACTCGCCCCTCCTCGAACGCCGCCCACACGGTGCGGTTGAAGCAAGCCGTTGGCTCGTACGGCCTGTCGAAGACCGACGTGCAGGTGACGCCCAATCTCGGGAAGCATCAGTTGAGCGTATACTCGTCGTACCTTACGCAGGAGGGCTTCCGCCAACACAGTGATACGCGCCTCCTCCGCTCGGGCTTCACCAGCGATATTGTGCTGGGGGACGCCCGCGGCCTCCGTGTGATTGGAGCGCTTCAGTACATGCCCCGCGCCGACTCCCCGGGCTCGCTTGAGGAGGAGACCGCCCAGCAAACCCCCGAACAAGCACGCGAGACGATTCTCGACTTCGACGTTGGGAAGGAGGTGACACAGGGCCAACTTGGGGCCACGTACTACGACGAACTCAGTCCGGGGACGCTGAATGCCACGGCGTACGGAATTGTCCGGGACCTAGAAAATCCAATCCCCTTCAACGTGATCGACCTGAACCGGAGGGCCGGCGGGGTGCGGCTAACGCTAGACAACCAGACTTCCTCTGTAAAATGGGGCGTAGGTGTGGAAGGCAAGCTGCAGCACGACGAGCGGATGGAGTTTACGAGCGACGGCGGTGCGCCCGATAGCCTCCTGATCGATCAGTT
>PXTN01000003.1 GCA_003022565.1 Bacteroidetes bacterium QS_3_64_15 | reverse complement strand
TCCGTTACGACCGGATCCGCGCCGCCGCAAAGAGAAGCAGCCCTGCCGCCACGGATACGTTCAGCGATTCGGCCGGGCCGCGCAGCGGGATGGCCACGAGCTCGTCGCAGGCCGCGGCCACGTCGGGCGCCAGTCCTTCGCCCTCACTCCCCAGGACCACCGCGACCGGGCGGTCCCAGTCGGCCTCCCAGAGCGACGTGTCGGCGGTGCCGTCTGCCCCGTAGACGAAGTACCCGCGCTCTTTGAGCTGCGTGAGCACTTGCGCGAGGTCGTCGCTGCGGGCAATCGGGAGGCGGGGCGCCGTGCCCGCACTCGCCTTGATGGCGGCGGCGTTGAGGGGGGCCATCTCTCGCGTCGGCACAATCACCCCATCCGTGCCGGCCGCCACGGCGCTCCGCAGGATCGCCCCAAAGTTGCGCGGATCGGTGACGCGGTCGACGACGAGAAGGAGCGGGTTCTTGGTCTGCACCGCGTCCCACGTCGGGGCGATGTCGGCCAGCATGTCGTTGACCTCCCGGTAGCGAATGGGAGCGGTGATCGCGACGACGCCCTGATGGGCCGCGCCGTCGGTCTCGTGGCGGAGGCGGGCGGCGGGCACGTACTGGACCGGCGCCCCCCGGTCCTCGGCGGCGGCCCGGATGGCCCCGATCCGCTCGCCGCTCGCGTCCTGTTCCACCATCACCTTCTCGATGCCGAGGTCGCCCCGCTTCAGCGCTTCGAGGACGGGCTGGCGACCGATGAGGGTGGAGGTGTCATTGTCACTCATTTAAACAGGAATCCGTGTCAATCTAGGATTCGTTCGAGATCGTCAAGCAAAATCCGCAACGAACGTCTGAGGGCGACGGGCTGCCTGTCGGATGTCCTCAAGTCGAGACCGATCCTGACTCATGAGTAGGTCGCTGAATGATAGGCTGGGCAGATTTAAGAATTTCTTTGCGACGAATCGAATTCTCACTTGCTTCCACTGATCGACGAGTCACAATTTCGACCTTCCGACCACAGATCTCTTCCAACTCCAGTTCCATTTCTGCCAAGTCCAGGAGGGAAACGGATTGACCAGGATCAAAGGAGACCAAAACGTCCAGGTCGCTGTCGGGCCGCAATTCCCCGCGTACAGCGGACCCAAACATGGCAAGTTCTACAATCCCCCAGCGACTACAGAACGAAGTAAGCTGCGCACGAGAGAGATTCGGGAGGGAGAGTTCCGGCATATCATTCAGGGATCGATCAATGGCCAGAGCAATACACGCAACCGTCACTCGCTTCCGAGGTTCACCCTATCTCCCACGAGAGGCTCCAACGGTTCCCCGGCCCTCTCCCATTCTCCCTCTCCCCCACTCCCTTTGGATGGAGGTGACCGCAACCCCTTCTCATGAGCCCCAGTCCAATGCCTTCTGATCCCCCCGGCCGCACCGCGGTCTTCGTCGATGGGTGCCGGATCCCCTTCCAGCGCTCCGGCACCGGCTACGCTGACCTGATGGCCTACGACCTGGGTCGGATGGTGCTGCGCAGCCTGCTGACTCGGACCGGCCTATCTGCCGACCGGATCGAGCGCGTCGTGATGGGCACGGTGGTGCAGGACGTGAACACGAGCAACGTGGCACGCGAGTCGGCCCTCGCCGCCGGCATCCCGAACCGCGTGCCCGCCTTCACGGTGACAATGGCCTGCATCTCCAGCAACCAGGCCGTCACGAGCGGCGTCGACCTCCTCCGGACCGGACAGGTCGACGTCGTGGTCGCGGGCGGCACCGAAACCCTGAGCGACCCCCCGATCCGCCTGCAGCGCCCCGTCCGGAAGCGGCTTTTCAAAGCCCGAAGTGCCAAGAGCACGGGCGACTACCTGGCGCTGCTGGACGGGCTCAGCCCCGGCGACCTGGTCCCGGAGTCGCCCTCCATTTCGGAGTTCTCCACGGGCGACGTCATGGGCGAGAGTGCAGATCGGCTCGCCGCGATGTTCGGCATCTCGCGGGAGGACCAGGACGAATACGCACTCCGCTCCCACCGGAAGGCCGCCGCGGCCCGCGACGACGGCCGCCTCGACGAGGAGCTCGCCCCCGCCACGGTGCCCCCGGACTTCGACCCGATCACGACCGACAACGTGATCCGGGACGACACCTCGATGGAGCAGCTCCGCGACCTTCCGCCCGCGTTCGTCAAGCCCTTCGGCACCATCACGGCCGGCAGCTCGTCGGCCCTCACGGACGGGGCCTCCGCGACGCTGCTGATGGCGGAGGAAGTGGCGGAGGCCGAGGGCTTCACACCCCGGGCCGCCCTCCGGAATTACACCTACGTCTCACAAGACCCGAAGACGGAGCTCCTCCTGGGCCCGGCCTATGCCATTCCCGAGGTGCTCGACGCAGCCGGGCTCACGCTCGACGACATCGACGTGATTGAGCTCCACGAGGCGTTTGCGGGGCAGGTCCTGGCGGTGCTCGACGCGCTCCGCTCCGACCGGTTTGCCGAGGAGCACCTGAACCGAAGCGAGCCGGTGGGCGAAGTCGACATGGACCGGCTCAACACCCGCGGCGGCTCCCTCTCCCTGGGCCACCCCTTCGGGGCCACGGGCGCCCGTCTCGTGATGAGCGCCGTCAACCGCCTCCACGACGAGGACGGCCGGTGGGCGCTCGTGTCGGCCTGCGCCGCCGGCGGACAGGGCCACGCCATGTTGATCGAACGTCTCCCATAACCTTGTATCCCTGTGTCGTTCACGAATGTAGAGACGTCCCGCCGGGACGTCTCTACGACATGCACCTCCTCTAGAGAACGATCCGATTCTTATGCCAAATACGCTCGACGTGCCGACGGACCTGCTCTCCCTGACGGTGGACGACACCGGCGTGGCCACCCTTCAGCTCGACGACCCCAACGCGCCGGTCAACAAAATCTCGGGGGAGACCCTGGAGGCGTTCGCCGACGCCCTGGACGTGATCGAGGGACGTTCGGACCTCACCGGACTGGTCTTCACCAGCGGCAAGCCCGAGTCGTTCATCGTGGGGGCCGACCTGGAGATGGTGCAGAACTTTGAGAGGCCGGCCGACGCCCGTCAACTGAGCCGGGAGGCCCATGCCCTGGGCAAACGGGTGCGGGCCCTCTCGATGCCCACCGTCGCCGCGCTGCACGGCCCGGCGATGGGCGGCGGCCTGGAGATGGCCCTGAACTGCAACTACCGCATCGCCTCCACCGCCGACGCCACGAAGATGGCGCTCCCCGAGGTCCAACTGGGCCTTCTGCCCGGAGGTGGCGGGACGCAGCTCCTGCCCCGCCTCATCGGGGTGCAGCAGGCCCTCACGCTCATACTGACCGGCAAGAACACGTACCCGGAAAAGGCAAAGCGGATCGGCCTCGTCGACGCCCTCATCCACCCGCCCGGGCTGCCCGATGCCGCCCGTCGCGCTGCGCGTCAGCTGGCGAGCGGCGACCTGGAGATTGAGCTCAACGGGCAGTCCCTGAGAGATAAGCTCCTGGAGGGCAATCCCGTGAGTCGTCGCATGATCTACCGGCAGGCGCTTAAGCGGGCCGAGAAGCGGACGCAGGGCAACTACCCGGCGCCGCCCCTCGTCGTCGACGCCGTTCGAACCGGCATGGAGGACGGATTGGAGGCCGGATTGGAGACGGAGCGAGAGTACTTCGGCGATCTCGTCTTCACCCCCGAGTCGCAATCGCTCGTGTCCCTCTTCTTCGACAAGCAACAGGCCGAGACGAATCCGATGCCCGACGAGGCGCGGCCCGTGGAGACGGTCGGTGTGCTTGGGGCGGGCCTCATGGGCAGCGGTATCGCACAGGTGACGGCTGAAAACGGCACCGACGTGGTACTGAAGGATCAGACGCTGGAACTGGCCGCCAAGGGCAAGAAGGAAGTGTGGGAAGCGTTCAATGCGCAGAAAGAGAAGGGCATCATCAACGCGTTCACGCGGGACCGGGTTGCCGAGCGGGTCGCCCCCACCGCCGACTACGGGCCGCTGCGGTCCTGCGACCTTGTGATCGAGGCCGTGCCGGAAGACCTGTCGATCAAGCATCAGGTCCTCTCCGACGTGGAAGAGGTCGTGTCGAGCGACACCGTTTTGGCGTCAAACACGTCCGCCCTTCCCATCGCAAAGATCGCCGAGGGCGTGGAGGACCCGTCCCGCGTGCTCGGCATGCACTACTTCTCTCCCGTCCCGGACATCCCGCTGCTGGAGATTGTGATGACTGAGAAAACCTCCGACGCGGCCCTGGCCACCGCCTACACTGCGGGCCTCGCGCAGGACAAAACGGTGATCGTGGTGCGGGACGGCCCGGGCTTCTACACCACTCGCATCCTGGCCCTCTACATGAACGAGGCGCTGCTGCTCTTCGACGCGGGGGCCGACATCGAGGAGGTCGACAGGGCAATGAAGGACGCCGGCGTTCCGATGGGGCCGTTCGAGCTGTTCGACCTGGTGGGGCTGGACGTGGCGGCCAAGATTACGGACGTGATGGGGGACGCCCTCTCCGACGAACGCGTCGACATCAGCAACACCGCGTCCCGCCTCGCCGAGGCCGACCTGCTCGGTCAAAAGACCAACCTCGGGTTCTACGAGTACGACGCGGACGACGAGTCCGACGACAAGGACCCGGAAGACGTGAACGAGGCCGTCTACCACTACGCCGACGCCCCGACCCGCTCCACGCCCCCGGCGGAGGCGGTGCAGGACCGGCTCCTCCTCATGATGGTGAACGAGGCCGTGCGGTGCCTGGAGGACGAGGTGCTCCGCGCCCCCATCGACGGCGACCTCGGGGCTGTGTTTGGGCTCGGGTTTCCGCCGTTCCTGGGCGGCCCGTTTCGGCACGTGGACCACGAAGGGTCCGGGGCGATTGTCCACTCCCTGGAGCGCCTCACAAACCAGCACGGGGATCGATTTTGTCCCGCCGAATTGCTCCGGACTCACGCCTCACAAGACACCACCTTCTACGAATAGCGCATGCTTGCCTCCTCGTCGATCGCCGAACTGCAAGAGGCCCTTTCGACCCCCGACGCTTATCCGCACGACCCGGATCTTCGACCGCATCGAGTTCAACGACGAGTTTCGGCACCTCGACGTGGCGAACGACGTGGCCTTTCTGGCGATGGACCTCGACGTGCACGGCCACCCGGACCTGTCGCGCCATTTCGTGGACCGGATGGCGAAGGACCTCGGCGACGCGGACCTGCACCGACTGATCGACTTCTACAAAAGCCAGCGGGCGCAGGTGCGGGGCAAGGTCGGCGGCGCCTCCGGACGGCGGAGGACGAAGTGCCGCTCCGCGAGTGGGCGCGCAGCCGCGCCAAGGCGCGGCACCGCTACCAGTGGGCCCTCCGCTACGCGGTGGCCGGGAGTGAGCCGCTCGTAGTAGTGATCATGGGACGCCCCGGCACCGGCAAGAGCACCCAGGCCGAGGCGGTGGCCCGTGCGCTGGGATGGCCCCACCTCGCCTCCGACCGCATCCGCAAGACGCACGCGGGGGTCCCCCTCCATGGCCGGACCGACGCCGAGACCCGCGAGCGCCTCTACACCGACGCCCTGACGGAGACCACCTACGCCACCCTGCGCACCCGCGCCCTGCAGCGGGCTCACCGGCGCCTCGGGACCGTGCTCGACGCGACATTTAGTCGCTTTGCACAACGGGAGCAGCTGCGGACCGCCCTCCGCGCCGCGGACGTGCCGTACGTCTTTGTGGAGCTGACGGCTGAGGACAGCGAACTGAAGCGACGCCTACGCCGACGCTCGCCCGAGACGGCCACCGCCTCGGACGCCCGGGCGAGCGACTTTGAGATGCTTACCGAGCGCTACGAGGCGCCCGACGCCCTGGAGGACCCGCGGCACGTCCAAATTGGCACCGCGGGAGCGCCCGCCGACACGACCCTCGAAATCCTGAAAACGCTGATTCGGCGGGCAGACTAAGGCCGTCGCGGAGGGCCCCGACTCCCCTTCTTTGGCCGACCGTCCCGCTGCAATCGAAGAGCCACGCTCGTGCAGCCTCCGTAGGTTCAGGCGCTGTGTTTCTCTCAGGCATTCCACAGTCGATGGCAAGCGGAGACGGTGCGGCATCAGCTCCTCCACGCCGAGGCCCTCACATGCCGCCGGGCGGGAGACGGCCGCCCGCCACGCCTGGCGGCAGTATAACCAGCGTGGACGCGGGGCCATCGTCTTCACGGTTCAGCCGTCGACCGATGCAAACGAGCGTACACCTCTCAAGTACCTGACCTTCAACGACGAGGCGGCGGCGGAGGAAGGCGCTTTTTCGACGCTCCACGACCTGGTTCGCACCTACGATCCGGAACAGGAGGTCGTGGCCGCGGCCGTACTGCCCGACGAGCGCACCGTGTTCGAGATGTACGACCAGGACCCGCCCCCGCCCGATGCCTAATCCGGCAATCGGCCCGGAATGGTCGAGAGAGCAACCGCATCTTAGCGACGGCGGCCTGCTTTCACCGTTCTACGGAGTCAGAAATTCCGTGCCCCCACGCGCCCTGGAGTGCGTAAGGAAAATGGCGTCTCACGGCTCACGCTTCACGCATCACTCATTGGCCGTTGGGGTCGGGGAGGCGATCGCGGTTCGGAGGGCTGCGGCCAGCTCCTCATCAGCTTCCCGCCAGCCCCCGTCCTCATAGTAGTCGAGCAAGTCGGCAATCACCTCCGTCTTGGCGTCATACTGGGCCTGCAGGTCCTCAAATCGTCGGGCGGCCCCTTTCGGCCGCGGCCCCCAGGTGAGGAGCTCGTTCCCGTCGTCCGAAAAGACGACGAGGGTCGGGATGCTCCGGCTGCCGTCGGTGAGGTATTGGTCCATGATGTCCAGATTGTCATCCCGGTGCAGGATGCGGAGCGTCACTTCGTCGCTGAGGTCCGCCGCCTCCGCGATCACGGGCAGGAGGAAGGCCGAGTCGCCACACCACGGCTCCGTAAGCACCATCCAGAGGTGCGGCTCCTGAACGGCCTCGACGGCCCATCGGAGTTCCTCGGACGGCGCGTACGCCTCGTGGACGTGCGCCTGCCGCTCCCAGTTGTACTTTAGATAATGATGCATGCGACGCTCTGAGGAGTCGGCACCCTCCGGAGGCTCGTCCCTGAGCTGACGCGCCCAGTCCTCGCGATAGTCGTCGTAATCGAGACCGTCGTGCGGACGGCCCTCGTCGAAAAAGGCAGGCATAGAGACAATAAGTTGCGCGAGATAGTCGACAGGGCGGTTCGGGGAGCGCCAATACCGTCCTGCTCCCCCCGGCCCACGTTACAGCCAGCCGCTGAGCTTCGCGGCGAGATACCCGCCCGCGGCCAGGCCGGCAGCGGTAAGGATGGAGTGGCGGAGGCCCGAACTTTCGTCCTCTGCGGAAAGCGTCTCGGTCACAGATTCGGCCTGTTCTTCTACGACCTCTTCGGCCTCCTGCGCAAGCGTCTCGCCCAGCTGGCGGACCTCCTCGGAGGTCTCTTCGGTGGCTTGGCGAAGCGTGTCGCCTGCCTCGGTCCCGACCCGCTGAGCACGCTCGGCGGCGCGGCGGAGCAGTTCCCGGGCGCCTTTCTGAACCTCTTCGCCCTGTTCCTCCGCCTGCTTTGCTAGGTGCCGACCCGTCTTCTGGGCACGCTGGCGGGCCTGTTGGCCGGAGCGGGCCGCCCGATCAGAAAGGTCTCGTCCCACGTCGGACGCCGCCTGGTGGGCCTCCTCGGCCAGGCCCCGCAGCCGTCGCTGGGCCTGCTCGGAGAGCGTGGGCGGACGGGTCCGTGTGGCCACGGCGATGCCGTACCCAGCAGCCCCTCCCAGAAGCCCGGAGAGAACAACTGCCTGTGCGGGGTGTCGCTGCACCCAGTTCTTGGCCTGCAGCTTGGCTTGTCGGGCCTTCAACCGGGTCACTTCCGCCCGAAGTTCGCCCAACAACTCGTGCAGCTCCTCCGGGGATTCCTCCCCCGTAAGTTCATTCGAATGAGATGCCGACGTCGAGGGGTCGTTATTGGTGGATGGATCTTTACTCATAGCAGGAAGCGATGTGCATGGAAAAGAATGGGCGAAAGGAGTTGGTCCGTGGACCATGGCGGTCTTCGAGCAGGGACCCGCAGCAGGGACTCTCTGTCCGTCCGTCGCTGTCTTCTATTCGCGGAGCATGACTCCGACGAACACCCCAATTGCGAACGAGCCGAGCATGGAGACCTTCCGGTGCCTCTGCACCCAGAGGCGGGCCATGTCGAGGGCAAACGAAGGCAATGAGTCATCGGCCAGGGGATCGTCCTCTGCTGCCTCCCACGGTGGAGCGTCGGGTCCCGCGACGGAGGATGAGGCGTCAGAAAAGGGCTCGTTGGGGTCGGAGAAAGCGTCGGCCATGGTGGATAGAACCGTAGGAGTGAACGAAGCTGGACGCGGTGCAGATCAAAGTGGAGCACAGGGCACAGTCGTCACCCGCCGGACATCGGCGGCGTCTGAATGCAGGGCCTCTGGGTGGTCGAACCGCCCGAGATGCGAGCCGTAGAAGAGAGGCGCATGGCAGAGAGATGTTGTTCTCAAATCTCTGTCCGGCCCGTCCATTGATTATGATTCTCACTCCCCCGAAGATGGTTCCCCACTGGCGGCAATTTCTTCTTGTTTGCGCGTTCTTGGGGATCGGCCTTTCCCCTGCCCAGGCCCAGCGGGAGGCCCCGCGTCCGGAGCGGGCGTTCGCCTCGGCGGTTCAGTTGTACGAACAACAGCTCTACCCGGACGCGGCTATGGCCCTGTCTACGTTCCGGACCGCCCATGCCTCTCACGCCGCGGTGCCCCAGGCGCTCTACCTGGAGGCCCGCGCCGCCCTCGCTGGGGGAGACGACGCCCAAACGCGGCGCCTGCTGGACCGCCTCCAGCAACGATACCCGTCTCACCCGCGCGCTCAGGCCGCCAAGCTGGGACTCGCCCAGTATTACCTGGACCAGGACAATCCTCAGAAGGCAACCCGACAGCTTCAAGCCATCGCGTCTGCGCCAAGCAGCCCGACCGAAGGAGCGCGGGCCCGTTATCTCCTGGGGCGGACCGAACAGGAGCGGGGCAATCTGGACACCGCCCTCTCCCACTTCAGGCACGTCTACACGCGCTATCCCGACGCCGACTTGGCCCCGGCCGCTCTCTATGCCCGCGGCGTCACCCAGGTCCGCCAGGAGCGGTACGATGCCGCCACGGCCTCCTTCGAACGCCTTGGGGACGAGTACTCGGACTCGCCCTTCGCCCAAAACCTCGGGACTCTCCTGGCAGAAGTGTACTACCGCGTCGGCCAGTACGAAAACACGGTGACGGAGCTCCAGCGTCGCCTTCCGAACGTGTCCGGTACGGAGCGGACGCGGGCGCTGTTCTTGCTTGGGGAGGCCTACCGGCAACTGAATCGGGGGGAGGATGCGGTCACTCAATACCAGCAAATTTTGGACGAGGTCCCGAACAGCTCATACGCAACACCGGCCCGGTACGGCCTCGCCTGGCAGCACTACGCCTCGGGTCGGCATGAGGCCGCGGCGGACGCCTTTGCGAAGGTTCGAGGAACGGGGGGGACGCTCGCCACGCGAGCGACGTACTACGAGGCAGTGAACCGGGCCCTCCTCGGCGCACAGGATCAAGCCTTGCGACTGTACCGGACGTACCTGCAGAACGGAGAGGACGACCGTCGTACCGCTGAGGCCCGGTATGAGGTTGGGCTGCTCCTGTACCAGCAGGAACAGTACGCCGATGCCGCCTCCACCTTCCAGGCGCTCACGCAGAGCGTTCTGTCCGGGGAGCGGCTTGGGAACGTGTACTACTGGCTTGGCAACGCCCTCCTGGCCCGCGACGAGTTGGACCGTGCGCTGGACGCGTACACCCAGTCCCAACAGCTGTCGGGAGCGGCGTCCGAGTCGGTCACCCTGGAGGTGCAGTTTCAGAAGGCCCGGACGCTGTACCAGAACGGGCGCTACGGGGACGCGGGCCCTGTTTTTCGCTCGCTCGCCGAGGATCATCCGGAGACCGACCGAGGACGGGAGGCCCTCTTCTGGGGCGCCGATGCCTTCTACCAGCAGGAGGAATACGGACGCGCGCGGACCCTCTTCCGGCGCTACCTCGATACCGAACCCGCTCCCGCCCGGCGCGTCGGGGCTCAGTACGCCCTGGCCTGGACCCACTTCAAGCAACGACGCTTCGAGCCGGCCGCCCGGCTGTTTCGGCAGGTGGCGCAGGCCGGCAGCGAGCTTTCGGACACCGAGATTCCCTACCGTCAGGACGCGCAGCTCCGGCTGGCGGACTGCTACTTTGCCCTGAAACGCTACGACGACGCGATTGCGGCCTACGGGCAGGTGAGCGGCGACGGAACCGACTACGCTCTGTACCAGGCCGGCAAGGCCCTCTACTTCGCCGACCGACCGGCCGACGCCCTCGACCGTCTTCGACGATTCGCGGAGCGTGCGTCCAACAGCCCACTGCGGCCCGATGCTCTCTACCGCATCGGGGACATCCACTTTCAGCGACAGGACTACGAGGCCGCGCGGGATGCCTTTCGTCGCCTGCTGAAGGAGCATCCCGAGGATGAGCGCGCCCCGGAGGCTCACTACGCCATCGGGGACACCTACTACAATGCGGGCCAAATGGAGCAGGCCGTGCAGGCCTACCGGGCCGTCTTGGAAACCTACCCCGAACGCTCGACTGCCAGCGAGGCGGCCTCCAGCCTCTTTTTTGCCCTCAACGCGGCGGGCCAGCAGGATCGGGCAGAGGACCTGATCGCCTCGATCGACGAGAACGCTCCGGGGGCCAATCTCGCCGACCGGCTTCGGTACCACCGAGCCCGGGCCGCCTATCAGCGGGGCGAGTCGAAGCGCGCGCTGAAGCTGTTCCAGTCCTTCGTTCGAACGGCGTCCGCCTCGTCCCTCGTCCCGGATGCCTACTACTACCTCGGGCTCCTCCACGCCGACCTCGAACAATTTGCGGAGGCCAAGAACTATTTGCAGCAGCTCACCGACCAGTATCCCGAAAGCGACAATGTGGCCGAGGCAAATCTCCGGCTGGGTGAGATCCATCTTGATCAGGGCAACAACCAGAAGGCCGCCGATGCCTATCGCGCTGCCGCCAAGAATGAACAGACCCCCGATGAGCTCCGGGCACAAGCGCGGTACGGACAGAGCACGGCCCTCCTTCAACTCGGGCGCACGGCAGACGCCGAGGCGCTGCTCTCCCAGATTGTGGAGGCCGAGAGTCGCGGCCCCCTCCAGGACGCGGCCCGGCTCGGGCTCGGACGCGTTCGGGAGGAGCAGGGCCGCACGGACGACGCCCTGACGCTTTACCGGCGCGTGATCGAGTCCTCCGAGAGCGAGACCGGGGCCGAGGCGCTTTATCGACTCGGGCGTCAGCTCCGGACACAAGGCCGCACAAAGGCAGCCCTCCGCGAGCTGGAGCGCATGCCTTCTCTTTTCGTGGGCTACCCGGAGTGGGAGGCCCGGGCGTTGCTCGAACAGGCCCGGACGTACCGCGACCGCGGCGAGACGGGACGGGCCGTCCAGCTGTACGACCAGGTGGAGAAGCGCTTCTCGGGCACGCCGTTCGCAAAGACGGCCCGGGAAGAGAAGCAGTCGCTGGAGTCGACGTCCTGATCGCCGTCGTCGAGACCGATTCGTCTCCCTCAGCATTTCCGCCCCCGGACACGGAATCGTACCCGGCCCGCAACACCAATTCGCTTCACCTCTCAACACAGAAGATGGCACTCCACGACACCGATCCCTGGATGTCTTTCTTGAACTACGGCCTCTCTTCCATGTCCCTGCGTCTCACTGCTGTTCCTCTACTCGTTGCGCCCCTTCTCGTCGTTCCCCCCGCCGCCGGGCAGCAGGCCGACACCACCCAGCTGCCCGAAATTGCCCCGCGGGAGATCGAAATTCGGGGCGAGCGTCAGATTGCCCTCCCCTCGCTGGAGCGACAGCCGTTGACCGGGTTTGCGTCGCCGCCGCAGGTGCCCGCCGTCCCGCCCGATCATGAGCCCTACGTGGGCTCGTACACGTACCCGCTCGACGACCTGCCCGAGAGCCTCCCCATTCCTGAAACGGTGTCGGCGCCGATGGAGCCGACCGCCGAGCCGGTGCAAGGATTCTTAGAGGGGGGCGGCGGTCGGTACTTCAGCCGCTTTCTCGAAGGACGGGTCGGCCTTCCGCTGTCGGGAACGGAGCGACTGTCTCTCCACGGACAGTACGACGGGACAGAGGCGGATCCGGACGATGACGTGGCCGAGGCCCGCCTGCGGCTCGAAAGCACCCGCAGCACGGTGCGCCTCGACGCGGAGGCCCGCGGCACGGCGCAGCGCTACGCCCTCTTCGGCGCAACACCGACCCCGGACACGCTCTCTGAGGTTCCCAACCGAGAGGGCTACACGGCCGGCGGATCTCTTCGTCTTCGAGGTACGAACGGGTCCACTCCGCTCCGCGGCGAAATGCGGTTCGACCGCACGCAATATACCTCCGGGCTCGACGCCGAAGAGGACGGCCGCGTCTTCACCCAGCAACAGCTCGGGCTTCAGGGAACTGCCGGGATTCCGGTTCCTTACCGCCCGACCTTTGACGCTCGCTATCAGCGATCGTGGCTCGGCGGGGACCCGGAGGACAACACCGCCTTTGACCTGGAGGGCAGCGGGACGGTGTCGTTTCTCCCCACTGCCTCGACGTCCGTAGAGGTGGGCGCGACGGTCCTCGCCTACGACACGCCGGCTCAGCCGACGGATCCCGATCTCGGATCCGCTACCGCAACCTTCATTGCGCCCGTCCTCGACGCGGAGTGGCGCATCGCCGAGGGGGCCCGTCTCCACCTCCGCAATCAGCCCCGGCTCGGCAACACCGCCCTCGACCAGCTTTACGCGACGAACCCCTACGCCCGGCACGCCCCGTCTCTCCGCCCCACGCTCGAAACGACCAACGCCGAGCTCGGTGCGACGCTCACCCGCGGCCCGGTGCGACTCATCGCAGCGGCCGGATACCGCTACGCCCCCACCTACCGCTTCTTCAGCCTCACCTCCCTGGAACAGGGCGGGTACGAATACCTGTACCGGGTCGGCTACGACGGCGCCCAGATTTTCCAGGGCCGCGGCGAGGTAGCCCTCCAGGGCATCGACGGGGTTCAGGCGTCGCTCGGACTTTCGGTTCGCGACGGCACCCTGGACCGCTTCGAGAGCTCCCGGGACGCCAGCGTCGGGCAATCCCGGCAAGCCGATTCGTACCTTTCCGTAGACCTCGAAGGATCCTACGCGCTAAGCTCGCGCATCGAGATTGTGGTCAAGGCCGAACACCTGTCGTGGGAGGCCCCGACGCGGTGGGCCGCATACCCACAGCCCCCCGCTCAGGTCTCTGCGGGGCTGCGCCTCACGTGGTGACCGACCCCGACGGAAACGGGGACGTGGAGTCGCCATGAGATCCGTCCGCGGGACTTTATCTTGGATTCTGCGATCGTATCTTTAGAACACAATCCCAGAACGCCATTCCCCTCTTCCTTCCACGCACCTCCACCCATAGATCGATGAGCTCCGCCTCCGCCGAAGACGTGATCGACGCCGTTACCGACGTCATCCGCGACCAATTGGAGGAGGGACGCGCCGTGAAGGTCCCCTCCCTCGGCACCTTTGCCGTAGAGCATCGCCCGAGCGAACCGACGGAGGACGAGGGCCGCCGCCGCTTGGCACCACCCCGGAACGTGGTGGTCTTCGATCCTGAACAGGAGTGAGCCTTCACCAGTCGCCTAGTCCCATGCCTGTGTCCATCACCCCCCTCCTTGCGGACCGGCTCGACATCTCGGAAGAACGAGCCCGCTCGCTGCTGCAGACGATGCTGCGGGAGCTTCGGCGCCGGGCCGAGTCGGAGGGCGTGCGGCTCCCGGAACTCGGCACCTTCCGGGAAGAGGGCGGCACCCTCACCTTCGTGCCCAGCCCCTCCCTGCGACGGCGCATCAACCGGAAGTACGAGGGCCTCACGGCCGAGGAGCTCGCCGCGCCTTCCGAACTCTCGCCGCTGTCGGTTTCTGAACTGGACACGGAGGAGGAGCCGTCTGGCGACGGCCCCGACGACGTCCCAACCCCGACGCCCGGTGAGGGCGAGGATGATGCGGGGGCGGAGCAAGAGCCAGTCTCCCCCTCCGCGGCTCCGTCCTCCTCGCAAGGCCGCAGGATCGACTCGTTCTCCATCATCGGCCTGGTCCTGGCGTTTCTCTTCCTCCTGGGCGCCGGGTGGTTCGTGCTCGACCGGACGAATGTGCTGGCCCCCGGTCCGGACCCCGGCTCCGACCTGACGGCCGAGCAGACCTCTCCCCCTCCGGACACGGGATCCCCGTCGGACACAGCTAGTTCTGAACGACCCGAAACGGACGCCGAGGAGACGAGCGATCCAGACGCCACTGCGCCCCCCGCAAAGGACTGGGCTATCGTGGTCGCGTCCCGATCGTCTCGTGCTGCAGCCGAAGCCGCGGCTGAGGAATACCGGACCCGCTTCGACTCCGTATCCGTCGTCGAAGGGACGGTGGACGGCCAAGCTTGGCATCGCGTGGCGATTGGGTGGTACCCCTCCGAGGCGACCGCCGAGCGCGCCCTTGACGAACAGGCCTCCGCCCTTCCCCCAGGGGCCTGGACCCATCGCCTTCGCTAGCGTTTCCCAAACCCAACCTGTACCGCCTCTGTGCTTTCATTTTTCCTTACGGCCGCGACGTTTTTTCCTCAGCAGGTAGACACCTCCACCGTCGACACCACCCAGGCCGCGTCGGGCCAAGCCTCCTCTCTGCTCGATATTCTGGTGCTGGGCGGCTGGGTGATGATTCCCCTGGTTCTGCTTTCCGTGCTCACCATTTATCTTTTGATCGAACGGCTCATCACCATTCGCCAGGCCGTCTCCGACCCGCAGGCCATTACGGACCGGGTTCGGGAGTACGTGCGGAACGGCAACGTCGACGCGGCCATCCGGTACTGCGAGCAGAAAGACGTGCCCATCACCCGCATCCTGAAACAAGGTCTCGAACGGCTGGGACGGCCCATCTCGGAGATTCAGGACGCCGTCCAGGCCGCCGGGAAACACGAAACGTTCGACCTGGAGAAGCGCACCAACCTTTTGGCGAGTATCGCCGGCATCGCCCCCATGCTCGGGTTCTTCGGCACGGTGGTCGGTATGATCAGGGCCTTCCAGCAGATTCAGAACCTGCAGGGGAATGTGAATCCGTCTGTGCTGGCTGGGGGCATCTGGGAAGCCCTCGTGACCACTGCGGCGGGCCTGCTCGTCGGCATCCTGGCGCTCTTTTCGTACAACTACCTCATCGGCCGCATCCGGCGCCTCTCAAACGACATGGAGCGTTCCGCCACCGACTTCATCGACCTGTTGCAGGAACCGGTGCCGCCGGAGCGGTCCGAAGAGCTGCCGTCGTAGCGGTCCCTCGTTTCCACGTTCCTTGATTTGCCCGTCCGCTCCCCTACGACCGATTGCTTCACTTTCGGCGATCTGTCCCGACCGTTGGCCAATTGGGAGTCCTCCACGCTCCACCGCGCCCCACTCTCCACTCCTACGCTCCCACGCTCTCCACCCCCACGCCCCTACGCTTTCCCCGCCATGCCGCTTGACTTTTCCCCGTCCCGCGAACCGGAGACCACCTTTAGCCTCGCGGGCATGACGGACGTCGTGCTCCTGCTCCTCATCTTCTTCCTGCTCACCTCCAGCTTCATTCCTCAGATGGGCATTCAGGTGAACCTGCCGCAGGTCGACAGCTCATCCCCGGTCTCCGAACAGTCCATCACGGTGTCGCTCACGAAGGACGGGAGCTATTACGTCGCCGAGTCGCCGGTGCCGAAGGCGCGCCTGGTCAGCGAACTCCGGTCGACCCGCACGGACCAGCAGTTTTTGATTGTACGGGCGGACCAGGAGGCGAGCATCGGCCAGTTTGCAGCGGTGGCCTCGGCGGCCCAGGCCCTCAACATGCGGGTACTGGTGGCCACCGAGCGAGCTGGGCCGTCGCGGTAGAGAGGCTGAGACGTTTTCCGTCCCAGGCGATCGGCGGCTCGGAGTCAACGCGAAATCCAGTCGAGCACGGGCCTCAGAGCGGTGGTGCACGCCTTTGCTCAGGTGATTGTCCTGGTGTTCGAAATGGGATTTGAGATCGCGGCTGAAATCGAACACCTTTAGTGTGGCGGTCTGCGAGGCCCGCACCCTGGTCTTCAATCGACGAAAACCGGCACAGCGGACTACGTAGAGACGAATCCCTGCACATTCCCCCCGATCCCCACCATGGCCTCTGACAACTCACGTCGCGATTTTCTGAAGAAGTTTACCGCCACCTCGGTGGCGGCTGGATTCGCTCCTTCGGCCTTTGGCTCCGACGCCACCCCTGTCCCGGCCCCGGATCTTCCATCCTTTTCCGCAAACAACCGCATTCAGATCGCCACAATCGGGATGGGGATTATCGGGTTTGTCGACACCCGAACGGCGCTCACAATTCCCGGGGTTGAGCTCGTCGCGGCTGCAGACTGCTACACGTCTCGTCTGGCACGTACGAACGAGGAGTTCGGGGAGGATGTCGTCACGACGCAAGATTACCGCGAGGTTCTCGATCGCTCCGACGTGGACGCAGTGCTTGTCTGCACTCCAGATCACTGGCACGCCCGGATCGCACAGGACGCCATGAAGGCCGGGAAGGATGTTTACTGCGAGAAGCCGATGGCGCAGACCCTCTCAGAGGGACGCGCCATGGTCGAGACGCAGCGAGAAACGGACCGGGTGCTGCAAGTTGGCAGTCAGTACGCAAGCTCCATCGTCACGGCCAAGGTGCGGGAGCTGTACGAGTCGGGGGCCATCGGGGAGCTGAACATGGTCGAGGCCCAGTACAACCGAAACTCGTCGATCGGGGCGTGGCAGTACTCCATTCCGCCGAAGGTCTCTGAGGACGAGATCGCGTGGGAACGCTTTCTGGGCGATGCCCGGGATCGAGCGTTCGACCCCGTTCGCTTCTTTCGCTGGCGCAACTACTGGGACTACGGGACCGGCGTAGCGGGAGACCTCTTCGTGCATCTTCTGACCACTGTGCACTACGTTACGGGCTCGCTCGGCCCCACGACGGTGACCTCCACGGGCGGACTGCGGTTTTGGAATGACGGCCGGGACGTGCCGGATGTCCAGACCGGGCTGTTCGAGTATCCGGACGTGGACGCCCACCCCCCATTTACGTTATCTCTCCAGACCAACCTGGCCGACGGGAGCGGTGGCGGACAATCCTTCCGCTTTATCGGAGATGAGGGGGCCATCGAGCTGGAAGGAAATCGCGTGGTGCTCACGCAGGATGTCCGTACGCCTCCCTCCCCCGACCAGCTCGTGAACGGTTACAACTCCGTGCGGACGTTTTCAGAAGACGTGCAGGAGCAGTTCCGGGAGGACTACGCAGCGACGCACGACCAGGCCGACCAGCCCGACGAGCTCAACACCACCAGCGACTTCCAAGCCCCTGACGGCTACGACTCCCGGCTCGACCACTTCGCCCACTTCTTCTCGGCCATGCGGGAGGATGGCTCCGTCGTCGAAGACGTTGAGTTCGGGCATCGGGCCGCCGCACCGGCGCTCATCTGCAATCAGAGTTACCGCGAGGGCGAACGCTACCACTGGGATCCGGAGGCGATGGAGATGAGCGGATAGGTCACCGGAACGCTGTCCGTCTCAAGCAGCCTCCTCCCCGAGCCTTGAAGGGCCGGGCGGGATAGATTTGTTCACAACGAGACCCCTGCGCCCTCCCGGTGGATCGCCCGGGAGAGGATGACCTGCGCTACCCCTGCCACCAATCGCGGTCCAGCGAGCGGTACTGGATGGCTTCCGACACGTGCTGGGGCTGGATGCACGTGGACGACTCCAGGTCGGCCACCGTGCGCGCCACCTTGAGGATGCGGGTGTAGCCGCGAGCGCTGAGGCCGAGGCGATCCGACGCGGTGCGCAGCAGGTTCTGTCCCGCCTCGTCGAGGTCGCAGTGCTCCTGCACGCGCTGGGCGTCCATCTGGGCATTGCTGTAAACGTCGGGCGCATCGCCGAACCGACACGATTGCTGTTCTCGGGCCCGCACCACTCGCTTCCGCACCGTGGCCGAGGACTCGCCGGTCCGCTCGGCACTCATCTCGTCGAAGTCCACCGGCGCCACCTCCACGTGCAGGTCGATGCGATCCATCAGCGGACCGCTGATCTTGCCGAGGTAGCGCTGTACCTGGGCGGGCGTGCAGACGCACTCCTGGTTCGGGTCGTTGAGGTGGCCGCACGGACAGGGATCGAGGACCCGCCGCTGAAACTCGGGCAGCTCGTCGAGGAACAGGACGCCGTTGTGCGCGAGCGAGATCTCGCCGGGCGTGGGATGGGCTCCGCCTCCACAGAGGCCCGCATCGGAGATGGTGTGGTGGGGCGCCCGGAAGGGGCGGGTGGCGAGGATGCCGTGGTCGGATTGCAGCTCGCCGCTGACGGAGTGAATCTTGGTCGTCTCCAGCGCCTCGTCGGTGCTGAGGGGCGGCAGGATGGTGGGCATGCGGCGGGCCAACATGGTCTTGCCGGAGCCGGGTGGGCCCACCATGAGCGCGTTGTGCCCACCGGCGGCCGCCACTTCGAGGGCCCGCTTCACGTTCTCCTGCCCCCGCACGTCGCTGAGGTCGCGCCGGTACCGACGGGCCTCCTCGAAGATGGCGTCGAGGTCGTTCGTGTACGGCTCAGGGGCCTCTGACCCGTGCGGGTCCTGCAGAATCTCGAAGGCCTCGGTGATCGTCTCGACCGGAAAGACCGTGAGGTCATCCACGACGGCGGCCTCAGCGGCGTTCTCGGCGGGGACGAGGACGCCCTCGTAGCCCTCTTCGCGCGCCTTCATGGCCATTGGCAGCACCCCGTTCACGGGCCGCACCGTGCCGTCCAGTGCCAGCTCGCCGGTCAGCCAGTAGCGGTCCAGCACAGCGCCGTTGAGCGTATCGCCGCTGGCGGCCACCCAACCCACCGCCATCGGCAGGTCGAAGGCGGCGCTCTCCTTGGGCACGTCGGCCGGCGCGAGGTTGATGGTGATGCGGCCCCACTCTACGGGGATGCCATTGTTTTCAAGGGCGGCGCGGACGCGATCGAAGCTCTCGCGCACCGCCGCTCGCGGAAGGCCCACCACCGAGAGGCCCCGCATGCCGGAGGCGACATTCGTTTCGAGCTCGACGGGCAGGGCTTCCACCCCGTGCGTGGTGCTACTCCAGACTTGACTCAGCATGCGCCCAGTGTATCGATTTGCCAGAAACGGAATACACTGGATAGACACATCGATCCCGGGTGGCATAACGTCCGTCGCACCCGGCGTCACAGCAATTCGAGGAAGCCCGAAACGTTGGAAACAGGATGAGGATTCCGCGGGGATTGGCGTGTTCAGAGAACCCCGTTCCAGAACCCCGACCGCAACGTTTCAGGAACATGCCCTCGCGTGGGGCCGCGTCGTGAAAGATGTCCCGACGTTCAACGGACGCTCGTTCAGGCACTGAAGACGGAATAGGCCGCCGAATGTCCCCCAACGAAAAAGGGGATGGCCGGGACGGCCACCCCCTTGGGGCGCAACGGATCGGCCCGTACGAGGCCGACAAGACAAGCAGACTACGCCGAGGCGACGTTCTCGTAATTGCGGCCCACAGCGTCCCAGTCTACGACGTTCCACCACGCGTCGACGTAGGAGCCGCGCTCGTTCTGGTAGTTCAGGTAGTAGGCGTGCTCCCAGACGTCCACCCCGAGGATGGGCGTTTGGCCGTCCATCAGGGTACTGTCCTGGTTGGGGGTGCTGGTCAGCGAGAGGGCGCCATCGGATCCTGCGACGAGCCAGCCCCAGCCGCTTCCGAACTGCCCGGTGGCCGTGTCCGCGAACTGCTCCTGGAAATCCTCAAACGACCCGAACTGATCATCGATGGCAGTGGCAAGGACGCCGTTCGGTGTGCCGCCCCCGTCCGGGGACATAATGTTCCAGAAGAGGCGGTGGTTGTAGAACCCGCCGCCATTCTGGCGCACCGGCGTCCGAATGTCGGACGGAAGCGAATCGATGTCGGTAAGCAGCTCTTCAATTGAGCGGTCTTGGAGGTCGTCGTGGCCCTCCAGAGCGTTATTCAGCTTTTGAGTATAGCCTGCATGGTGCTTGTCGTGATGGATCCGCATCGTCTGCTCGTCGATGTGCGGCTCCAGGGCGTCGTAGTCGTACGGCAAATCAGGAAGGTCGAAGGCCATGAGCGATTCGTGGATTTGTGAGTGGATATTCTGAGGTGGTTCTCTGTACTTAGGTGAAAGCGAACGGCACAAATCCGATTTTTGTTTTCGGTTCCCGGGAAGTTTTCCAACTCTTTCGTTCCCGGACGCGCCCGTCTCGCGGGCTCCTGTCGACACCGTTTCACTGCAGCAGCGCGCGCACGAGGACCGTTCCCGCCCATAGAAAAAAGACCCCGTAGACGAGCCCAGCGGCCCACTTCCAGCGCTGCGCCGTTTGCGCCGCCCCTCGGTTCGCAAGCACGCGGCCGTAGGCCGTCAAGCCCCCGCCGGTGCCGAGCAGGGCCAGCCACGCCGCGTTGCGGTAGTCGCCCCAGTAGAGCAGTCCGCCTAGGCCGAGGAGAAGTCCTGCGTAGAGGGCGGCGACAGACGTCCAGTCGAGGGGCTCCGATTCATCGGGGGTCGACATGCGTGGAAGCAGGGTGGGGACGGAAAGAAAACAGCCTCGTGCGGGGGCGGAGGGACCGCTCAGTCCGGGAATCGGACCACGAGCTTTCCTTGATTGTTGCCCCGGTGTAGATATTCGACCGCGTCAAAAATGCTCTCAATGCCTTCAAACTGCGCGTCATCGACGAAGACCTCCAGCGTTCCCTCCTGCTGGAGCCGCATGAGTTTTTTCGTGTGGGCCGAGAAATGCTCGCGAAAGTGCGGGAGGAAGACGCCCCGGATGGAGGCGGATTTGGGAATGAGGGACGTGTAAACCCGCTCGCGGGAGACCGTCTCCGGGCCCTCCTGGTACTCGCTGACGTAGCCGATGGAGAGGAGGCGTCCATGCTGGGCCAGCGCCCCGACGCAGGTGTCGAACAGCGGGCCGCCTACCCCCTCGTAAATCAGGTCAATCCCGTCTTCGTACTCGGTGGCCAGCACCGCCCCGACCTCCTCCGTTTCGTAGTTGATGGGCCGGTCGCACCCAATCGAGCTCAGAAGCTCGACCTTCTCGTCCGTGCTGCACGTCCCGATCACGTGATTCCCGGCAATTTTGGCCAGCTGCACGGCGTAGTGGCCCGTGCCCCCGGCGGCGGCTGTCACGAGGACGGTCTCGTCCTGCGACATCTCCCCCACCTCTTCGAGCGCAATCGAGGCGGTCAGTCCGCTAACGACGATGCTCAAGGCCTCGGGCGTCGCCGTCGGTACCTGGATCGTGTTGCCGGCCCGTTCCACGTTGTACTCGCGATACCCCCCACCCAGAGTACTCGTAATCACCGCATCTCCGCGGTCGAGGTATGACACGTCTTCGCCCGTGTCGGCCACAATGCCTGCGGCCTCCACGCCGAGGTCGAGCGGGAGCTCGGCGTCGGGCTCGTACCGCCCGGCGGTGATGTTCACGTCGGTGGCGTTGACGGCCGCGTACTTATTTTTGATGAGCACCTCGTTGGACGCCGGATCCGGAAGTTCTTCCTCGACGATCTCCGCCGCCTCTCCGAACTGAGGAGTGAAGGTGGTGGCTACGAGCTTTTTGTAGGTGTCGGCCATGGGGAACGAGACGTTTTCGGAATCGGATCACGGATGGGCGCGGCTTCAGCGCTCCAAACCGGACGGGGTCGATGTGTGATTCGTGCTGCGGGACGCGTGATTGTTGGGATGGACGTGCGACGGCGGAGGTCCATTCGGGCATCGTCATCCCGCACCCTGTTTCCACGCATCACGAGGAGGACGGCTCTTCGACGACGACCCGCTCGGTGCCCTCCACGTCGAGCACGAAGTCCGCGCCGAATGCAGTGGAGGGCGTCTGGTAGCCGGGCGGGGCGGTGCCGTCGAGGACGCGCTCCACCGCGTTCACGGCGGCCCGGGCGGTGAAGGTGTAAGCCTCGGGGCCGTGGAGCCGCGCTGTGACGGGTCTTTCCCCTCCCTGCCGCGCCGACGCCCACACCTCGGTGCGACCCTGCCGACGCTGCTCGGCCGTGGGTCCCTCCCCCTGCAGTTCGACGAGCCGCTTGAGCAGTCGCTGGACAGGGGGCCACGTCAGGAGCCCCTGCACGTGGCGGCTGGCCCGGAGGAGCGACTGCACGAGGGGCGGAAGCGCCAGGTAGGCCGTCACGTTGGGCACGTCGGTGGAGTGCCCGCTCGTTACGACGCTCCCCTCCGGAATCGAGAGGACGCGACGCTGACGATCGCCAAGGTCGACGGTGCGCGACGTCCACCCGGGCGGCACCTCGCGCAGCTCCCCCTCGCGACGCACGAGTCCGCCCTGCCCCATCTGCTCGATGAGGGTCTTGAGGGTGCCCTGCGAGACGGTCCCCTCGGCGTACAACGCCACCTCCATCGTGCTCGCCGCGTCCGCCCGGCTGGCCACGAATCGGGCCAGACAATCGCTGGGCACCACGTCGAAGCCAACGCCGGGGAGCAGCATGATCTCCGCCGCCTCCGCCTCCTCGCTTCGCCCCGC
>PXTN01000002.1 GCA_003022565.1 Bacteroidetes bacterium QS_3_64_15 | reverse complement strand
AACGGCCCGACGCAGGATGCGACGGATGACGTAGCCGCGGCCCTCGTTGCTCGGCATCACGCCGTCGGAAATGGCGAAGGCAATCGCCCGGATGTGATCGGCCACCACGCGGAGAGCAATTCGCACATGCTCGCGTTCTTCGGAATCCTCGATTCGAAGATCGTCGTATCCACGAACCTCCTCTTGGGGCGAGAGGTCGGCTGCCGCCTGCAGGAGCGGTGCGAAGAGGTCCGTGTCGTAGGTCGACTCTTCACCCTGCAGGACGGCCACCATCCGCTCGAAGCCCATGCCCGTGTCCACGTGCTGGTCCTCCAGGGGCTCCAAGCCCCCGTCGGACTGCGCGTTGTACTGGATGAACACCAGGTTCCACAACTCCATCACTCGCGGGTGGTCGGCGTTCACCAGCGCACGGCCAGGGGTCTCGCGGCGTGCCTCGGCAGGCCTGAGGTCCACGTGGATTTCCGAGCACGGGCCACAGGGCCCGGTGTCGCCCATCATCCAGAAGTTTTCCTTAGAAGGCTCGTAGAGGACGCGCTTTTCGGGCAGCGGGGTCTGCGAGAGCCAGAGATTGTAGGCCTCCGCGTCGGCCTCCAGCTCAAAGTCCGGGTCCCCCTCGTGGACGGTGGCGTACAGCCGATCCGGCGCGAGCCCCCACCGATCCACCAGCAACTCCCACGCCCCCTGGATGGCCTCGGCCTTAAAATAGTCGCCGAAGCTCCAGTTGCCGAGCATCTCGAAGAAGGTGTGGTGGTACGTGTCGTGCCCCACCTCCTCCAGGTCGTTGTGCTTGCCGGAGACCCGCAGGCACTTCTGCGTGTCCACGGCTCGGGTGTACGGACGCTGACCGGTGCCCAGAAACACGTCTTTGAACTGGTTCATCCCGGCGTTGGTGAACAGCAGCGTGCTGTCTCCTTCCGGCACGAGCGAGGCACTCGAAACGATCTGGTGCCCCTTGTCCTCGAAGAACTGCAGAAACTCCCGGCGGATTTCTTCCGAGGTGCGGGTCGTGGGGACATCGGCTTGAAGGTGAGGATCCATCGAAGCGTCGGGATTCAGTATCCAGTTAGTGCGTTAGTAACAAGGAAGTGGGAGACAGGAGTTTGCGCGGGAAGGGTTCACGCACGGAAGAAGATCACTTCTCCCCAAAAATGTCGGCGAGATTCACCTCAATATCGGTGGCCGGATCGTGGAGCGTGCCGGTAGAGACGGTAGTCGGTTTCTCGTTGCCGGTAAAAATAGTAATCGTCTCGGTGACGGGCTGCACAAGCCAGCACGACTCGACTCCCGCATCGAGCATGCCATTGATCCGATCCATGACATCCTGCTGACTCTGTGTGGGACTCAGAATCTCGACAGCGATGAGAGGAGGTTCGGTCACTCGAACCACGTCCTCCTGAAAATTCATGCTCATCTTCGGGTAGACACAAAGATCCGGTGTAACACGCAGATCGCCAATTTGAAGGGTGAGTTCACTGAAGGACGTATACTTTTCACGATGCCCAAGAAGCTCTCCGGTTATGACTGCCTGGAGGAATCCGTGATTTAAGCTGGGCAAGGGCTTATCGCGCTCCTGTTCGTAGGTCGTTCGCTCCTGGGTCGTCTCCATGACGGCGTGAAGTCGGGGCGATGAGACAGCTTTCGTCAAGAGATCCGTGGTGTGTACGGCTGAGCGCGGCGAGGATTCCGGGGAGTATTGCGCAGTGCGTATTGCGTAGGGTTGCCAACGCATACGAAATACGCAATACGAAATACGCACCACGCACTACCCACTCGGCGTGCCGTTCGAGACAAACCGATTCCCCGCCACGAACCATCGCCACAGCCGTCCCACGCCTTTTGAGATGCCGATGCGCGAGGAGCGCGTGACCTCATGCTCCTGCACGCTCCGCCCGTCGGCCACACACAGCGGCGGGGCCGTGAGGTCGGTCTGGTGAAAGTCCTCCCCTACGTCGAAGGCGTCGGTGAGCTTGCCGGGACCGTTCGTGAGATCGACGTCTCGATGGACGCCGCGGGTTTCGCGCATGAACGCAGTGCCCGACTGCGGCTCGACGGCCCGAATAAGGACGGCCCCCGCCGTGCCTTCCGACTCGGTCACGACGTTCAGGAGCCAGTGCATCCCGTAGATGAGGTAGACGTAGGCCGTTCCGGGAGCGGCAAAAAGATCCCGGCCCCGTCCCCGACCGGACACAGCCCCGGTCTCCGGGTCTTTCGACAGATGCGAGGCGTGACAGGCCGGGTCGTCCTCAGTGTAGGCCTCCGTTTCCACGATACGACCGACGAGTTGCCCTGCCTCCGGGTGTTTGTGGACGAGACGACACCCGAGAAGCTCCCGCGCGACCTGAACAGTGGGACGGTCGAAAAATGATGCCGGTAGGGGCTCCATGGAGTGATGAACAGTCGGTAGGCAGACCGGTAGACGCTGTGCTTGATCATGTATGGAAGGTGTTCTCCAATGTCCCCTCCCTCCTCCCCGGATGCAACCGTGATGGACGTGTCGTTCGGGACCGATCCCCTCGATGCTCTCGACCTCAACGTCCCCGGAGCACACGTCCAGTTCCGTCCCCACGCCGACGAGGATCGTGTCCACATTCGCGGCTCCGTGCCGGATGTAGAGCCAGACACTGCTCAGTCACTCATCGACCGGAAAGGCGTCTCCACCCACCAGTCGGACAGGCGGCTGCACGTGTTCGGGACCCCTCTCTCGGACACCGTGGAGGATTGGCGCTGGCGACTCAAGCATCCGACGACGGTTCATCTCGATGTCCGCCTTCCTCCCGATACGGCCGTGACGGCTCAGGTCCCTGGCGGTGCCGTGGATGCCTCCGGCCTCACCGGGAGTCTCGACTGTACCGTGATGGGTGGCGGGTCTGTGCATCTTAAAAAGGTCGGAGGTCCGATTCACGTCCGGGGGACCGGGGGAGCCCTAACGGTGCAGGAGAGCTCCGGGTCGCCGCTCGATCTGCAATGGTCGGCCGGTGAGGTCACGCTCAAGCATCTTACAGACGCATCGACGACCCTTCAGGCGCGGGCCGCCCCTACCACTGTGCAGGACACTCACGGCCCAGTGGACCTCACCGTCCACGGTGCGTCCCTCGCACTGCGGCAGGTCGACGGGCCGTGCGACGCTCGGGTTCGGGGCGGAGAACTTACCTATCTCGGGGCCCCAACCCACGAAACCTCCCTCACCGTCGTGGGCCGTCCGCTCTACACAAAGCTTCCACCCGCCCACGCCGCTGCTCTTACGCTCACCGGGGCGCAGGTGCACCTCGATGAGACCTTTGCCTTCACGGGTGAACAGACCCCTCATCGCATCGAAGGGGTCCTCAACGGCGGCGGTCCCCCCCTCCGTCTCCGCGCTGTCCAAGGTCTCGCCGCCTGTCGTCCGCAATAGCCAGCGGATGCTACCCCGGGTTCTGACGGGACGCTACTGCGGCTTCAGCGGCGGCCCCATCTGCTCATGTTTCCTCCTCGCCGATGCGGGGCATCGCCTGCAGCGCGCAATGGCACGTGCAAATAGCATCGTGAACCGCCGCTTGTGCCTCGCTACGCCTCTTGTGAGAACACCGGGCTACGTCCGTTCAACCGCAAGCGCCACGCCCCCCCCGGTGCCGTGGCAGATGGCCGCCATGCCCATTTCTCCATCGTGCTGGTCAAGAGCATGGAGAAGCGTCACCGTGATTCGCGTGCCGGAGGCCCCGATGGGATGGCCCAGCGCGATGGCCCCGCCGTGCACATTCAACCGATTGTACGGCACGTCCAGCTTGCGGTGGAAGAGGATGTTGTTGATGGCGAAGGCTTCGTTGTTCTCGAAGAGGTCGTAGTCGTCGAGCGTCGTGTCGGTTGCGTCGAGGACGTTGTGGACGGCCGGGATCGGCGCCTCGGGGAAGCGCCACGACTCGCGTGCCGACCAGCCGCCCCGGTGCACCTGTACGAGCGGCGTGAGGCCGTGCGCCTTGACCGCGTCGGCACTGGCGAGCAGCACAGCCGCCGCCCCGTCGGAAATCTGGCTGCTATTCCCCGCCGTCAAGACGCCGTCCTTCGTAAACGCCGGGCTCAGATTAGAGAGCTCGTCGGCGGTGGTGTCGGGCCGAATGCCCTCGTCGGTCGTCAGCGTCTCGGTTCCGGACCGCGCCTCGTACTCCACGGGCGTAATCTCATCGTCGAACCGCCCCTCGTCGGCGGCCTCGGCGGCCCGCTGCTGCGATTGGGCCGCAATCTCGTCGAGCGCCTCTCGTTCGATGCCGTGCTCCGCGCAGAGCCGCTCGGTCTGCTCGCCCATCACCTTCCCGCTGTCCGGGTCGCTGAGGCCGTCCCGCTGCATAATGTCCTGCAACCGCTCGCCGCCGGGGGAGAGCGTGTAGCCCCACCGCGCTCCCGAATCGAGGTAGTATCCGGCGTCCGACATCGACTCGGTGCCGCCGGCCAGGATGAGATCGGCCTCCCCGGCCTTAATCATCGTTGCGCCGTTCATGATCGACATCATGCTGGAGGCGCACACCATGTCCACGGCATAGCCGTCGATGCTCTTGGGGATGCCGGCCTGTAGGGCCGCCTGCCGGGGCACGAGTTGGCCCTGCCCCGCCCGCAGGACGTTGCCGAAGATATAGAGATCGAGCCCGCCGCCGTCCACGTCGGCGCGGTCGAGGGCCGCCCGCATCACGGGCGCAGCCAGGTCGACCGGGGAGTGATCCTTCAGCGATCCCCCGAGTGTGCCAATGGGGGTCCGGACCGCCGATGCAATGTAAACGTCGCGCATAGTGTAGAGGTGAGGGGTTTGCGTTGTGGGTTCCGCGTTGTGGGTTTACCGATGTGTGGGGTAGTTCGTGTCCCGACGACCGTCAGAACCGCCTCTCGTACTCGAGGGGCTCGGCCGGCTTTGCACAGGGCACATGGGACACAGGGATCGGGAGACGCGGGGAGGGGCTCTGTGCAGCGTGTTCTCCGCGTCTCCTCATCTCCACGTCCTCCTTCCAGAGTTAGGGATATCGGGGATTTTTCCGAGGAGTTGGCTTCATTCAGGTGCTTTCTCGCACATCGGTAGGGCGTAGGGGATTACGTCTTCAGCTGTGCCCGCAGAGCGTCGGGATCGGTAGTAGGCGCCTCGCACTGAAAGTCCCGACACACGTAGGCCGCCGCCTGTCCGTCGAGCGGCGTCTGGGCGGCCGTGAACGGCGCGAGGTCCGTAATCTTGGGCGCGTCGCCGGGCGGTCGCTGGAGCGTGGCGGTGGTCGGAGCGTATGTATCGCGGAGTACATCGATAAGGGCCTGCGTGTCGTCGGCTTCCGGGTCGCCCGCCACCACCACCTCCCGCGGCGTACCGAGCGCCCAGTGGAGCCCCATCAGCAGCGCCGTGAAGCCGGTGGGCCGACTCCGAGCGCTCGATCCGGTCCACTCGCTCAGCGCCGCCGCCCGCTCTTCGTACCCGGTGCGCCCCGTAAAGCGCGCCAGCCGGAGCAGATTCATTAACTGTATCGAGTTGCCGGACGGCATGGCGCCATCGGTCGCCTCCTTGGGGCGCACGATGAGCGCCTCCCCGTCGTCCGGCGTCATGTAAAAGCCGCCACCCTCGGCATCCCAGAAGCGATCGAGACTGGCGTCCAGATGCTCCTGGGCGGCGCGGAGCCACGCGGGGTCGAAGGTCGTTTCGTAGAGTTCCAGGAGGCCCCAGGTGAGGAATGCGTAGTCGTCGAGCGTCGCCTGAATGCCGGCCTCCCCCTCGCGGTAGCGGTGCAGAAGGCGCCCTTCGGCGTCGCGCATCGTGTCGAGCAGGAACTGCGCCGTGCGACGGGCGGCGGCCTCGTAGTCGGGCTCGTCGAACGCCCGTGCTGCCGTTGCCAGGGCCGCGACCATCAGGCCGTTCCAGTCCGTCAGCACCTTGTCGTCGAGGTGGGGACGGGGACGCTCCGACCGGGCCTCGAGCAGAGTGGTGTGGGCCGTTTCGATGCGATCCCACAACGCGTCCTCGTCCAGGTCCCGCCTTTCGGCCTCGTCGGCGAGAGAGCGGTCCAGATGCAGCACGTTCTTTCCGGTCCGCTCGCCGGTGCTCTCCTCCTGGTAGTTGCCCTCCGGCGCCATGTTGTAGACATCGATCACCAGCTCCGCGAGGTCTGGGTCGAGAAGCTCGCGAATTTCGTCGGTCGACCACACGTAGAAGGCGCCCTCCTCCATCTCCCCGTCTTCGGTCTCACTGTCGGCGTCCTCAGCCGAGTAGAATCCGCTGTCCGGGGCTTGCAGGTCCCGCATGGCGTATGTGAGCACTTCGCGGGCCGTCCTCTCGTAGCGCTCTTCTCCGGTGGCCTGATAGGCGTCGGTGTACGCCAGGACGTGCATCGCCTGGTCGTAGAGCATTTTTTCGAAATGGGGCAGCTTCCATTGCTGATCGGTAGAGTACCGGTGAAACCCATACCCGACCTGGTCGAACATGCCGCCGAGCCGCATCTGATCGAGCGTCTCGGTCACCATGTCGAGGGCTCGCTCCTCGCCCGTCCGGTGCCAGTGGCGAAGCAGGAAGAGTAGGTTGTGCGGCGCCGGAAACTTCGGAGCCGACCCGAAGCCGCCATGGGTCCGGTCGAACTGGCGGGACAACTGCCGGGCCGCCTCGCTCAAGAGCTGCGGGCCGGGGGCATCGCCTCTCTCCTGCTCTTCGGTCGACCGCCGGAGCAGATCAGTGACCTCCTCGGCGTCCTCGAGAAGTTTATCGCGGTCGTTCTGCCAGAGCTTCTGCACGCGAGGCAACAGGTCCATGAGCCCCGTCTGCTGAAAGCGGCCCTCCTTCGGCAGGTACGTCGCCGCAAAAAAGGGCTTGCGGTCGGGCGTGAGGAGCACGGTCAGCGGCCAGCCACCTTGCCCGCGCATCATTTGGCACACGTCCATGTAAATGCTGTCTACGTCGGGCCGCTCTTCGCGGTCGACCTTAATCGGGATGAACCCATCGTTGAGGACCGCAGCCACCTCCTGGTCCTCGAAAGACTCGCGCTCCATCACGTGGCACCAGTGGCAGGTCGAGTAGCCGATGGAGAGAAAAATAGGTTTGCCCTCCCGGCGGGCCGTCTCGAAGGCCTCCTCGCCCCATGGGTACCACTCCACGGGATTATCCTTATGCTGGTGCAGATAGGGACTTTGCTCGTCGGCGAGGCGGTTGGGCATTTAATCGCAGGTCC
>PXTN01000001.1 GCA_003022565.1 Bacteroidetes bacterium QS_3_64_15 | reverse complement strand
AGCCGGTCGAGCGTGACGGTTGCTCCGTCCTCGCCCGGGAACTGGCCCTTCGCGTGGGCCCGGTATCCAAGATCGACGCCGGGCGCTTTTTCCAGCCACGCCTCGTACGTCCCATGGTGGTACCCATCGGTCTCGTACGTCCCGGAGTGCGAGTCGACGGATTCGACGATCTGATCCGGGCACTTGTCGTCCGCTACGGTCCGGGTCTCGGCAAGGAGGGAGTTGAGCCCGGTGCGGGCCGCCTGCCGGGCGAGCACCTCCTCCTCGCGCTCGACTTCCGTCTCGGCAGTCTGGAGAGTGGTCTGCTGTTGGGCCAAGGTCCACACCCCAGCAGCAGCCATGACGAGCAGCAGTACATACTTTCCCATAGGTCAGGCGGGCATCCGTGAGAGAGCATTCGGACCGCGGCCTAATTTACTTCAAATTTCGGGCCAGTCCCCGATCCCCCTCGCGGCGGCCCACGGGGCTGTGGTGCCGAGGGGCGGCCGGCAATTTCTATACGGTCGTTTCATTCCTGCCCACTGTGTTCGCTCTGCGCTCGGGCCTTCGCCAGGGCAGTCGCATGGACGCACACCGTCGCTCCAGGCCTAACGTGGAGCCCATCTGACGAATGTAGAAGTCTCCCCGTCCAGTCGGATGGGTCGCAACCGAATGTTGGGACGGCAACCGAGAGTGCGCTTTTGCGTCTCCACTGCCAGAAAATAGATGCGTACGGAAAACGGCGTCTCACGGCTCACGCTTCACGCATCACTTCATCACTTCTCACACACTGCACTCTGACTCACGCAGCACGCCCTCCTTCTCGTTCGGAAGGTTACGGTTGACGAAGTACCAACGGCCTGGACCTTCGCCACGCGGCCGAGGGTCGCGTTCCCCTCCCGCGACCGGGCGTTCACTCCCACGGATCAGCGGGAAGATACTGGGCCACGACCGTGTTTGTGCGGGAGGCCGGCACCGGAAGCTGAGTGTTCTGGAAGGGCGACAGGACCGAAAAGCGAACCCGGACGCTCCGAACGGTGTCCGGCACGGCCTCCAGGTGTTGCTCGGGGTCCTCGACGCGAACAGCGTCCTTGTTGAGCAGGTCCACGTCGAAGTATTCCAGCGTGGCCGCGCTTCCCCCGTCTTCCTCCCAGGGATCCGATCCGACCTTTCGCTCCCGAACAAGCTGAAACACGTCCCTCTCCTCCCCTCCGACCATTTGCGTTCCGGCATTCTCGATGTCGTACCGGACCTTGATCGTCACTCGGTTTCCGTCCGTCTCGACCGAGTCGTGCTCGAAGACGAACCGCTTCGTCCGCCAGGCGGCCGTCGAGTCGTCGTTCGGAACGATTAGCGTGTCGACCGACACGCTGTCGCCTTTCACGTTCTTTCCAATTTTCCCCAGGTCCTCCTGGAGCCAGGAGCTCAACTGTGTGGTCCGCTGCTTCATCACGTAGTGGGCGGTCGTCGCCACCTGTTGCTTCGTGGCCCGCAACTGCATGGACGCGAGGACGAGGATGACCGTCATCGCGATCACGGTCGAGATAAGATTGTCGTAGATGAGTGTCACAGCTCAGTCGGACCTGTGTGAATCATAGCGTATGCGAGATTCCCCTTCGCATTCTTGCGTCTCCCCTACTGCACGTTCAAGAGAAATGTATTCGGGCCGTAAACGGCTTGTCATTCCGAGGGAGGGGCCAAGCGACCGAGACGCCCTGCCCAAAAAAGAAGTGCTTTTTAGAGTGCGCCCCGCTCAAGATGCCCCCATTGCGAAAGAGTCAGACATACCCCAGAACCTCGGTGAACGTAATGGGCTCGTGGAGGAGGGGCTCCTGATTCCCCCGATCATCCCGCACGCGAATCGCCACCTCTTTCCGCTCCGTCCTGCTGCTCGTCCTGTTCAAGTCCGAATCGACGTAGTGCACCTCGATTTCGATCTTAAATGCGAAGGTGCCCCCTGGGACCGACACCGAGTCGATGGCCGGGGTCATCTCGTGAAAATCCTCGATTGAGTCGCACGTGTCGCTTCCCCCGAATGCCCGGCAGTCCTTTCTGTCCTTTCCGTTCTTTTCAGCCGGAAAGTCCTCGAACTTGGTAAGCTCCGATGGGGGAGGATCGCCGGACTTCGTCGAATCATCGAAGGCGCGGGCGCGGACGACCTCTACGCTCTTCTTGGCGACGCCGATGGCCATCTGTTGCATCTCGGCCCGGACCGCCGCCTGCTGGGTGCTGAGGTTCGTCTGCTGCTGACTAAAGCTGAGAAGTGTGACGATCAGGAGCCCGGCGATGGAGAGGAGCGTCTGGGGCATGGTCCGAAGGGATTCTAGTGAGGGGACATTGTGAGCACCGCCGGCTCACCCGCACACATCGTGTACCGGTCGTGGGTGTCGGTGCGCGTGCTGCTTTCGTAGTGCGTATTTCGTAGTGCGTAGTGTGTATCACATTTGTCTGCCTTGCATCAACCTATCTTGCAGTAGAGCGTGGAGTACACCGTCACGCATCCCTCATCACGCACCACTCGTCACTCATCACGCTTCACTTATCACTCTTCACTCATCACGCTTCACTCTTCACTCTTCACGCCCCCCTACGTCGAAACCACGCGCACCATCTCCTCGACGGACGTCTCTCCGTTGAGGATGATCTCCCGGGCCGAGGCCTGGAGCGAGCGCATGCCGTCTTCCTGCTCGGCGTGCTCGCGGATCGCGCTCTCGTCGACGACGCCCTCCGCCTCCACGATCATGTGCCGGATGGGAGGCGTCAGATACAGGGCTTCCGCGATCGCCCGCCGGCCGTCGTAGCCGGTGCCGCCGCACTGGCTGCACCCCGACGCCCTCGCGGTGCGGAACGTCCCCGTGTCGATCTCCTCGTCCGAGAAGCCGAGCTGCTTGAGCTTCACGGGGTCCGGATCGCGAACGGGTTGCTTGCAGTTCGTGCAGAGGGTCCGGATCAGGCGCTGGGCCACCACCAGGTTGATGGCGTAGGCGATGAGGAAGGGCTCGATGTCCATCTTGTAGAGGCGGCTCACCGCGCTCGGCGCGTCATTGGTGTGAAGCGTCGAGAACGTGAGGTGTCCCGTATTGGCGAGTTTGATGGCGAGCTCAGCGGTTTCTTTGTCCCGCATCTCCCCCACCATCACCGTGTCCGGGTCGTGGCGCAGGATGGAGCGGAGCGCATCCTTCAGCTCCAGCTTGTCGCTGAGCTTGACCTGCCGCGCCCCCCTAATGATGTACTCGACCGGGTCCTCAATCGTGAGCACGTTTTCTTCCGGGCCAATGACCTCGTGGAGCGCGGCCACGAGGGTCGTGCTCTTTCCCGAGCCGGTGGGCCCGGTGAGAATGACCATGCCGTTGGGCTGGTTGATGGCGTGTTCGAACCGATCGAGCGCCCGCGGTGCCAGCCCGAGCTTGGTGAGGTCCGTGATGACCTTCCGGTCGTCGAGGACCCGGATGACGACGCTTTCCGAATCGATGTCCTGGTTCGAACTGGCAATGGGCATGATCGAGACCCGGTACCGGATGCGGGTCCCGTCCACGTCGCGCTGGATGAAGCCGTCCTGCGCCGCGTCGCTCTCGAAGCGGTCCACGCTTTGGCAGTTGTCTTTGATCACCGACAAGAGCGCTTCCGGGTGCACGCGGTCCTCGGTGTGCCAGTGCTGGAGGCGCCCGTCCATCCGGAAGTGGACTTCCACCTCCTTGTCCGAGTTTGGGTAGATGTGAATGTCGGACGTCCCCTCGCGCACCGCCTCCACGAGCGTGGCCTCGAACAGATTGATGAGCGTGGAGCGGTTGATCTCCTCCTCCAGCTTCTCATTGTCGACCAGGTCTTCCTCCTCCTCGAAGCTCTGACCCAGATCGATCGACGACCCCTGGTCAAGGCGCTCCAGGTACTTGTTGTCCTTGGGGAACGCCTGTGCGAGCAACTCGCTGACCGCCGACTTCGGGGCGTACTGGAGCTCGAAGTGGTCGAGGTCGAGGGAGCGGGCCAGCCGATGCACCTCCGGGCGCATCGGGTCGTGCGTGATCAACACCACCGTGCTCGACCGACCCGTCGTCTGCGCATGGTGGGGCACCAGCCCCAGGTCCAGCAGGTGCTCCTGCTGCTCCTCGGTAAATCCTTCCATGGTGGACTGGACGAAGTCGAGATCCAGGTCCTCCTCCTCGAGATTGGCCGCCGAGAACGCGTAGATGCGGGCGGCCCGCTCATAGACGGCCTCTTCGTCCACCCCCTCCTGCTCTGCCAGCACGCGCCAGAGGGCAAGGTCGGGCGTTTCGGTCTCCCGCTGCTCCTGCGCCGCGTCGACCTGCTCCGGCTCCACGATCCCCCGGCGCAGCAGCATCTCGACGACCCGGTCGTTCGTGCCGACCGACGCGCTCGACGACATCCGCGAGGCGAACTCGTCGACGAGTTCAGTGTCGACCTGGCCCTCCAGTTCGTCGATCGCACTGTCGAGCTGTGGAGGCCCGTCTGATTGAGACGCATTGCCGCCGTCGGACCCCGGCTCGTCGGCGCGGCGCGGCGAGGTCAGTTCCTCATCGGATGCCGGATCCGCGAGGCCCGGTTCGTCGGTGTCTCGTCCCGGGGCCCCGTCGCTCCCGGCCCGGTCCACTGCGTAGCCCTGGCGTGCCCCGTCCGTCGACTGCCCGCTCGACGTGCTCCGGTCCGTCCCGGGGTTTGGACCGAATCGCTCGGTGTTGAGCGAAAAGGGCGGCATCGCGAAGCGGGGGGCGTTCACCGGCCCCAGGCCCAGGGATGTGGGGCGAAGCCGCCGCGGGACTCCTCCCTCCGTCTCTGATCCGGAATGGGTCTCGCCTGAATCTCCCTCCGGCGAGGCGGGCGGAAGATTCACGGCGGATGTCTCGCTCATCGTGAGGGGGGCATTGGGTTCGTGGTCAGATGGAGATCGTGCTGGGTGATGCGTACAACGTGATGCGTGAAACGTGATGCGTGAAACGTGATGCGTGACTCGTGACACGTGAGTATTTCACTCCTCACGCATCACGCTTCACACAACACGGGACTCGGAGAATCAGGTCCGACAAAAACAGTGCAATCAGGGGATTGATGATCCCTCCGGAGATTTACATCCCCATCATGTCGGCCTGGGAGGGCTGAATGAAGGCCATCTCCGCGGAAAGAATTGTCAGGAAGAGGACCCCGGACGCAATGATGACGGAGACGGCCGTTTGAATGCTTTCCACCGTCGCGTCGAGGCTCAGCTCGGTCTCCTGCTCGTAGTAGTTGGCCATCTGGAGGGCGCTTTCCTTCACGCTCCCGGTCTCGGCCCCGCTCTTGAACCGCGTGATGGCCATCGAGGTGAAGACGCCGCTTGCCTTGAGCGCCTGCACGAGGCTTGCCCCCTGGGCCGTCATCATGGGAATCGTGACGTTCCGGATGCGATACTCCATATACTTGTTGCCGCAGGCCTCCGCGGCGACGCGAATCACGCGCAGGTTGTCGCCGGCGCCCGAGTAGAGGATCGCGAAGACCCGACAGAAAATCTCGACGTTGATCTTGTGCAGGAGCTTCCCGATGACCGGGACCTGGATCATGTACTTGTGAAGGTAAAACTTCCCCTGCTCCGTTCGCGCCCACACCACGAACGCCACGATGGGCGTGACCGTGGCGATCAGCACCCAGAGCCAGTTTTGGTCGAGCCAGTGGGCCATGGCGAGCGAAAAGCTCGTGAGGGGGGGCAGGGTAATGTCCATGCCCATCCCCTCGAAGAGGCCTGCGGTGGCGGGAACGATGTACCAGATGTACCACACCATGGCCCCCAGCATGCCGACGGTGGTGACCGCCGGCATGATCATGGCACTGCGCACCCGGGAGCTAAACTCGTCCTTCCGCTCCAGAAACTGCGCGGTGGCCTCGTAGATCTCGGCCATGTTTCCGCTCCGGGAGGCGATGCCCAGCATGTACGCCGTAAACTTGCCGAGCTTGTCGCGGTGCTTGTTGAACGCCTTCTCGGCGCTCATCCCACTCTTGAGGTCCGAGTTGAGATCCCGAATGACCTGCCGGAGGCTCTTCGAGGAGACGTCGTTCACCAGCATCTCCAGCACCTCGTCGAACGGGAGGTTCTCGCGGAGCAGGTTCGCCGCAAGCCGCACGAACATGATGAGGTCCTGCTGCGGCGGCGAGAACTCGAAGTCGAACCACTTCGCCCGGACCTTCACAACGTCCACGTTCATGTTCTCCAGGGCCTCCTCCACCTCCGTCTTCGAGAAGGCCTTCTGCTCGCCCTCCGTGACAGTCCCGTTGGGGTGGCGCACCTTGTAGAGGAAGGTCCGGCGCTGCTTCAGGTCCGACGGCTTGAACCCGTGCTCCTCGGACAACCGGTCGACCTTCTCCTTCGCTTTGCTCTTCGAGGACGCCATGATGGTGCCCTGGACGGACTGGCCGCCGGGGGCCACGCCCTGAAATTGATACTCGCGAGTCGCCATGGCGAAGGTCGACATTCGTTCAAACGGATCGCGTTGCCCGGGTGGGGGCGTCTGGGCGTCTGGGCGTATGTGCGTTCACCTGCCCACCGCACGCCCACACTCCCATACTCAACGGAGATCGTTTCACGGAGCAAGAAGGGACGGGGACGAGTCTACACGCCCGTAGTGGCGCTGCTTAAGCGCACAAACCATGCCGACTCGTGAACCGAAAGATAAATACCCTCCCAAGACCAACGTGAGAACCGACGCCCCCTCCAGGAAGGCCCAGAGCGGACGTGACGACGGGGACCAGGGACGAACGGGGCGCCCACCGGTCGCCCCGGGTCCTCGGACTGCCTGAGAGAGCCCCGGGGAAAGATTACATCTTGTACCCGAAGCGCGTAGAAGCTAAACGCACAGCGGCTCAACACGTCGCCCCACGGCAATTGCATCAACGGTCTTTCCTCGAAAGCACTGCTCGAATCTGACGTTCCTGCCATGAAAATACTTCCTTCGTCGCTCCAAACCCCGATGGGTATCGAGGGCAGGCTTTGATTTGGAGCCCGAAAATCCGTCGGATATGGTCCCCCCATTTGGCTGGATAGGCCCCGACAGTAGCACACGAAGGCTTTCGGTGTTACCATCGGGACAGGCTTCTGATACCATCTGCGCCGAATCGTTGTGCAGATTCTGAGTGGTCGGCGCGGTCAGCAAATGATACCGTATGCCAGAGATCAGTGTACAGGTCTTCGAATGCCCGGCGATCCAGTTGATCGAGCCACATTCCGACGTTGATCCCCGCAGCGCCGTTGGACTCCAACGGCGCTACTGG